>NZ_JBFBNW010000018.1:0-154050 GCF_040683955.1 Streptomyces sp. NPDC093111 | reverse complement strand
CTGCTGACCGAGAAGGCCGACGGACTGCTGCCCGACTGGGCGTTCTTCGTCCGCTGCGTGCTGGACACGGACACCCTGCGCCCCACCGCCTCGCGGGAGTCGCTGTACGAGGACGAGGCCCTGGCGGGGGTGCGGGACGCGCTCGGGGACGCGATCCGCGACTGGCTCACCGGGCTGGCGGTCGGATCGCCGGAGCGGCTCGGGCAGTTCCTGGCCGTGCACCATCTGGGCGTGAAGTCGCTGGCGCGGCACGACGACGGGGTGCTGACGGCGATGCTGCCGTGGCTGCCGTTCGAGACCACGGACGGGCGTCTCTCCCTGGACGAGTTCGCCCGCCGTCATCCGGTCGTCCACTTCACCCGTACCGTCGAGGAGTTCCGCCAGGTCGCCGCGATCGCCGCCGCCCAGGGCATCGGTGTCGTCAACGGCGGCTACACCTACGACACGGAGCTGGTGGAGCGTCTTCCGGAGGTCCGGCCGGGGACGGTGGTGGCGGAGCTGGACGCGGACACCGTCACGGCGCATCTCGACGCGGTCGACCCGGGGCGGGAGCTCGCCCTGACCGGTTTCCTGTCGGTCGCCCGTTCCACCCTGGACGCCCTCGGCTGCGACGTGTCGCTGCGGTCCTTCCATCCGGTGACCGTCCCGGCGCTGCACCTGGACGACCGGTCGGCCCGGCACGAGCAGGCGCGGGCGGAGGAGGAGGGCGAGGCCGACGACCTGTGGGCCGGCATCCTCGGCTCCCTGCGCGGCGGCACACCCCGCGCCCGCCTCGTCCTCAACCACCACAACCCGCTCGTCCGCCGCATCGCCACCCTCGACGACCCCCACCTCACCGCCACCGCCGTCGAAGCCCTCTACGGACAAGCCCTCCTCATGGCCCAACGCCCCCTCCGCCCCGCCGACAACGCCCTCCTCAACCGCACCTTCCTCGGCCTCCTCGAACGGAGTACCGCACACGGCGCCGACGAGGGGTCCGAGGCATGACGAGCCCGGAGTTCCAGGCCCTGCGCGAGGCCCTGCGGGACAACCGCGCCCAGCCCGAGGGGCCGGCGCGCAACGCCCGCGCGGAGCGGCTGCTCGCGGACGCCGAGCGGATCGGCGAGCCGCTCGCGGTCATCGAGGCGCTCGGCCACCAGCTGCAGGTCTACAACTACAGCTCCGAGAAGGCGAAGATGTTCGTGCCCTTCTCGCGGCTGCTGCGGATGTGGGACCGCGACCCGGGCGACTTCGACGCCCAGGAGACGTACACGCTGCACTGGGTCTTCAAGTGGGTCTCCAGCGGCATGCTCGACCAGCCGCACATCCCGCTCGCCTCGATCGAGAAGTGGCTGGGCGAGATGGAGCACCGCTACCGGCTCGCCGGGCACTCCGAACGGGCGGTGCGGCAGGGCGAGTTCCGGGTCGCCCGGCACGTCGGCGACCTCGACCGGGCGGCCCGCGCGTACACGGCGTGGCTGGCGGCCGAGCGGGACGAGATGGCCGACTGCCACGCCTGCGAGCTGCACGGGCAGGGGCTGTGGCAGGCCGAACTCGGCGACGACGAGGCCGCGCTCGCGGCCTGGGCGCCGGTCCTGGACGGCCAGCACACCTGCGCCCACGAGCCGCACGCGGTGCTCGCCTCCTCGCTGCTGCCGCTGCTGCGGCTGGGCCGGGTCGAGCAGGCGCGGGCCAACCATCTGCGCGGGCACCGGCTGGTGCGCCCGATGGAGAGCATGCGGGGCGCGATGGCCCAGCACATCGAGTTCTGCGCGCTGAGCGGCAACGAGGGGCGGGCCCTGGAGCTGCTCGCGGAGCGCCCGGCCTACCTCACGGACCACGGCGACCCGGACAGCGAACTGGACTTCCTGGCCGTGACGGCGCTGCTGATGGACCGGCTGGTGGCGCGCGGACTGGGCGGGCAGCGGGTGCCGGGCCCGCCCACCGGAACCACGGCCACGGCCCCAGCCACCGGCACCGGCACCGGCACGGCAAAGGGCACACCCACGACCCCGGCCCCGGCCCCCGCGCGGGAGTGGACGGCGGCGGAGCTCGGCCGCCATGCGCGGGAGCGGGCCGAGGAGCTGGCCGCCCGGTTCGACGCGCGCAACGGCTCGGACCGGGTGAGCCGCCTGGCCCGGGAGCGGATGGCGGCCCGGCCGCTGGTCGACCGGCTGCCGCTGGGCGTCCGGTCCGGCGGCCCGTCCGTACCCGCCGAGACGCCGACCCCGAACCCGACCCCGATCGCGGCCCCGGTGGCGCCGGCGGCCCCGCGGGACCTGCTGGCCGAGGCGCGGCGGCTGACGGCCGAACGGCGGCCGGAGGCGGACGAGGCCTGGGCGGCGCTCGCGCGGGCCGAGGCGGCGGGCCTGACGGACCTCGACGCCCTGGCCTCGGCCGAGCTGACCGACCACCGGGCGATGTCCCTCGCGGCGGACCCCGTGGAGACCGCGGCCCTGTTCCGGGCGGCGGCCGAGGGGTACGAGGCGGCCGGCGCCGTCGGCGAGGCGTGGGCGGCCCGGGCCAGGGGCGCCTACGCGCTCGGCGAGCCCGCGGCCTTCGCGGAGCCGGTCGCCGCGCTGCGCGGACTCCACGGGGACGGCGGGGCGACGGCCCGCCAACTGTCCGGGGCGCTGCTGCTGCGGGCCCGGGTGCTGGGCACGGCGGAGGCGGCCGAGGAGGTCCTGGGCTTCGCCGGGGCCCCGGACGTCGCCGACCGGATCGCCGAGGCCGAGTGGCTGCTGGGCGACGCGGCGGCGCGGGACGGCGACACCGGGCGGGCGGCCGAGCGGTACGAGCGGGCGGCGGAGCTGTTCCTCGAAGCCGGACTGCCCTGGTACGCGGTGGAGCCCGAGGCGCGGCTCGCGGCGCTCGCGCAGCGCGAGGGCGACCTGGCGACGGCCGAGCGTGCGGCGCGGGCGGCCCTGGCGCACGGCGCCGGATACGCGGGGCCCGCCGGGCAGGCCCGGCTGCGGCTGCGGCTCGCGGAGGTCCTCGGCGCGGCCGACCGGTCCGGCGAGGCGGCCGAGCAGGCCCTGGAGGCGGCGCACTGGGCGGACGAGGCGGGTGAGAGCCGCGGCCTCGGGGCGTACGCGCGCCGGCTGCTCGGCGGCCGGCTGCTGCGCGAGGGCCGGTACGAGGAGGCGGCGGCCGTCCTGGAGGAGGTCCTGCCGGACCTGTCGGTCGAGGAGCACGGGGACGGGGCGGTCGTCCAGGCGCTGTGGTGGCTCGGCGACTGCCTGATGAGCGTGGCGGAGCCCCGGGCGGCGGCCGAGCGCTGGCTGCGGGCGGCCGAGCTGGCGGCGGCGTGGCCGGACCAGCGGGACCACGCGACGCTGGCGAACCTGGCGGCGCAGGCCCTGTGGCGGGCGGAGCTGGACCAGGAGGCGGCGGCCGCGTTCGAGCGGGCCGGCGAGCTGTGGCAGTCCCTCGGCGACATCCCGGCGTACGTCCGCACCCTGCGGGTGCGGGCCTGGATCGCGGGCCCGGACGCCCGGGGGCGCGCGCTGATGGCCGCGGCGGAGGAGGCCTGCGGCGGGGACCCGAGGGAGCTGGCGGACACCTGTCGGCAGACCGCCGAGCTCCTCGCCCGCGCGCGGGAGCCCGACCTGTCCGAGGTGCTCGCCTTCGCCGAGCGCGCCTCGGCGGGCTACGCCGTCGCGGGCGACGTGGACGCCCGGCTCTCGGCGGACCTGCTGACCGCCTGGCTCCACCTGGACCTGGGCGACCCCGGGGCGGCGGCGGAGCTGGCCCGGAAGGTCCTGGCCGCGGACTCCCCCGAGCACCGCGCGGAGGCGGCCGCCCTGCTGGCCAGGACGGCGCCGCCGCCCCCGGGAGGGTGACCGGAGCGGGGGCTACTCGACGCCGATGAGCAGCGCCGGGGCCCCCGCCCCGGCCTCGTACGTGACGGTGTCCACCGCCAGGTACGTGGCCCGCACGTGGCGTTCCAGGGTGGGGGCCAGGTCCGGCGGGGTGTCGGCGGCGACGACGAGCGTCACGAGCTCGCCGCCGGCGGAGAGCATCCGGTCGAGGACGGTGCGGGCGGTGGTGGTGAGGTCCTGGCCGATGACGGCGACGTCGCCCTCGATGAGGCCGAGGACGTCGCCGGCCTGGCAGACGCCGGCGGACGTGAAGGACTGGCGTTCGGCGACGGCGAGTTCGGCGTAGCGGGTCGCGCCGGCCGCGGCGCTCATGGCGACGACGTCCTCGTCGAAGCGCCGGTCCGGTTCGTGGACGGCGAGGGCGGCGATGCCCTGGACCGCGGCGCGGGTGGGGATGAGGGCGACCCGGATGCCCTCGGCGCGGGCCTGCTCGGCGGCGGCCGCGGCGGCCTGTCGCAGCTCGGTGTCGTTGGGCAGCAGGACGACCTCGCGCGCGTGGGCCCGCCGGATCGCCTCGGCGAGCTCCGCCCCGGTGGGCGGTGCGCCGGGCAGGGCGAGCAGGGTGGTCGCCCCGGCCTCGGCGCAGAGCCCGGCCAGTCCCTCACCGGGCAGGACGGCGACGACGGCCCGCTGGACGGGCTCGCGCGGCCGGGCCGGCGCGCCCTCGAAGTGCGTGATCCGGATCCGGTACGGGCGTCCCGCCTCGATCCCGAACTCGACGGCGGTGCCCGCGTCGCCCGCGTCGTCGACGTGGACGTGCACGTTCCACAGGCCGTCGCCGCCGACCACGACGAGGGACTCCCCCAGCGCGTCGAGGCGGGTCCGCAGCCGCTCCACGGCCGGGTCCTCGGCCTCCAGGAGGTAGATCACCTCGTAGCCGGGGCCGTCCTCGCCCTCGCATCCCGGGTCGAGGGCCGGGCGGTGCGCGGGGGCCGCGGGCCGGGCCGGCGCCTCCCCGGTGAGGCTCTCCACGAGCGCGCCGAGCACGGACACCAGACCGCGTCCCCCGGCGTCCACGACGCCCGCGCGGCGCAGGACGTCCAGTTGGCCGGGGGTCCGCTCCAGGGCGTTCCTGGCCCCCTCGTAGGCCGTCGTGGCCACCGTGACGAGCTCCCCGCCCCCCGCGCAGGCCTCGGCGGCGGCGTGGGCGACGGTGAGGACGGTGCCCTCGACGGGGTGGGCCACGGCCCGCCGGGCGGCCTCGGCGGCCTCGGCGAAGGCGCGGGCGAGGTGATCGCCGTCGCTCCCCTCGGCGAGCACGGCGGCCATGCCGCGGAGCAGCTCGGAGAGGATCGTCCCGGAGTTGCCGCGGGCGCCGATCAGCGCGCCGTGCGCCATGGCCCGTATGACCTCGGCCACATCCGGCTGCTTCCCCGCCCCGGGGTTCTCGGGGAGCTCCGCGACGGAGCGTGCCGCGGACTCCACGGTCAGGTACAGGTTGGTGCCGGTGTCGCCGTCCGCGACGGGATAGACGTTGATGGCGTCGATCTCCTCGCGCTCCCTGCCGAGCGCCTCCAGCGCGCCCGCGCACCAGGATCGGACCGCTTCGGCGTCGAGGGTCTGCGGGGCTCGCGGCAACGGGTGGTCCTCCTGTGCGCTGCGGTCGGTTCACCGCAGGGTAGACCCGTGATCACCCCGGGCCCGGGGCGGGGGCGGCGGAGACCGTGGTAGTTTCGTTCCACGGAAGCAGTCGTTGTATGCTGCTTCGGTTGCCCGGCACTCGTCGGGCCATCCCCCGGCAAGCCACTTCAGATACCTGATTCCGGTGCGCCGGTTTCACTGTAAATCTGAAGTCTTTGGAGTGACCCGTGGCTGCCAACTGCGACGTCTGCGGCAAGGGGCCGGGCTTCGGCAACAACATTTCGCACTCGCACCGCCGTACGTCTCGTCGCTGGAACCCGAACATCCAGCGTGTGCGTGCCGTGGTCGGTCGGACGCCGAAGCGGCTCAACGTCTGCACCTCGTGCATCAAGGCCGGCAAGGTCTCGCGCTAACCGCGACGTTCCGTCGTAGCGCAGCCCCTGCGGTTGCCTTGAAAGGCCGGTTCACCTTGGTGAACCGGCCTTTTGCCTTGCCCGCGCACGGAACGGGGCCTGCCCATGGGACCTGTGGGACCTATGGGCCTTGTGGGACCCCTGGGCCCCACGGGCCCCGTCAGTGCCGGAAGCGCCACCCGTGGTCGACCGGGCCGATGCCCGTGCCCAGGGAGAAACCGGCGGCGATCGCCCCGGTCACGTACTCCTTGGCCGCCCGCACCGCCGACGGCACCGCCATGCCCTTCGCGAGCCCCGACGCGACCGCCGAGGCGAGCGTGCAGCCCGTGCCGTGGGTGTGCCGGTTGTCGTGCCGCGGCGCGCGCAGCCAGTGTTCCTCGGAGCCGTCCGTGAGCAGGTCCACGGCGTCCTCGCCCGAGGGCAGGTGGCCGCCCTTGATCAGCGCCCAGCGCGGCCCGTGGGCCAGGATCGCGTCGGCCGCCCGCCGCATCCCCGGCTCGTCCTCGACCACGATTCCCGTGAGCTGCGCCACTTCGTCCAGGTTCGGGGTGGCGACGGTCGCCACCGGCAGCAGCTTCGTACGGACCGAGTCCAGCGCGGAGGCGGCGAGCAGCGGGTCGCCGTGCTTGGAGACGCCGACCGGGTCGACGACCACGGGGACGCCGACCGGGGCGAGCAGTTCGGCCACCGTCTCCACCAGTGGGGCGGAGGCGAGCATGCCGGTCTTCACGGCCTGCACGCCGATGTCGTCCACCACGGCCCGGAACTGGGCCCGTACGGCCTCCTCGGGCAGTTCCCAGGCGCCCAGGACGCCCCGCGAGTTCTGGGCGGTGACGGCGGTGAGCACGCTCATGCCGTGCACGCCGAGCGCGAGCATCGTCTTCAGGTCGGCCTGGATGCCCGCGCCGCCGCCGGAGTCCGATCCGGCGACGGTCAGCACCAGCGGCGGACGGGAGCTCACTCGGTCTCTCCGAAGTGGTCCCAGCCGCCCGCGCTGTGCCAGGGCGCCCCGTCGACGGTCACCTGGGGCAGCGCCGAGGGGTTGAGGACCTCGCCGATGACCTTCCAGCGGGCCGGCAGCTTCACGTCCGGCGGGAAGGTGGCCACGATCGCGTGGTCCTCCCCCCCGGTGAGCACCCACTGGAGCGGGTCCACTCCGACCGCCTGGCCGATGTCGTTCATCTGGGTGGGAATGTCGATGAGCCCGGACCGCAGGTCGATGCGGACCTTGCTGGCCTCGGCGATGTGCCCGAGGTCGGCGATCAGGCCGTCGCTGACGTCGCACATGGCGGTGGCGCCGAGCCCGGCCGCCGCGGGGCCCGCGTGGTACGGCGGCTCGGGGCGCCGGTGCGCCTCGACGAAGGCGCGCGGGGAGCGGAAGCCTCGGGAGAGCACCGCGTAGCCGGCGGCGGACCAGCCCAGCCAGCCGGTGTAGGCGACGACGTCGCCGGGCTGGGCGCCGCCGCGGGTCACCGGGTCCTGGTTGCGCAGGTCGCCGAGGGCGGTGATGGCGATGGTGATCGTGTCGCCGCGGACCACGTCGCCGCCGACCACGGCCGCGCCGGCCACCTGGCACTCGTCGCGCAGGCCGTCCATGAGCTCGGTGGGCCAGGTGACGGGGAGCTCGGCGGGGACGACCAGGCCGAGCAGGAGCGCGGTCGGGACCGCGCCCATGGCCGCGATGTCCGCCAGGTTCTGCGCCGCGGCCTTGCGGCCGACGTCGTAGGCCGTCGACCAGTCGCGGCGGAAGTGACGTCCTTCGAGGAGGATGTCCGTGCTGGCCACCACGCGCCGGTCGGGGGCGGAGACGACCGCAGCGTCGTCGCCGGGTCCGATCCGTACCGCCGGGGTGGCGGTGAGCCGGGAGGTGAGCTCCTTGATCAGCCCGAACTCGCCCAGTTCTCCGACTGTGCCCTTCACCGCGTCTCACCTCGTGTCGTCGTGCCGGCCGCCGCGCCGCTCCGCCGTTCCTCGCGCTGCGGGTCGCGGGCCGTCACCGTGCCGGATACCGTCAAGTAGACCGTCAACTTCTTACGTGCGTGCGCCACACTGCGAGCGCCTCGGGGCGCGCAGGTCTCCCCGCGGCGCGAGGCGACGCGGTACCGTGGCGTCTCTTTCTCCCACAAGATCCTCGTGGCCGCCCTGGAGGTTCCGTGGTACAGGCGTACATCCTTATTCAGACCGAGGTGGGCAAGGCGTCGACCGTCGCCGAGACCATCGCCAAGATCCCGGGGGTGATCCAGGCGGAGGACGTGACCGGTCCGTACGACGTGATCGTGCGGGCGGAGGCCGACACCGTGGACGCGCTGGGCCGCATGGTGGTCGCCAAGGTCCAGCAAGTGGAAGGCATCACGCGCACCCTCACCTGCCCGGTCGTGCATATCTAGCCCCCGTCTACCCTAGGCCGGTGAAGTCTTCCCGCCGGCCCTTCGGCCTGCCCGCTTCCGCCGCCGCGGCCCTGCTGCTGCTGGCCGTCGCGGGCTGTTCCTCTCCGGGCGCGAAGGCGTCGGTCCCGGTTCCCGGTCCGGCGGCGGCCGAGGCCGCCGTCTGCCGGTCGCTCGCCAAGGAGCTGCCCGGCACCGTGGCGGGTCTGGAGCGCTCCGGCACCGAGCCGGACTCCGAGCTGACCGCCGCATGGGGGGATGCCGCGATCGTACTGCGCTGCGGGGTCCCCCGGCCCGAAAAGATGAACGATCCACAGGCACAGGGAATCGACGCCGACGGTGTGAACTGGCTCTACGAGCGGCGCGAGGGCGACGGACCCCGCTTCACCACGACGTACCGGAAGGCGTACGTCGAGGTGACGCTGGACGAGCGGTACGCGCATGACGTCGGCCCGCTCGTGGATCTCGCCGCCCCGGTGAAGAAGGCCGTTCCCCCCAGCCTCTAGGCCCCTCGGGGCCGCCCGAGGGCGGCCCCGAGGACCTAGCGCAGGCCCGTGGAGCGGTTCAGCGCGGCCTGGATGAGCCGGTCGACGAGCTCCGGGTACGCCACGCCGCTCTCCTGCCACATGCGCGGGTACATGGAGATGGGCGTGAACCCGGGCATGGTGTTGATCTCGTTGATGACGAAGCCGCCGTCCTCGGTGAGGAAGAAGTCGGCGCGCACCAGGCCCTCGCAGGAGACGGCCTCGTAGGCCGCGACCGCCAGGCGCTGGATCTCGGCGGTGGCCTCGTCGCCGATCGGCGCGGGCACGATGCCGGAGGCCGAGTCGATGTACTTGGCCTCGAAGTCGTAGAAGTCGTGGTCGGTGACCGGCGGGATCTCGGCGGGCACGCTGGCGCGCGGGCCGTCCTCGAACTCCAGGACGCCGCACTCGATCTCGCGGCCCCGGATCAGCGACTCCACGATGATCTTCGGGTCGTGGCGGCGGGCCTCCTCGACGGCCTCGTCGAGGCCGGAGAGGTCGTCGACCTTGGTGATGCCCATGGAGGAGCCGCCGCGGGCCGGCTTCACGAAGAGCGGCCAGCCGTGGTCGGCGGCGAACTCCACGATCTTCTTCCGGGCGGCGGCGGGGTTCTGCTCCCACTCGCGCGGCCGGATGACCTCGTACGGGCCGACCGGCAGGCCGAAGGAGACGAAGACCCGCTTCATGTACTCCTTGTCCTGGCCGACGGCGGAGGCGAGGACGCCCGCGCCGACGTACGGGACGCCGGAGAGCTCCAGCAGGCCCTGGAGGGTGCCGTCCTCGCCGTACGGGCCGTGCAGCATGGGGAAGACCACGTCGACCTCGCCGAGCGCCCGCGGCACCGCGCCGGGCTCGTTGAGGACGACCTCGCGGCTGGCCGGGTCGACGGAGAGGGCCACGCCGCCGGTCTCGGACTCGGCGAGGTCGGTCACGCTCGGCAGGGTGCGGTCGGCGATGGCCATCCGCTCCGGGGCGTCGGCGGTCAGCGCCCAGCGCCCGTCGGTGGTGATGCCGATGGGCAGCACGTCGTACTTGTCCCGGTCGATGGCGCTCAGGACGGCGCCTGCGGTGACGACGGAGATGGCGTGCTCCGAGCTGCGTCCGCCGAAGACGACGGCCACGCGCGGCTTGCGGGGGCTCTGGGTGTTCTCGCTCATATCGCGTTGAGGGTACCTTGCGACGTCCGAACTGCTGAGCGCCCCGCTGCCGTCGCGCGCGTACGGGTCAAGACCCGCGCTAGCGGCGTTCCGCCTTCGCGCTGCGGGACATCAGCTCCTTGAGCGCGACGATGGGCGGCTTGCCGTCGTGGACGATGGACACGACCGTCTCGGTGATGGGCATGTCGACGCCGTGCCGCCGGGCCAGATCGAGCACGGACTCGCAGGACTTGACGCCCTCGGCGGTCTGCTTGGTGGCCGCGATGGTCTCCTCCAGCGTCATCCCGCGACCCAGGTTGGTGCCGAAGGTGTTGTTCCGGGAGAGCGGCGAGGAGCAGGTGGCGACCAGGTCGCCGAGGCCCGCGAGGCCGGAGAAGGTGAGCGGGTCGGCGCCCATGGCGAGGCCGAGGCGGGTGGTCTCGGCGAGCCCGCGGGTGATGAGGGTGGCCTTGGAGTTGTCGCCGAGGCCCATGCCGTTGGCGATGCCCACGGCGAGCCCGATGACGTTCTTGACCGCTCCGCCGAGCTCGCAGCCCACCACGTCGGTGTTGGTGTACGGGCGGAAGTACGGGGTCATGCAGGCCGCCTGGAACCGCTGGGCGACCGTCTCGTCGACGCAGGCGACGACGGCCGCGGCGGGCTGCCGGGCGGCGATCTCCTTGGCCAGGTTGGGCCCGGTGAGGACGGCCACGCGCTCGGCGGGGACCTCGGCGACCTCCTGGATGACCTCGCTCATCCGCTCGGCGGTACCCAGTTCGACGCCCTTCATCAGGGAGACGAGGACGGTGTCGGGGGCGAGCAGCGGCTTCCAGGCGGCCAGGTTCTCGCGGAGCGTCTGCGAGGGCACGACGAGGACGGTGAAGTCGGCGCCGCGGGCGGCCTCGGCCGGATCGGCGGTGGCCGTGATGCCCTTGGGGAGTTCGACCCCGGGCAGGTAGTCGGGGTTGACCCCGGTGCTGTTGATGGTCTCGGCGAGGGCGGCCCGGCGGCCCCACAGGCTCACCTCGCACCCCGCGTCGGCGAGCACCATCGCGAAGGCGGTGCCCCACGATCCATTGCCGAAGACGGCTGCCTTGGTCACTTCTTGCCTTCCCCCGCGGCCCTGCGCCGCTGCTCCAGCCGGGCCTTGCGGTGGTCGTACGGCTCGGCCGGCGCCTGCTCGCCCCGGACCTCCTCCAGGAGGCGGGTGATGGCCGCCATGATCACCTCGGTGGCCTCGCGCAGCACCTCGGGGGTGGGTTCGAGGTCGTGGAAGCGGGTGAGGTCGACCGGCGGACCGGCCTGCACGATCAGGGTCTTGCGCGGCCACAGCCGCAGCTTGTCCTCCTTGGCGTACGGCGGCATCGCGAGGTTGGCGCCCCACTGGGCGACCGGGATCACCGGGGCCTTGGTGAGCAGCGCGACGCGGGCGGCGCCGGTCTTGCCGGCCATCGGCCACATGTCGGGGTCGCGGGTGAGGGTGCCCTCGGGGTAGAAGGCGACGCACTCGCCGCGCTCGATGGCCTCGACGGCGGCCCGGAAGGCGTCCAGGGCGTTGGTGGTCTCGCGGTAGACCGGGATCTGTCCGGTGCCGGTCAGCATGGTGCCGACGAAGCCCTTGAAGAGGCCCGCCTTGGCGAGGAAGCGGGGCACCCGGCCGGTGTTGTACTGGTAGTGCGCGTACGACAGCGGGTCCAGGTACGAGTTGTGGTTGACCGCGGTGATGAATCCGCCGTCGGCCGGAATGTGTTCCGTCCCGCGCCAGTCCCGCTTGAACAGCACCACCAGTGGGGGTTTGGCGATGACCGCCGCCAGGCGGTACCAGAAGCCGATTCTGCGGCGGGGCACTCGTGCACCTTTCTCCGGGACTTGTTCGCAGGGGGTCAAGTGTCACTCCCCGCTCCTGGTCTGTCGAGGACACGGTACGCCCCGGGGCTCGGCGGGTCCGCGCGGGCGGGACAGAATGGGGTCCGATGAGGAACTCCGCCGCCGGCAGCGCCGGCCACACCACCGCCGACGGCTGGTCCCTGGTCGTGCCCCTGAAGCCGCTGGCGCGCGCCAAGAGCAGGTTGGCCCCGGCCGCGGCGGGGGCCCTGCGGCCCCGGCTGGCGCTGGCGTTCGCCGAGGACACCGTGGCGGCGGTGCTGGCCTGCGCGGCGGTACGGGATGTGGTGGTCGTCACGGACGACCGGGAGGCCGGGGCGGCGCTGGCGGCGCTCGGGGCGCGGATCGTGCCGGACGTTCCGGGCGGTGGGCTCAACCGGGCGCTCGCGCACGGCGCCCGCGCGGTGCGGGCGGTGCGGCCGGGTGCGGCGGTGGCGGCGCTGAACGCCGATCTGCCGGCGCTGCGGTCAGCGGAGCTGGCCCGGGTCCTGGCGGCCGCCGGACAATTTCCCCGGGCTTTTCTCGCGGATGCCGCCGAAATGGGTACGACATTCCTCTCGGCGAGCTCCGGTACGGAATTGGAACCGGCATTCGGAGGAGCTTCGCGGCGGCGGCATTTGTCCACGGGGGCGGTGGAAATCCGGCTCGACGGGGTGGATTCCGTGCGCAGGGACGTGGACACCGGGGAGGATCTGGCGGCGGCGCTGGCCCTGGGTGTGGGGCCGCGGACGGCGGCCCGGTGGGTGGGCGCGGCCGGATAGGCTGCGGTCCATGCAGGCGACCGCGTACACGTACGACCCCGAGACCCGCAGCGGCAGTGTGCTGCTCGACGACGGCACCCCGGTGGAGTTCGGGGCCGAGGCCTTCGAGGCGGGCGGGCTGCGGCTGCTCCGCCCGGGGCAGCGGGTCCGGATCGAGACGGCGGGCGAGGGTGCCGCCCGGCGGATCACGCTGGTGACGCTGCAGACTTTCTGACCAGGGCGTTTCGCCGTCCGGACGCGCCGCGGGCCGGGCTCCCCCTGGGGGAGCCCGGCCCGGCGTGTGAGCGTCTTCCGCCTTACTTCTTCGCGGCGGCCTTCTTCGCGGTGGTCTTGCGCGCCGTCGTCTTCTTGGCGGGCGCCTTCTTCGCGGTGGCCTTCTTCGCCGGTGCGGTCTTCTTGGCGACGGTCTTCTTGGCCGTGGCCGTCGCCTTCTTCGCCGGGGCCGCCTTCTTCGCGGCCGCGGTGGTCTTCTTGGCGACCGTGGTGGTGGCCTTCTTGGCCGCCGCCGTGGTGGTCTTCTTCGCGGCCGCGGTGGTCTTCTTCGCGGCGGCCGTCGTCTTCTTCGCCGGGGTCGCCTTCTTCGCGGCGGCCTTCTTGGCGGTGGTGGCCTTCTTGGCCGCGGCCTTCTTCACGGTCGCGGAGGCGGGACCGGTCAGGCTGCCCTTGGGGGCCTTCTTGACGGAGACCTCGCCACCCTTGGGGAGCTTCTTCGAGCCGCTGACCAGGTCCTTGAAGCCCTGGCCCGCACGGAAGCGCGGAACGGAGGTCTTCTTGACCCGCACGCGCTCACCCGTCTGCGGGTTGCGGGCGTAGCGGGCCGGGCGGTCGACCTTCTCGAACGAGCCGAAGCCGGTGACCGAGACCCGGTCCCCGCTGACCACGGCACGCACGATGGCGTCGAGCACGTGGTCGACGGCGTCGGCGGCCTGCTGGCGGCCGCCCATCTTGTCGGCAATCGCTTCTACGAGCTGCGCCTTGTTCACGTCTTCCCCTTCGGAGACATTGCCGGAACGAAAGTGTTCAAGCTATTTCGCACGTTAGGCATGTATATACCGCAAATCAAACACGAAACGGGCTAATCACCCTACTGCCGCAACGCGGAAGCACGTTACGGAGTTCCTGGTGTCAGTCGTCTTCAGGGAATCGGCCCTCGTCGAGGTCCTTCATCAACCGGTCCAGACGCGTTGCCGCGTCCGAGAGATCGTGCTTCGCCGCGGCCGTGATGACCAGCAGCTTCCGGGACAGCGCCATCCTTACGCCCTCCGGGACTTGCAGTGAGCGCACTCTTGTGTGCGCTTCCTTCAATCGGGCGGCGACTGACTCGTAGAGCTCGAGTTGGCTGTCGCGTTCCATGCACCGATTGTGCCATCTAGGGCGAGTTGTCGCCCGACGGGGTCCCAACAAGCGACTGCGCCCCCCACCGGGCGGTGGGGGGCGCAGTCCTGGAAAAGCGCTGCTCAGGCCGTAATTGTACGGGGCTTGAAGGCCGGTCGGGAGGCCTCGTAGGCGGCGATGTCCGCTTCGTTCTGAAGGGTGAGGCTGATGTCGTCCAGGCCGTTCAGCAGACGCCAGCGGGCGTTCTCGTCGAGCTCGAAGTCGGCTTCGATCCCCGGGGCGAGGACCTTGCGGGCCTCCAGGTCGACGGTCACCTCGACGGTCGGGTCGGCCTCGGTCGCCGCCCACAGCGCGTCGACGGTCTCCTGCGGCAGGACGACGGTCAGCAGGCCGTTCTTCAGCGAGTTGCCGCGGAAGATGTCGGCGAAGCGGGCGGAGATGACGGCCTGGAAGCCGTAGTTCTGGAGCGCCCAGACGGCGTGCTCACGGGAGGAGCCGGTGCCGAAGTCGGGGCCGGCGACCAGGACCGTGGCGCCCTGCCGCTCGGGGCGGTTGAGGACGAACTCGGAGTCCTTGCGCCAGGCCTCGAACAGGCCGTCCTCGAAGCCGTCGCGGGTGACCTTCTTGAGCCAGTGCGCCGGGATGATCTGGTCGGTGTCGACGTTGCTGCGGCGCAGCGGGACGGCTCGGCCGGTGTGGGTGGTGAATGCTTCCATGGTTCCTCAGACCCCCGCGGTGGTGGCGACGTCGGACAGATCGGCCGGGGAGGCCAGGTGGCCCAGGACGGCGGTGGCGGCGGCGACCTGGGGGGAGACCAGGTGGGTGCGCCCGCCCTTGCCCTGCCGGCCCTCGAAGTTGCGGTTGGAGGTGGACGCGGAGCGCTCACCGGGAGCCAGTTGGTCGGGGTTCATGCCCAGGCACATCGAGCAGCCCGCGTGCCGCCATTCGGCGCCGGCCTCCTTGAAGACCTTGTCCAGGCCCTCCTCGACGGCCTGCAGGGCGACCCGGACCGAGCCGGGGACGACCAGCATGCGGACGCCGTCGGCGACCTTGCGGCCCTCCAGCAGGGAGGCCGCGTTGCGCAGGTCCTCGATGCGCCCGTTGGTGCAGGAGCCTACGAAGACGGTGTCGACCTTGATGTCGCGCAGCGGCTGCCCGGCGGTCAACCCCATGTACTCCAGGGCCTTTTCGGCGGCCAGGCGCTCCGAGGCGTCTTCGTACGAAGCGGGGTCGGGGACGTTCGCCGAAAGCGGCGCGCCCTGGCCCGGGTTGGTGCCCCAGGTCACGAAGGGCGCCAGCGCGGCGGCGTCGATGACGACCTCGGCGTCGAAGACCGCGTCCTCGTCCGACCTCAGCGTCTTCCAGTACGCGACCGCGGCGTCCCAGTCCTCGCCCTCGGGGGCGTGGGCACGCCCCTGGAGGTAGGCGAAGGTGGTCTCGTCGGGGGCCATCATGCCCGCGCGGGCGCCAGCCTCGATGGACATGTTGCAGATGGTCATCCGGGCTTCCATCGAGAGCTTCTCGATGGCGGAGCCGCGGTACTCCAGGATGTAGCCCTGGCCGCCGCCGGTGCCGATCTTCGCGATGATCGCCAGGATCAGGTCCTTGGCGGTGACGTCCTCGGGCAGGTCGCCGTCGACCGTGATGGCCATGGTCTTGGGGCGGGCCAGCGGGAGCGTCTGGGTGGCCAGCACGTGCTCGACCTGGCTGGTGCCGATGCCGAAGGCCAGCGCGCCGAAGGCGCCGTGCGTGGAGGTGTGCGAGTCGCCGCAGACCACGGTGGTGCCCGGCTGGGTCAGGCCCAGCTGCGGTCCCACGACGTGGACGACGCCCTGCTCGACGTCGCCCAGCGGGTGCAGCCGGACGCCGAACTCGGCGCAGTTCTTCCGCAGGGTCTCCAGCTGGGCGCGGGAGACCGGGTCGGCGATCGGCTTGTCGATGTCGAGGGTGGGGGTGTTGTGGTCCTCGGTCGCGATGGTGAGGTCGAGGCGCCGCACCTGCCGGCCGTTCTGCCGGAGCCCGTCGAACGCCTGCGGGCTGGTCACCTCGTGCAGCAGGTGCAGATCGATGAAGAGGAGGTCGGGCTCGCCTTCGGCGCGCCGGACGACATGGTCGTCCCAGACCTTCTCCGCGAGTGTCCTACCCATCGCTTTCCCTCCGGCCGACGGCGTGCGCCGGCACCACTAGAGACCCGTTTCGCGGGCCGTTGTGCGGCCGCCCCACCAGAGTGACAAGTTCCTCGGAAAATTGAACTTGCGTTTCACAGAGTGAGACGCGAATATCGTTGCATGGACAACTCTAGCGGCGTAGGCGTTCTCGACAAGGCAGCCCTTGTCCTGAGCGCCCTGGAGTCCGGTCCGGCCACCCTCGCAGGTCTGGTCGCGGCGACGGGACTCGCACGACCCACGGCACACCGACTCGCCGTGGCTTTGGAACACCACCGGATGGTGGCCCGCGACATGCAGGGCCGGTTCATCCTCGGCCCGCGGCTCTCGGAGCTCGCCGCCGCGGCCGGTGAGGACCGTCTCCTCGCGACGGCCGGGCCGGTGCTCACGCATCTGCGCGACGTCACCGGCGAGAGCGCCCAGCTCTACCGGCGCCAGGGCGACATGCGCATCTGTGTGGCGGCGGCCGAGCGGCTGTCCGGACTTCGGGACACCGTCCCGGTCGGCTCGACGCTGACCATGAAGGCCGGCTCGTCCGCGCAGATCCTGATGGCCTGGGAGGAGCCCGAGCGGCTCCACCGCGGCCTGCAGGGCGCCCGCTTCACGGCGACGGCCCTGTCGGGCGTGCGGCGTCGCGGCTGGGCCCAGTCGATCGGCGAGCGGGAGCCCGGCGTCGCGTCGGTCTCCGCGCCCGTACGCGGCCCCTCGAACCGCGTGGTGGCCGCCGTGTCGGTCTCGGGTCCGATCGAGCGCCTGACCCGGCACCCGGGCCGGATGCACGCCCAGGCGGTCATCGACGCGGCCGCGCGCCTCTCCGAGGCCCTCCGCCGCAACGGCTGACCCCTCCCGCCGTCCCTCTCCCCTCTTCACCTGTTCGTCACCGGCCCACCGCTCCAACGCCGCAGCGGTGGGCCGGAGTTGTGTCCGTGGTCCGGGAACGACGAAGAAGCCCTCCCCCGAAGGGAAGGGCTTCTTCGTTCTGTACCCCCGACCGGATTCGAACCGGCGCTACCGCCTTGAGAGGGCGGCGTGCTAGGCCGCTACACAACGGGGGCCTTTGCGGATCAGATCCGCGGGTGCAGATGAGCTCTGCGAGCTGGCCTACCTGGACTCGAACCAAGAATGACGGTACCAGAAACCGTAGTGTTGCCAATTACACCATAGGCCATGGTGGTTACACCGTACCCCCGACCGGATTCGAACCGGCGCTACCGCCTTGAGAGGGCGGCGTGCTAGGCCGCTACACAACGGGGGCCCTAGCGATCCTGCATCGAGTTCACCGGGAGCTACCCAAGTGATCCCGCGGGAAGGATCTGTACCCCCGACCGGATTCGAACCGGCGCTACCGCCTTGAGAGGGCGGCGTGCTAGGCCGCTACACAACGGGGGCTTTGCGGATGAGATCCGCGTACGTGCAGATGAAGCTCTGCGAGCTGGCCTACCTGGACTCGAACCAAGACTAACGGAACCAGAAACCGTCGTGCTGCCAATTACACCATAGGCCACCGGGGCGCGATCCCTCCGAGGAGGGTTCTTGCTCGGCTTGCGCTTCCGGGACTTTCCGGCCTTTCGGCCCGTTTCCCTCGGCGCAGGAAGAACATTACCCGAAGGTGGACGGTGCTCCAAAACGCGTATCCCCACGCAGGACACGGGACAGCTGGTGGAGGTCGGTGATGCGGGTCAGCTCGGGTCTTCCGCCGGTGTCCGCGCGGTCCAGCCAGATGCCCCGGAGCCCCGCCTCGGCCGCGCCCCGGGCGTCGATGTCGGGCTGGTCCCCGACGTACGCGACCTGGTCCGGCGGCAGGCCCAGGGCCGTGCAGGCGGCGTGGAAGGCCTCGGCGGCCGGCTTGGCGACGCCGAGCTCCGCGGCGCACAGCACGGCCTCGAAGCGGTCGCGCACGCCGAGCAGGCGCAGCTTGCGTTCCTGGTTGTGGATGCTGGAGTTCGACAGGACCGCCTGCCGGTACTCCCCCGCGAGCAGGTCGAGGACGGGCCGGGCGTCCGGGAACAGCCCCCAGGCGGCCTCGTAGTGGGCCAGGTACCGCTCGAACCAGGCGTCGGCGTCGGCGGAGCCCAGGTCCGGCAGCGCGAGGAAGTCCCGGACCCGGTCGCGGCGCTGGTCGAGGAAGTCCACCCCGCCGGCCTCGAAGCGGCGCCAGTGGAGCGTGGTGAGCTCCTTCCAACGCCCGAGGGCCTGGCCGACGGAGTCGTATCCGTCGGCCAGGCCCTCGGCCGCGAGGTGCGCGCTCATGCCGTCGTGGTCGGCGCGGGCGTAGTCGAAGAGGGTGTCGTCGATGTCCCAGAGGATCGCGCGGATGCCCATGGGACGACCGTACCGCCGGAAGGCCGCCGGACGGCGGGGTTCGGCTCCCCGGGTGCGACGACGCCGCGGGGGCGGCGGCCGGAGGGTTCCGGGCGCCGCCCCCGTGGGCGTGCGAAGGGTGTCAGCCGGCCAGCTTGGCGAGGGCGGCGTCGACGCGGGCGAGGGTCTTGTCCTTGCCCAGGATCTGCAGCGACTCGAAGAGCGGCAGGCCGATCGTGCGGCCGGTGACGGCGACGCGGACCGGGGCCTGCGCCTTGCCCAGCTTGAGGCCGTGGGCCTCGCCGGCGGTCAGGACGGCGTTCTTGAGCGACTCGGGGTCGTTCCAGTCGGCCGCCTCCAGCTTCTCGCGGGCGGTCACGAGGAGGGCGTCGGAGCCCTCCTTCATGGCCTTGGCCCAGCTGGCCTCGTCGAGGACCGGCTCCTTGAGGAAGAGGAAGTCGACGTTGGCCGTGATGTCCGACAGGACGGTCACACGGGTCTGGGCGTAGGGCGCGATGGCCTCCCAGGCGGCGCGGTCGAAGTCCTCGGGGGCCCAGTTGGCGTGCGGGGCCGCCAGCCAGGGCTCGCAGGCCTCGGCGAAGGCCTTCACGTCGAGCAGGCGGATGTGGTCCGCGTTGATCGACTCGGCCTTCTTCAGGTCGAAGCGGGCCGGGTTCGCGTTGACGTCCGCGATGTCGAACTTCTCGACCATGTCCTCGATCGAGAAGACGTCCTGGTCGGCCGAGAACGACCAGCCGAGCAGCGACAGGTAGTTCAGCAGGCCCTCGGGAAGGAAGCCGCGCTCCCGGTAGAGGTTGAGGGAGGCCTGCGGGTCGCGCTTGGAGAGCTTCTTGTTGCCCTCGCCCATGACGTACGGGAGGTGGCCGAAGGCGGGGATCTCCTTGGCGACGCCCAGCTCGATCAGCGCCTTGTAGAGCGCGATCTGGCGGGGGGTGGAGGAGAGCAGGTCCTCGCCGCGCAGGACGTGGGTGATCTCCATCAGGGCGTCGTCGACCGGGTTGACCAGCGTGTACAGCGGGGCGCCGTTGGCGCGCACGATGCCGTAGTCGGTGACGTTCTCCGCCTGGACGGTGATCTCGCCGCGGACCAGGTCCGTGAACGTGGTCGCCTCGTCGGGCATCCGGAAGCGGACGATGTGGCTGCGGCCCTCGGCCTCGTACGCCTGCTTCCGCTCGGCGGTCAGGTCGCGGCAGTGACCGTCGTAGCCGGAGGGGCGGCCGGCCGCGCGGGCGGCCTCGCGGCGCTCGTCGAGCTCCTCGGCCGTGCAGTAGCAGGGGTACGCGTTGCCGTTGGCGAGCAGGCGCTCGGCGACGTCGCGGTAGACGTCCATGCGCTGGGACTGGCGGTACGGGGCGTGCGGGCCGCCGATCTCCGGGCCCTCGTCCCAGGTGAAGCCGAGCCAGCGCATCGAGTCGAGCAGCTGCTGGTACGACTCCTCGGAGTCGCGCGCGGCGTCGGTGTCCTCGATGCGGAAGACGAAGGTGCCCTGGTTGTGCCGGGCGAAGGCCCAGTTGAAGAGGGCGGTGCGGACCAGGCCCACGTGGGGGTTGCCGGTCGGGGAGGGACAGAAACGGACGCGGATCGCGTTAGCCACGCTTGATCACCTTGTTGGTGAGAGTGCCGATGCCTTCGATGGTGACGGCGACCTCGTCGCCGACGTTGAGGGGGCCGACCCCGGCGGGGGTGCCGGTGAGGATGACGTCGCCCGGGAGCAGCGTCATGGCCTCGGTGATGTGGACGACCAGGTCCTCGATGGAGCGGATCATGTCGCTCGTGCGGCCGAGCTGGCGCTGTTCGCCGTTGACGGTGGCCTGGACGGTCAGGTCGCCGGCGTCGGCCGGGGTCAGGCCGGTCTCCACCCAGGGGCCCAGCGGGCAGGAGGTGTCGAAGCCCTTGGCGCGGGCCCACTGGGCCTCGCGCTTCTGGACGTCGCGGGCGGTGACGTCATTGGCGCAGGTGTAGCCGAAGATGACGTCCTTGACGCGCTCGCGGGGGACCTCGCGGCACATGCGACCGATGACCACGGCCAGTTCGGCCTCGTGGTGCAGCTCGTCCGAGAAGGAGGGGTACTCGATGGCGTCACCGGGGCCGATGACCGAGGTGGTGGGCTTGAAGAAGGTCACCGGAACCTCGGGGACCTCGTGGCCGAGCTCCTTGGCGTGCTCCGCGTAGTTGCGGCCGATGGCCACGACCTTGTTGGGGAGCACGGGCGGCAGCAGCCGCACCTTGCTGAGCGGGACCTTGGTGCCGCTCAGCTCGAAGTCGGTGTACGGGATGCCCTTGATGATGTCGAGGACCAGGCCGCCGGACTCGACGGTCCCTTCGCCCTCGACCGCGCCGAAGGCGACGTTGCCGTCGATGGAGAATCTGGCGATGCGCACGAGTGCTGTCGCCCCTCACTTGCTACTGGCTGGAGTCTGACGCTCCAGGCTAACGCGGCGAGGGGCCGCACCCTGCGGGTTTCCCGCCGGGCGGGCCGGGGACTAGCGCTCCGGGCGGTACGGCTCGGGGGCGGTCATGAGGATGGTGCGGCGCGGGTTGGCCGTCTGGCCCGGGAGCTGGACGGCGTACTCGGGCTGGGCGCCGCGGCCGAGCTGGGCGGCGTCCTCGAGGTGGGCGAGGGTGGCGCGGCGGGGGTTGGCCGTGGTGTGGAGTACGGGCGTCGTGTTCATCGCGGTGTCGGACCCTTGTCTGGGGAGTGGCGGGGTGGAGCACCCATTTTGTAAAGCGTCAGGCTAAACATGCAATTCCCTGCGAATGCCTGGCCGATCCAACGAACTACGTGTGAGTTTGCTCACCACTACGGGAGCAAAAGGTGCATTACGCACCGCCACACGTCGTCACCGAAACGGACATTACGCCATTGAATGATCCATTCCGCTCCTGATCATGGCGACTGGGACACCCCGCGCACCTCACCCCTTCGCAGCGATTCGCCCGATTCCTCCCTGATCATCTTCTACGTGGGGTGACACGTCGTTCACACGTGGTCATCCCCTTCGCGCCACGCCCGACAGCCCTTGTTGGAGATCCGGCACTGTGCTGGAATTCCCGCACCGCCGCGGGTTTTCAAGCCGGCGCGCAGGAGGGCGCAACGCAGCGCCGGCCGAGTGGCGGAGAAGGGGGATCTGCGCCGGTCACCGACGACCACCACTGGGGCGCGCACGCGCCCCACGAAGCCGACACCGTCCTCTCCGTTCACGCGGAGGGACGCCTGGTCCAGAGGTTGCGACGCTAGTGCAGGGACGTTTCAAGAGGGATGGCACGGGCTCTTCCCAGGCCCGGCAGGGCCGAGGGGAAGCTCCGGCGGAGCAGGAGCCGCGTGCCGGAGCCCAGCACGGCTCCTCGGCCCCGCACGCCCCGAACCCGGGACAGGGCGAGAACGACGCCGCCGCGCGCGGTGCCGCCGACGCGTCCGCCGAGCAGAACGTGCTGCCCAAGGCCGGCACGGAGTACGAGGTCGGGCCGCGAATAGCCCTGCGCAACTGGCGCATCTCCACCCGTCTGGTGGCCCTGCTGACCCTCCCCGTGGTCGCGGCGACCAGCCTCGGCGGCATCCGTATCAGCGGGTCCCTCGAGGACATGCAGCAGCTCGACCACATGCAGCTGCTCACCAAGCTGACCAAGGAGGCCACCGACTTCGCGCAGGCCCTGCAGGCCGAGCGCGACCTGTCGGCGGGTCCGCTGGCCAACGGCAAGTCGGTCAGCGACTACCAGATCTCCAACCCGCGCAAGGCGACCGACCGCGCGTACAAGGCGTTCCTCGACGCGACCAACGACATCCCGGCCACCGAGGACGACGAGTCGCTGCGCAGCATCCGGCAGAACGTCAGCCAGATCGCCTCGCAGGTCAGCCAGCTCGGTGCGATCCGCACCTCCGCGTACGAGAAGAACATCGCCCACTCGGTGACGGTCGAGGCCTACAGCCGCCTCATCCGCTCGCTGCTCAGCCTGTCCCAGGACATGGCGCAGGCGACCAGCAACCCGGAGATGATCAAGCGGACCCGCGCGCTCGCCGCGTTCTCGTCCGCCAAGGAGTACGCCTCCATCCAGCAGGCGATCATCGCCGCCGCGCTGCCCTCCAGCGACAGCAAGTCCGGCAGCCTCCAGCTCGGCGACCGCCTCTACGGCGAAGCCGCCCTCAACAGTGAGGGCGTCGAGCTCAAGACCTTCCAGTCGATCTACGAGTCGACCGGCGGCAACGCGGACGAGCTGACCGGCTCGCTGACCAGCGGCAACCCCTCCATCGAGGCGGCCGACAAGTACACCGAGCGGGTGCTCCAGTCGGACCGCGGGATGTCCGACCGCGTCAAGCGCGGTCACCTGAACTTCACCGACGAGTACGGCACGAAGATCAACGCCATGAACACCATCGAGGCCACGCTGCTGGGCGAGATGGAGAGCAAGGCCCGTGAGCTGCGCCAGGAGTCGCAGCGCGACGCCATCATCAACGGTGCGCTGATCCTCCTCGTCCTCGGCGTCTCCCTCGTCGGCGCCTTCGTCGTGGCCCGGTCCATGATCCGCTCGCTGCGCCGGCTCCAGGACACCGCGACCAAGGTCGCCCAGGAACGCCTGCCCGAGCTGGTCAAGCAGCTCTCGGACTCGGACCCGCAGGACGTCGACACCTCCGTCGAGTCCGTCGGTGTGCACTCCCGGGACGAGATCGGCCAGGTGGCCGCGGCCTTCGACGACGTGCACCGCGAGGCCGTCCGCCTCGCCGCCGAGCAGGCCCTCCTCCGGGGCAACGTCAACGCGATGTTCACCAACCTCTCGCGCCGTTCCCAGGGCCTCATCCAGCGTCAGCTCTCGCTCATCTCCGAGCTGGAGTCCCGCGAGGCCGACCCGGACCAGCTGTCCTCGCTCTTCAAGCTGGACCACCTCGCGACCCGTATGCGCCGGAACGGCGAGAACCTCCTCGTCCTCGCCGGTGAGGAGCCGGGCCGTCGCTGGACCCGCCCGGTCCCGCTGGTCGACGTCCTGCGCGCCGCCGCGTCCGAGGTGGAGCAGTACGAGCGCATCGAGCTGGCCTCGGTCCCGGCGACCGAGGTCGCCGGCCGGGTCGTCAACGACCTCGTGCACCTCCTCGCCGAGCTGCTGGAGAACGCCACCTCGTTCTCCTCCCCGCAGACCAAGGTCAAGGTCACCGGTCACGCCCTGCCCGACGGCCGGGTGCTCGTCGAGATCCACGACACCGGCATCGGCCTCTCCCCCGAGGACCTCGCCGCGATCAACGAGCGGCTCGCCTCGCCGCCCACCGTGGACGTCTCGGTCTCCCGCCGCATGGGTCTGTTCGTGGTCGGCCGCCTGTCCCTGCGACACGGCATCCGCATCCAGCTGCGCCCGTCCGACTCGGGCGGCACCACCGCGCTCGTCATGCTCCCGGTCGACGTCGCCCACGGCGGCAAGAAGCCCGCGCCGAAGCCCGGCGCCGGCGGCCAGGGCGCCATGCCGCAGGGCCAGTCCGCCCCCGGTGGTCTGCTGACCGGCGGTCCCGGCGCGCCCGGTGGCCCCGGTGCTCCCGGCGGCCGTCCGGGCGGTGCCCCGGGTGCTCCCGGCGGCCGGCTCAACGCCGGTCCCGGACCCCGCACCGCGCTGCCCGGCCGGGACGGCGCCCAGCGCCCCAACGGTCCGCAGGGCCAGGGCGGTCCGCAGGGCCCGAACCTGTTCCAGGAGCGCAGCCCGCTGCCCGCGCAGGCCCAGGGCCCGCAGACGGCGCAGCTGCCGCAGGTCCCCCAGGAGCCGCAGCGGCCCGAGCCGCAGCAGCGTCCGGGCCTCGGTGCCCCCGGCGGTTTCGTCGGCGGCGCGCAGAGCGCGATCCCGTCCCGTACGGACGTCTGGGGCGGCCAGCCGGCCGGCCAGGCTCCGCAGCAGCAGGCCCCGCAGGAGCCCCAGCCGGGTCCGAACGGCTTCCCGCGCGCCGAGCTGCCGGGCGGCAGCCCGCAGCAGCAGCGCCCGCAGGTCACCAGCTGGGGCAACGAGCCGGCGCAGCCGGTCCGCAGGCCGCAGCAGGACATGACGCCGCTCGACGCGCCGCGCGGTCACGAGGAGCCGGACCCGGGCCGCTACGCGCAGCCCGGCGCCCCGCAGGGCCCCGGTTCCACGGGCCAGTTCCCGCGCCCCGACTTCGGCGCCCCGCAGCCGCAGGCCCCGCAGCCCCAGGTGCCGCAGGGCTACCAGGGCGGTGTCCAGGACCCGGCGTCCACCGCGCAGTTCCCGCGGCCGGACTTCGGTGCCCCGCAGGGCCCCGGCTCCACGGGCCAGTTCCCGCGCCCCGACTTCGGCGCCCCGCAGCCGCAGGCCCCGCAGCCCCAGCAGCAGCAGTACGGCCACCAGCCGTTCGTGCCGCAGGCGCAGGCCCCGCAGCAGGGTCAGCAGGCCCAGCAGGGTCAGCCCCAACAGCAGGCCCCGCAGGCCCCGGCCCCGCGCCGGCAGCCGCAGGACCAGCAGCAGGGCCGGCCCCAGCAGCCGCAGCTCCAGCAGCCGCGCCAGCCGGAGGCCCTGCCGCCGGCGCCGAGCACCGGTGACGGGCGTACCCCGCTGTACGACACGCTGGAGACCAACTGGTTCCGCCAGGAGCAGGGCCAGGCCCCGGGCCAGGTCCCGGGCCAGCCGCAGGGTCAGGCACCGGGCCAGGCGCCCGCGCAGCCCCGGCAGCAGGCCCCGGCCCCGGCCGTCCCCCAGCAGCCCGTCGCCGCGGCCCCGCAGCAGCAGGGTCCGGACGCGGCGCAGCAGCGCGGCGGCGCCTGGCGCACCTCGCCCAACGACGAACTGGTGCGCCAGGCCGAGCGGGTGCGCAAGCCCGCGGCCGGCGGCGTCACCGACTCCGGGCTGCCGCGGCGGGTGCCGCGAGCCAACCTCGTGCCCGGGACCGCCCAGGAGCAGGCCCAGTCGGCCGGCCCCCAGGTCTCCCGTGCACCCGACGACGTCCGCGGCCGGCTCACGAATCTGCGCCGCGGTATCCAGCAGGGCCGACAGGCCGGCAACTCGACCACGGGTTCCCACCACGTCGGTCCGACCCACCAGCAGGAGCGTTAGTTGAGCGCGATGAGCCAGGCGGCGCAGAATCTGAACTGGTTGATCACCAACTTCGTGGACAACACCCCAGGGGTGTCCCACACGGTGGTGGTCTCCGCCGACGGTCTGCTCCTTGCCATGTCCGAAGGCTTCCCCCGTGACCGCGCCGACCAGCTGGCGGCGGTCGCGTCCGGACTGACCTCGCTGACCGCGGGGGCGTCCCGGATCTTCGAGGGGGGTCCCGTCGCCCAGACGGTCGTGGAGATGGAGCGCGGCTTCCTCTTCCTCATGTCCGTCTCCGACGGCTCCTCGCTGGCCGTGCTCGCGCACCCCGAGTGCGACATCGGCCTCGTGGGCTACGAGATGGCGCTCCTCGTGGACCGGGCCGGCACGGTCCTCACCCCGGACCTGCGTGCCGAACTCCAGGGCAGCCTGCTCCACTGAGCGGGCGCCGACCTCGTACTCCGTACCCGACCGACCGCAGGGCGGTGCGCCCCTCCGCGCCGCCCCCGGACCGTTCATCGTCCGGCCGCCCCACCCGGCCCCCCACCGGCCCCATCAGACGGCAGATCCCTCTGCTGTCACGCCCGGAGGATTCATGACCCCGCCCCCCGCCTCTCACGATCCGTATGGCGCCTCGCTCGACGAGGGGTACGGAGCTGAAGGCGACCAGCCGCTGGTCCGCCCTTACGCGATGACCGGCGGCCGGACCCGGCCGCGCTACCAGCTCGCCATCGAGGCCCTGGTCAGCACCACGGCCGACCCGGCGCACCTGGCCACCCTGCTCCCCGAGCACCAGCGGATCTGCCACCTGTGCCGCGAGGTGAAGTCGGTGGCCGAGGTCTCGGCGCTGCTGTCGATGCCGCTCGGTGTGGCCCGCATCCTCGTCGCCGACCTGGCGGAAGCGGGCATGGTGGCCATCCACCAGCCGGGCAACGGAGAGGCCGGCGGCACGCCGGACGTGACGCTCCTGGAAAGGGTGCTCAGTGGACTTCGCAAGCTCTAACGGCGGCGCTGCATCGCAGAGCCGTTCCACCACCAGCGCGAAGATCGTGGTGGCGGGTGGCTTCGGCGTGGGCAAGACCACGTTCGTCGGCGCGGTCTCGGAGATCAACCCGCTGCGGACCGAGGCCGTCATGACGTCCGCTTCCGCGGGCATCGACGACCTCACCCACACCGGGGGCAAGACCACCACGACGGTGGCGATGGACTTCGGCCGCATCACCCTGGACCAGGACCTGATCCTGTACCTGTTCGGTACGCCCGGCCAGGACCGCTTCTGGTTCATGTGGGACGACCTCGTCCGCGGCGCCATCGGCGCCGTCGTCCTCGTCGACACCCGACGACTCGCCGACTGCTTCCCCGCCGTCGACTACTTCGAGAACTCCGGCCTCCCCTTCGTCATCGCCCTCAACGGCTTCGACGGACACCAGCCGTACAACCCCGAAGAAGTCCGCGAAGCCCTCCAGATCGGCCCCGACACCCCCATCATCACCACCGACGCCCGCCACCGCGCGGACGCCAAGAGCGCGCTCATCACCCTGGTCGAGCACGCCCTGATGGCCCGGCTGAAGTAGTACATCTCAAGTAGAAGTCGATATACGGAAGTTGTCGTAGAGGTTTTGGGGGCGGTCTGTGTCCTTCGACACGGCCGCCCCCGGGTTCATAACATTTCGACAGAGAATTGGGGCGCCTCGGACACCCGACGCATCCGATCGGTGCCGCTGCGCTCACATGAGCCCCGCCATTTGGCGGGGCTCGCTCTTTATGCCCGTTTTATCTCTGGCGTGAAGCCCAAAAACCGGCTGCTTCGCACTGTTTGGAAGGGACCCCCTTCACGTGCTGCAATTCATGAACTCCCGAGTAGTACGGCCCTGAACGAAACACCGGCACAACGTAGGTGCCGACGCCGAGAGGTTGTTGGTCGAGTGAGGCGAAGCAAGGAAAGCTCCGCGGAGCAGCAGACGCGGGGCAACTTCACGCCGCCGTCGCGCGCGGCGATGTCGCCCGCGGACGAGCCCGTGACGCCCCCGGCCCCGAGCCGCAAGGGCAGCACGAGCAAGCTGTCCCCGCGCAACTGGCGGGTACCCACCAGGCTGAACGCGATCCTGCTCATACCCGTCCTCGTCGGTCTGGTCATGGGCGGCTTCCAGGTGAAGGCGTCCATCGACACCTGGCAGGAGGCGCAGGACGCCGAGAAGACGGCGCTCATCGTGCGCGCCGCCTCGGAGTACGGCCAGGCGCTGCTCAACGAGCGTGACCTCACCGCCGCTCCCCTGCTCAGGGCCAAGACCGCCGAGGACCGCCGGAACGACGAGGTCTCCCAGATCTACGCCGCCACCGACGCCGCCAAGGTGAAGTTCGACGAGGCCGTCACGAACCTGCCCAGCGGGCAGGGCCTGGAGCGGCGCCTCAAGCTGTTCCGGGACTCCGAGCCCAAGCTGGAGGCGCTGCGCGAGATCGCCTACACGCGCTCCCAGGACCCGGTGAACACCCAGCTCGGCTACACCGGCATCCAGCACTACCTGATGGAGTTCTCCAACGAGCTCGGTCTGGGCACCGGCAACATCACCAGCTACGGCCGTACGGTCTACGCGATCCAGCTCGCGAAGGCCGCCGAGTCGCTCCAGCGGTCGATCGGCACCCAGCTCCTCGTGCGTCCCAGCAAGAAGGACGACGTCTTCGCGCAGCAGTCGGTTGCGTTCAACTCGTACAACTATCTGGAGCAGATCGCCCTGGGCGAGTTCCAGTCCGGTGGTACCGAGGCCGACGTCGAGCGGCTGAAGAAGGTCATGGCCGGCAAGGCCGCCGAGGGCGCCAAGAAGATGGCCGGCGCCGGCGTCGAGCTGCCGAAGGGCAAGGACGACTCCGTCTACACCGGCGTCGCCCAGCTGATCGGCTCCGCCAAGGACCCCGAGGCGCTCGCCGGCCTGAAGTCCCAGGGCATCACGCCCGAGACCTGGCTGGCCGTCTCGACCGGCAAGTTCGACGGCTACACCGAGGTCGAGAAGGAGCTCGTCGACAAGGCCGTGACGGAGGCCGCCGACATCTCCGACGGCGCCCAGACCGACGCGTACGTCAACGGCGGCATCGTCGTGATCGCCCTGCTCGCCGCCTTCATCCTGGCCGGCATGATGGCCCGCCAGATGAGCCGCTCGATGCGCGAGCTGCGCACCGCCGCCTTCGGCATCGCCGAGCAGCGCCTGCCGATGCTGGTCGACCAGCTGTCCCGTACCGAGCCCGGCCGGGTCGACACCCGCGTGCAGCCCATCCCGATCGACTCCCAGGACGAGATCGGCGAGGTCGCCCGCGCCTTCGACCAGGTGCACCGCGAGGCCGTCCGGCTCGCCGCCGAGCAGGCCATGCTCCGGGGCAACGTCAACGCGATCTTCACCAACCTGTCGCGCCGCAACCAGTCGCTCATCGAGGGCCAGCTGACCCTCATCACCGACCTGGAGAACAACGAGGCCGACCCGGACCAGCTGGAGAACCTCTTCAAGCTGGACCACCTGGCCACCCGCATGCGCCGCAACGGCGAGAACCTCCTGGTCCTCGCCGGCGAGGAGCCCGGCCGCCGCTGGGACCAGCCGGTCCCGCTGGTCGACGTCATGCGCGCCGCCTCCTCCGAGGTGGAGCAGTACGAGCGCATCGAGCTGGCCGGCGTGCCGGACGCCGAGATCCACGGCCAGGCCGTGACCGACCTCGTGCACCTGCTCGCCGAGCTCCTGGAGAACGCCACCACGTTCTCCTCCCCGCAGACCAAGGTCCGCGTCACCGCCACCCGGCTGCCCGACGGCCGCGTGATGGTCGAGATCCACGACAAGGGCATCGGCCTCACCGCCGAGGACTTCGCGGACATCAACCACAAGCTGGCCAACCCGCCGACGGTGGACGCCGCCGTCTCGCAGCGCATGGGCCTCTTCGTGGTCGGCCGCCTCGCCGACCGGCACGGCATCCGCGTCCAGCTCCGCCCCTCGGGCGAGCAGGCCGGCACGACCTCGCTGGTCATGCTGCCGGACGCGATCACGCACGGCGGTGGCGGCGAGCAGCCGCTGCAGGACGACTTCACCGTCTCGCAGATGATCCCCCCGCAGCAGCAGTCGGCCTTCGAGGCGCCGCAGCAGCCGCAGCTCCAGCCGATGCGGACCGCAGCCGAGCTCGGCTTCGACGACTCCCGCTACGAGGAGCCGGCCGAGGAGCAGCAGCTCGACCCGGTGAACCGCTCGCTGCAGCGCGACGAGCGCCGCGCGACCCTGGAGGCCCAGGTGCAGGGCGGGGACCACCCGCTGTACCGGGACGAGGCCGACGCCGCCGCCGCGCAGCAGGGCTTCGCGCCGCAGGAGCAGGCGCCGGAGCACGCGCAGCCGTACGCCACGGAGTACCCGAACGCCGAGTACCCGAACGCCGGCTACCCCGCCGAGTACCCGCAGGGGCAGAACGGCTTCGGCTACGCCCCGCAGGGTTACGAGGGGCAGCAGGCCCAGCAGGGCTACGCGCAGCCGGTCGACGGCTACCGGGACCAGGCGTATGCGGAAGCCTCGTACGACGGTCAGGCCAGTGGCCACCCGGCGTACGAGAACAGCTACGAACCCCAGGCCCAGCAGGGTGAGTGGCCCCAGCAGACGGCGTACCAGAACGGTTACGCGCAGGAGTTCGGGACCGAATCGGAATCTGCCCAGGCCGCTCCCGAACAGGCCCCCGAGCGCGTAGGCTTCGACCGTCCGGGTCCCACGCAGAGTCCCACCCCGGACGCCGGCCACGCACTGACCGACGCCGGTCTGCCGCGCCGTGGCAGCGTCGCCCCGCAGGCGTCGCAGACCCCGCCGCCCGCTCAGCAGCCCGCGCCGCCGGCCCAGCCCGCGCAGCCGGTCGCCGAACAGACAGAAGGCACCGAGGACTGGCGCTCCGCCAATGACGAGCGCTGGTCCCGGGCCGAGAAGCTCCGCGATCCCAAGGCGGGCGGGGTCACCCCCTCCGGTCTTCCGCGGCGGGTCCCCAAGGCCAACCTGGTCGAGGGATCGGCGGAGCACACCCCGCAGGGCGGCCCCCAGGTCTCCCGCGCACCCGAGGACGTGCGGGGCAGGTTGAGCAACCTGCGCCGCGGTGTCCAGCAGGGACGCAACGCGGGGACGGACACGAACGGATCGGGCCTCGGCCCGGGTAGTACCTACAACCAGGAGCGTTAGTGTGAGCCCGATGAGCCAGGCGGCGCAGAATCTGAACTGGTTGATCACCAACTTCGTGGACAACACCCCCGGGGTGTCCCACACGGTGGTGGTCTCCGCCGACGGACTCCTGCTCGCGATGTCCGAGGGGTTCCCCCGGGACCGTGCCGACCAGCTGGCGGCCGTGGCCTCCGGCCTCACCTCGCTGACCGCGGGCGCGTCCCGCATCTTCGAGGGCGGCGCGGTCAACCAGACCGTGGTGGAGATGGAGCGCGGCTTCCTCTTCATCATGTCGGTCTCGGACGGATCCTCGCTGGCCGTGCTGGCCCACCCCGAGGCCGACATCGGTCTGGTGGGCTACGAGATGGCACTGCTGGTCGATCGTGCGGGAAGCGTCCTGACTCCCGACCTCCGGGCGGAGCTTCAGGGAAGTCTTCTCAACTAACAGACAGACAGTGCGTTTCTCGTCACCGCACCGTAGGGTGCGGTGGCGCGGTTCCAAGGGACATGGGGCCGCGAGGCAGTAGGAGGAGGAGACGTGGGAACACCCCCGGGCAATAGCCCCTACAACGGTTTCGATGCCCACCGGGCGCCGCTGGGCGACCCGTCGCAGAACCGGTTCAACTTTCCCTCCACGCCGAGCAGACAGGGTGTACCTCAGCCCTACCAGCAGCAGCCTCAGCCTCAGCCCTCCGCCGCCGGCAGCCCGAGCGCGTCCCACGCGCCGGGCCACCGGTCGGGCGGTCAGGGCATCTCGGGCGGGCACAACCCGCTCGTACGTCCGTATGCGATGACCGGCGGCCGGACCCGGCCGCGCTACCAGCTCGCCATCGAGGCGCTGGTCAGTACGACGGCCGATCCGTCCCGGCTGCAGGGGCAGTTGCCCGAGCACCAGCGGATCTGCCGGCTGTGCTTCGAGATCAAGTCGGTCGCGGAGATCTCGGCCCTTCTCTCCATCCCCCTCGGCGTTGCCCGGATTCTCGTCGCCGACCTGGCGGAGGCCGGACTTGTCGCCATCCACCAGCCGGGCGGCGACGAGGCCGCCGGCGGTCAGCCAGACGTGACACTGCTCGAAAGGGTGCTCAGTGGACTTCGCAAGCTCTAACGGCGGCGCGGCCCGTTCAACCACCAGCGCGAAGATCGTGGTGGCGGGTGGCTTCGGCGTGGGCAAGACCACGTTCGTCGGCGCGGTCTCGGAGATCAACCCGCTGCGAACCGAGGCCGTCATGACGTCCGCTTCCGCGGGCATCGACGACCTCACCCACACCGGCGACAAGACGACGACGACTGTCGCCATGGACTTCGGCCGCATCACCCTGGACCAGGACCTGATCCTGTACCTGTTCGGTACGCCCGGCCAGGACCGCTTCTGGTTCATGTGGGACGACCTCGTCCGCGGCGCCATCGGCGCCGTCGTCCTCGTCGACACCCGACGACTCGCCGACTGCTTCCCCGCCGTCGACTACTTCGAGAACTCCGGCCTCCCCTTCGTCATCGCCCTCAACGGCTTCGACGGACACCAGCCGTACAACCCCGAAGAAGTCCGCGAAGCCCTCCAGATCGGCCCCGACACCCCCATCATCACCACCGACGCCCGCCACCGCGCGGACGCCAAGAGCGCGCTCATCACCCTGGTCGAGCACGCCCTCATGGCGCGCCTGCGGTAACCGTCCCGACGGGCCGAGAAGGTACGGAGGCCCCGTACGCCGTTCGCGGTGTACGGGGCCTTCGCCGTGTCCGGGCACGGCGAGGGGTACGCGGAGTCCCGCCGGGTACGCCGAAGGGCCCCGTACCGGTTCGGTGCGGGGCCCTTCGGTCGCGGTCGTCAGCGCCAGCTGTGCGGGGCGCGGAAGCCGTTCTCGCGCTCCAGGCGGCGCCAGCCGGCCGTGGAGCGGCCGTGGGCGGTCGCCGTGTGCTCGTCGGGCTGGGCGGCGGCGCGGGCGAGCAGGACCGCGGTGATCGCGGCCAGCTCCTCGGGCTCGGCGTGACCCTTCTCGACGCGGAGAAGGTTGGCTGTGGCAGGCGTGGTCACTTGGGTGGGCTCCTCTTACTGAGGCGGGTTGCCGTGCTTGCGGGACGGCAGGTCGGCGTGCTTGGTGCGGAGCATCGCGAGGGACTTGGCGAGTACCTCGCGGGTCTCGGACGGGTCGATGACGTCGTCGACCAGACCGCGCTCCGCGGCGTAGTACGGGTGCATGAGCTCGGCCTTGTACTCCTTGACCATGCGCGCGCGCATGGCCTCGGGGTCCGCGGCCTCCGCGATCTGCTTGCGGAAGATCACGTTGGCGGCGCCTTCGGCACCCATCACCGCGATTTCGTTGGTGGGCCAGGCGTACGTCAGGTCGGCGCCGATGGACTGGGAGTCCATGACGATGTACGCGCCGCCGTACGCCTTGCGCAGGATCAGCGAGATCCGGGGCACGGTCGCGTTGCAGTACGCGTAGAGCAGCTTCGCGCCGTGGCGGATGATTCCACCGTGCTCCTGATCGACGCCCGGCAGGAAGCCGGGTACGTCCAGAAGAGTGATGATCGGGATGTTGAAGGCGTCGCACATCTGCACAAAGCGGGCGGCCTTCTCGGATGCCTCGATGTCGAGCACGCCGGCCAGCGACTGGGGCTGGTTGGCGACGATGCCGACGACCTGGCCGTCCAGCCGGGCGAGGGCGCAGATGATGTTGCGGGCCCAGCGCTCGTGGACCTCCAGGTAGTCGCCGTCGTCGACGAGCTCCTCGATGACCTTGTGCATGTCGTACGGGCGGTTGCCGTCGGCGGGCACGAGGTCGAGCAGCACGTCCGAGCGGCGGTCGGCCGGGTCCTCGGAGGCGACGGTCGGCGGGTTCTCGCGGTTGTTCTGCGGGAGCATCGACAGGAGGTAGCGCACCTCGGCGATGCAGGTCTCCTCGTCGTCGTACGCGAAGTGCGCGACGCCGGAGATCTCGGCGTGCACGTCGGCGCCGCCGAGGCCGTTCTGGGTGATCTCCTCGCCGGTGACCGCCTTGACGACGTCCGGGCCGGTGATGAACATCTGCGAGGTCTCGCGGACCATGAAGACGAAGTCGGTGAGGGCGGGGCTGTAGGCCGCGCCGCCGGCGCACGGGCCGAGCATCACCGAGATCTGCGGGATGACGCCCGAGGCGCGGGTGTTGCGCTGGAAGATGCCGCCGTAGCCGGCGAGGGCGGAGACGCCCTCCTGGATGCGGGCGCCGGCGCCGTCGTTCAGGGAGACCAGCGGGGCACCGGCCGCGATGGCCATGTCCATGATCTTGTGGATCTTGGTGGCGTGGGCCTCGCCGAGGGCGCCGCCGAAGATCCGGAAGTCGTGCGCGTAGACGAAGACCGTGCGGCCGTCGACCGTGCCCCAGCCGGTGATGACACCGTCGGTGTACGGCTTCTTGGCCTCCAGGCCGAAGCCGCTGGCGCGGTGCCGGCGGAGTTGCTCGACCTCCTGGAAGGAACCGGCGTCGAGCAGCAGCTCGATGCGCTCACGAGCGGTCAGCTTGCCCTTGGCGCGCTGGGCCTCGGTCGCTCGGTCACTCGGGCCACGCCGAGCCTGCTCGCGCAGCTCGTGCAGCTCGGCCACACGGCCACGGGCGTCGGCGGGCTCGCTCGGGATCTGGTCCACAACGGTCATGTACCGACCCTACGAACTCATCCAAGGAAACCCCGCCGTCGACTCCGTACAGTCTCCCGTGTCGATTCCTGGTGGGGCTTGACAGAACCTTGGCCCCACCAGGCCGAGTCAACAGCCAGACACCCCAGGTGATTGTAGGGTTTCTACACAAGCACATCGCAACGGTGGGTGGCCCCCGCGGTACCGGGGGTGATCCGCAGCCGCAGCCCCGCCCCGGTGCCGAGCACCTCGACCGTGTCGTCGTGGGCGAGCACCGCGCGCACCGGCCGGTCCCAGACCAGCTCGAAGGGCCGGCCCGAGCGCACCGGCTCGCTCACCCGCAGCGTCACCGTGGCACGGCACCGCCGGAGCAGCAGGCTCGCGGGTGCGGACACGGTGAGCCGGTCCACCGTACCGGCCTGCCAGAAGGAGGCCGCCGTCAGCCCGAGGGAGGGCACGGCGACCGCCTGGAGGGCGGCGTCGTTGGCGAGGATCCACAGCCAGCCGGGGTCCGCGGCGCGGGCGGCGAGGGTGCGCCGGGAGGCCCCCGGCATCAGGAGGTAGGCGTACGAGGCGCCCACCGGATCGGTGCCGTGGTCCAGCCAGAGGGTCTGGTAGCGGCGGGTGCGGCGTTCGGGTGAGCTGGTGGTGTTGATGTCGCTCCAGGCGCCGGTGCGGTCCTCGCGCAGGGTGCGCAGCTCCCCCGTACCGCCCGGGAAGACCCAGCCGCCGTGGCCTTCGAGGTGGGCCCAGCCGTCGCCGGTGCTGAGGGCCTCGGTGCCGGCCTCGCCGAGCAGGCGGTTGTCGACGACGGTCTCGACGGGGACGCCGTCGCGCGCGGTGATCCCGGCACCCAGGCAGATGACGGTGTCGGCGGCGCAGAACCAGGACTTGCGGGCCTCCAGGGTGGAGCCGAGGCCCTTGAGGTGCTGGCCCACGGCGGCGAACTCCCCGTCGGTGGCGCCGCCGACCCACTTCACGGCCGGCCGGGCGGCGCCCCACTCACCGCCGGCGCGGTCGGCGAGGCGCCGGGTGGAGACGGTGGTGCCGGGCATCCGGTAGGGGTCGACGGTGGGCCAGAACCAGTCGGTGTACTGGTCGCCCTGGCCCCGGGTCCACCAGGAGAGCATGCCGGCGCCGGTGTGCCAGCCGCGCGGGTGCTCGCCGTTGCCGCACTCGTAGTACGCGATGCGCTCGGAGGCCATGGCGATGCAGGCGGCCCAGCCGGGGCGGCGATGCACGGCCCGGTCCATGGCGGCGAAGAGGCGGTGCCCGGTGGGTTCGGGCGCGGCCGGTACGGGGCCGGCGGCGATCGCGTGCAGCCGGGCGAGGTCCGCGACGCCGAACTGGCGGGCGGCCAGCACCGGGGAGACGGTGTCGCGCTCGATCCAGCCCTTCACGCGGGCGTGCCACCGGGTCCGCTCGGCGGGGCTCGCGCCGCCGGCGAGCAGGGCGATGGCGGCGATGAGGCCCTGGCCGTGGAAGTGGTCGGAGCGCATGATCCGCCGCTCGTCGCTCTTCAGGTAGCCGCGGCTGACGGCCCGCCCGTTGACGCTGTCCATCATCAGGCCGTCGTGGATGAGGGGGGCGTAGGCCCGTTCGACGCTGTCGAGGACGATCTGCCGGCCGGGGTCGGTGACGTCCCAGGCGGAGCCGGCGAGCAGGGTGAAGAGCCGGCCGAGGCCGTCGAGCATGACCTGGCCGTAGGTGCCCGAGTAGGCGACCCAGGTGTGCTGGACGAAGGAGCCGTCGGCGTAGAGGCCGTCGCCCTTCGTCACGTACGGGAAGACGGGCGAGAGGGCGTCGCGGGCGAGGGCCAGCTTGGCGGGATCGGCGCCGAGCACGCCGCGCAGGGCGACCGAGCGGCACAGGTCGACCCGGTTGGCGCCGGTGGAGGTGCCGGTGTACGCGCCGAGGGCGGAGTCCGGGACGAAGTGGTCGACGGCGGCGCAGGCGGCGGCGATCCGGTCGGCGCCGAGCAGCGGGTGGAGGGCGGCGACGATGTCCATGAGCAGGCGCGGGGCGCCTATCTGCCACTCCCACCAGTTGCCGTAGCGGGTGGTGCCGGAGTGGTAGACGCGCTCGGAGAGGTGGTCGAGGCCGCGCAGGACGTCGGCGAGGAGGGCGGGGTCGCCGGTGGAGCCGGTGCCGTCCTGGACGTACGCCTGGGTCATCGTCCACAGGCGTCCGTAGCCCTGGGTGATGCCGGCCGGCGGGTCGAAGGGGGCGTCGGGCCACAGGGAGTTCGCGGCGGGCGCCATGGTGGCGCGGAAGCCGCGGGCGAGGGTGCCGGTCTCGGCGAGCCGGGAGGCGTAGGGCTCGGCCCCGGCGTCGTAGCCGGAGCCGAGCTGGAGGTCGAGCCAGCGGAGCCGCAGGGTCTCGAACGCGCCGTCGGCCGGGGCGGCCGCGGCGGCCTGGGCGTACGGCGCGAGGGCGAGGGCGGCCGCGGCGCCGGAGGTGGCGCCGAGGAAGGCGCGGCGGGACCAGCCGCTCGCCGAGGGGACGGCGGGGACGGATGAGACCGAGGGGACGGAGGGGACGGCGGGGACGGACACGGGAGCCTCCCGGGGGAAGGGGTGGGGACCGGTTGGCGCCCGGTGTAACATCCGTCGCCCGACGCAATCAATGAGCACAGCAAACGCTTTCTACCTTGGCCTGTCAGGCCCGTGCGGGTTCACCCGCCGCAGTGGAACCGTGCGCTCCCCCAGTCGGCGTGGTCGTTGCCGTTGCCGTCGCCGCCGTCCCCGACGACCAGATCGACGTACGCGGCCCCGGTGACGTCGGCGGTGAGCGCCCAGGCGGGGTCGGCCGCCTTGAGGACCGGGGACGCCGCCTTCTCCGTCCCGTCGGCGAGCACCGAGAAGCGGACCGAGCCGCGGCTGGTCTGGACATCGTCCACCCCGACCTCGGCGGTGAGGGAGGTGCACCGGCCGCCCAGGTAGTAGCGGACGGTGGCCGGGGCGTGGCTGCCCAGGCCCTTGGCGTAGGTCACTCCCCCGACGCGCAGCGGGCTGCCGTCGCCGGTGCCGGTCTCGCCGTTGGAGAGGTCCCGCTCGACCGGGCCCCAGCCGTTGCTCGCCGAGGTCCAGTCGAGGTCGCTGGCCCAGCTGTCGGCGGTGGGCGGCGGGGGCAGGGTGCGGACGGTGGTGGCGGCGGTCAGCCGCCGGGGCCCGCCGCCGGTCTCGTACGTGACGCCCGCCGCGAGCTCGTACGGCCGGTAGGGGGCGTCCACCGGCGGGGTGACCTGCCAGGTGGCGGTGGCCTTCGCGCCCGGGGCGACCGGGGCGAGCGCGACGGACCCGGCGGGCTCGGCGGTCCAGCCCTCGGGGAGGGTGAGCGTGGCCCGGGCGCCGGAGACCTCGGCGGGCTCGTCGTTGCCGAAGGCGACGGTGACGGTGTTCGGGCGGCCCGGCTCCAGCGTCTCGGGCGCGGTGACGCCGAGGGTGCCGCAGGCGGGGCGCTCGGCGGCCGGGCCGAGATCGGTCACGGTGAAGCCGTCGAGCACGAAGTCGGCGCCGTCGGGGGCGTCGGCGCGCTTGCGCAGGCCGGTCCAGGTGTCGCCGCAGCCCGCGGTGACGGTCTCGGCGAAGTGCCCGGGCGTCCGCTGCTGCCCGATCGGCGTGCGGCGGGTCTCGACGGGGGCGCCGGGGCCGCTCGTCCGGTCGTAGCCGGTGACCCACTCGTAGGCGCCGGCGTGGCTGGACTGGTAGGCGAACTCCACCCGGTAGCTGTGCCCGTCGCGCATCGGGACGGTCCAGGGGGCGGTGCGGTAGACCAGGCCGCTGTTCTCGTCGTGCGACTTGAGCGACTCGGCGCCGCCGAGCACGTCGTCGATGAGCTTTCCGTTCCAGCCCGCCTGCGTGTACGGGGCGTGCAGCTGGGCGATGTGGGTGCGCGGGTCGGTGGTGCCGCCCGCGTCGCCCTTGAGGAAGGGGCCCCAGCCCTGGTCGACGGCCTCGAAGTCCTCGTACACGAGGGTTCCGGGCCTGGTCGCGGGGGCGTTGGCGACGATCCGGACGTCGTCGACGCGGACCGTGGCCGTGCTGTCCGGCGCCGCCTCGATCCTCAGCTCGTCGCGCGCCCCGGCGGTGAAGGTGACCTTGGCGCGCTGGAGGCGGGTGCCGTTCCAGTCGGAGGCGGCGACCCGGTCCTCCAGGACCGAGCGCTCCACGGTCACGGACCGGCCGCCGATGGAGAGGGTGGTCGGGCGGGTCTTCCCGGCCTCGACCTCGATCAGGGCGGAGGCGGTGTAGCGGGTGCCGGGGGTCAGGCCGCCGATCCGCTGGCGGACGGAGGCGGGGCCGGCGCCGGCGAGCCGGGCGCTGGAGCGGCCCTGGGCGTCGGTGTCCCGGGCGACGGTGCCGGTCTTCGTCCAGGAGCGCAGCCCGGCGTCGTTGAAGCCGGGGTCCTTGACGGGGGTGCCCTGGCCCCAGCGGGGGGCGCGCTGCTCGGGGGCCCGGTCGGGGTAGAGCACGTAGGGCTGTCCGGCGGCGGCGTCCAGGGTGACGTGTCCGTCGACGGGCCGGACGGTGCCGGTCTTCACGCGCCCGTTGTCGGTGAGCTTGTAGACGGTGTACGAGCCGGTGCCGGGGACGGCCCAACGCGTGGTCCCGCCGGCCTTGTTGTAGTGGTAGAGCTTGCTCCCGCCGGACCAGGGCAGCAGGTAGGCGTCGCCGTCGAGGACCTTGCGGCCGTGGTCGTAGAAGGTGCGGCGGCCGTTCTCCAGGGTGCCGCGGACGCCGCCGGTGAAGGTGATGTCGTCGCCGTCCCAGCGGGTGATCCGCTGGTGCTGGAGGTACTTGGCGGGCAGGTTGCGCTGCCAGATGTTGGCGGTGAAGGCGGTGTAGTCGGTCTCGCCGGTCCAGCCCTCGAAGTCGACGAGGGCGGTCTGGCCGAGGACCGGGTGGTTGTTCCAGACGTCCTTCTCGCCGTTGCGGATGAAGCGGATGATCTGGGAGTTGAGGCCCTTGTTGGTGGCGCCGCCGTAGTCGAGGTCGTTGGCCCAGTGGGACCAGAGGGAGTCCCGCTCGAACTTCTCGGACCACTCGGTGGCGACGTTCCAGCCCTGCGCCCGTACGGCCCGCATCGTCTTGTCGGCGATCCAGCCGTGGGTGTAGTAGACGTCTATGTAGAGGGCCGACAGGTTGGGGTCGGTCTCGTCCCTCAGCTGCTGGAGGCGGCGGGCGAGGTCGCCGCTGTTCACGTCCCGGCGCTGGTCGATGTAGTAGCTCTGGTTGAGCCAGTTCCAGCCGGGTTTGGTCTTGTCGACGAGGGTCTCGCTGAAGTTCTTCGCCTCGGGGTACGACTCGGTGGCGTTGATGTGGACGCCGAAGCCCGCGCCCCACTTCCGGCCCTCCCGCAGCAGCGTGTTGAGGTCGGCGAGGCCGCCGGCGCGCTTGTTGTAGTTGCCGCCGTAGTCGGGGTGGGCGGAGTCGTGGCCCTCGGAGCCGTATCCCTTGAGCAGGGCGAACTGGCCGAGGCCGTCGGTGGACAGCGAGATCCGCTTGACGTCGTCGAGGGTGCGCAGGAAGGGGTGGGTGGCCTGGGAGGCGAAGTTGAACGGGATGTGGGCGACCACCCGGTCGGGGGTCCGCTCGCTGCCCGCGGCCCTGACGCCGATGGTGCGGAAGGCGACGGCGCCGTCCTGCCAGTCGGTGCGCCCGTCGCCGTTGGCGTCGGGGGTGACGACGACCTTCGCCCAGGGCAGGGCGTCGCCGCTCTCGGGCGCGGGGGCCCCGGCGCCCCGGTAGGTCCACTGACCGGACCAGACGCCGACGCGGGTCTCGGTGCCGGTCCTGCGGGCCTGGTGCCAGAGGCGGGCGCCGTCGCGGGCGGAGGGGCCGGAGGGCTTGTCGTAGGAGGAGTTGGACTCGACGGCGGCGGCGAGCCGGCCGGTGTTGACGATCGCGTACGTGGCGCCGACGGCGCCCGGCTCGGCCGGGGTGGCGTCGGTGACCTTCGCGAAGACGTCGGCGGTGCGGGTGGAGTCGGGGTCGAGCCGGGTGAACGCGGTCTCGGCGCCGGGGTCGGCGGAGCCGACGGAGACCAGGTCGTGGCCGGGGATGTCGAGGGTGCCGACCCGGAAGGTCTCGGTGTCGCGGACCGCGGTGACCCGGAAGGTGGTGGCCCGGCCCTCGACGCTCAGCCGGGCGTCGATCTCGACCCCGGGCAGGTCGGGGAAGGCGAGCGTGTACGCGGCGGAGTCGCGGGTCAGAACGGGCGCGCCGGTGGCCCGGACCGTGTGGGCGGTGCCGTTGAGGACGATCTGGGTGACGGGCGCGGTGCTGCCGAGCAGCCGGGCGCCGGTGGCCCGGTCCGTGTACGAGAGGACGCGCGGGAAGTCCTCGGCGACGGCGACGGAGAGCCGCGCGGACCCGATGAGCGCGCCGGTGGCGGTGGCGTCGGCGGAGCTAGCCGGAGGGCCTCCGGTGCCGGCGCGGGCCGGTCCGGCCAGGGCGAGGACGGCGGAGGTGGCGGCGGCCAGCGCACAGATCGTGCGCAGCCGCCGCGCGGCGGAGGGCGGGTGTGGGTGCGACATGCGCACCAGTTGGCCCGGGTGGCGGAGCAGCGTCAACGAGATCGTCCGCCGACGGCCCCGCCAGTCCAACAACCCCTCCGGTTAGTCCAAGTGGAGCCGGTGCCTCAGCAGCCGCCGCAGTTGTAGAAGGTCACGTCCCAGTGGTTGCCCTCGTCGGCGTAGACGTTGCCGGCGCCGGACTTCCACTGCGGGGCGCCGTCGCCGCGCAGGCCGATGTAGGTGAACGTGTTCTTGACGTAGTTGGTGACACAGGTGCCCTTGGCGAAGTCCAGCTTGTAGCCGTTCCAGTGCGAGTAGGTGCCGCTCGCGTGGCCGGTCTCGGTGCCGCCGGTGATGTTGAGGGCGCAGCCGCTGGCGCTCTTCAGGGTCTGGGCGCCCTGGGCGGTGGCCTGGTTGAGCTGCTCGAAGGACGTGCAGGTGGCGTTGTTGCGGTCCGAGCAGCCGCCGGACGAGGACCAGGTGATCCCCGAGGAGCGGAACATCGAGGTCGCCGTCGCGTGGCTGATCTTGGTGACCGTGACGGCGGCGTGGGCGTCGCCCGCGGTGGACAGGGCGCCGAAGCCGGGGGCGAAGAGGGCGCCGAGGACCAGCGCGAGGGCGGTGAGGACGGAGCGGACGGAGCCGTACGTCCTACGGGACGGCGTACGGAGCTGCGCGACGGGCTGCGGGACGGGCTGCATAGGGGTGCCTCCTGCTGATGACCGTGACGGTTGGGGACGGCTGTGCAGGTGGTGCGGTGGCGCTGGGCGCGCAGGGAGATGGTGCCGTAGTTCTACGCGCGTCCGCCAGAGGGCGTCGGGGCCGTGCGGGTGAACATCTTCCGTAGAAGTTGAAAGTTGAACGGAATAGGTCTATCGTCGTTCTCGTTGAAGGTTCAACAACACGGGAACCGGCCCCTCCCCCGCCGGTGAATCTGATCAAGGAGCACGTCATGGGCATCTTCAGCCGCAAGAACGAGACCGCCGTCGCCACCGCCACCGCCACCCTCCCGGTGGACCCGGCCCTCGCCGCCCTGACCGGCGACTACACGATCGACCCGGCCCACAGCAGCATCGGCTTCACCGTCCGTCACGCCATGGTCACCAACGTCCGCGGCACCTTCGCGGAGCACGAGGGCGCGCTGAAGCTGAACGGCTCGGACCCGGCCTCCTCCACCGCCGTCATCGACGTCAAGATCGCCTCCATCGACACCGGCATCGCCGACCGTGACGGGCACCTGCGCAGCGGCGACTTCTTCGACGCCGAGCAGTTCCCGCTGATGAGCTTCCGCTCCACCCAGGCCCAGCAGCTGGGCGGCGACAAGTACCGCGTCACCGGCGAGCTGACCATCAAGGACGTCACCAAGCCGCTCGCCATCGACCTGGAGTTCAACGGCACCGCGACCGACGTCTACGGCAACGAGCGGGTCGGCTTCGAGGGCAACGCCGAGATCCTGCGCTCCGACTGGGGCCTGACCTGGAACGCGGCCCTGGAGACCGGCGGCGTCATGGTCAGCGACAAGGTCAAGCTGAACTTCGACATCTCCGCCATCAAGAACGCCGCCTGATCCCGGGGGCTCCACCCCCGCACTGCCGTCCGGCCCGTCCCACGCCGTCCGGCCCGGACAACGAGCGCGCCCGCCTCTCCGCTGCTGCGGAAGGCGGGCGCTCGGCGTTCCCGGGGGCTGGGCGGGACTATCCGGACACGACCTGGGCGTCCTGCCGGTCGGCCGCCGCGGCCACCGCCGCGATCAGGCGCACGTTCTCGGGGGCGCCGGGGCCGCCCATGACGGCGAAGCGGCGGCGGGTGTAGCTGTACGCGAGGGCCCGGCCCGGGTCGGCGAACGCCTGGGAGCCGGGTGCGCCGCTGTGACCGACCGCGGTCGCGCCGAGCTCCGGGTGACGGGTGGCGAGCGGGACGAAGCCGAGGCCGAAGGCGTTGGAGCTCCCGGTGACCAGGTCCGTGCCGCTGGAGTGGACGCGCGAGAACACGTCGAGGGTGTCGGGCTTCAGGAGCGGCGCCCGCCCGTCGAGCTCGCCGGCCACCGCCGCGTACATCCGGGCGAGCCCGCGCGCGCTGCCGACGCCGCCGCCGGAGAGCGGCGCCCCGGCCCGCACGGCCCGGGAGTTGCCGTACGCGACCTCGTCGACCGGCGGATCGGCGTGCAGGCCGAAGGCGACGCCCATCAGGCTGCCGGGGTCGATCGGGTGCGCGTCGAGGAACGCCTGCTCGTCCGGTGTGGGCAGCATCGGCAGGATTGTGCGGAAGCGCCCTTCGAGCTCCTCGGGCAGCCCGAGGTGGTAGTCCACCCCGTACGGGACGCGGACCCGCTCCTCGTAGTACTCCCGGACCGTGCGGCCGGTGGCCCGCAGCACCACCTCGCCGGCCAGCGCGCCGAAGGTGTGGGCGTGGTAGCCGTGGCCGGTGCCGGGCTCCCAGTACGGGCGGTGGGCGGCGAGCCTGGCGGCGACCACCCGGTCGTCGGCGAGCTCGTCCAGCGTGAAGCCGCCCTCGACGCCGATCGCGCCGGCCCGGTGCGCCAGGAGCTCCCGCAGGGTGACGCCGCCCTTGCCCTCGGCGGCGAACTCCGGCCACCAGGAGGCCACTTCGCGGTCGAGGTCGAGCGCGCCGTCCTGCACGAGCAGGGCGACGACCAGCGCGGTGGCGCCCTTGCTGGAGGAGTACAGGGCGAGCAGCGAGTCGCCGTCGACCCCGTCGCCGCCCCACAGGTCGACGACCCGCCGGCCGCGGTGGTAGACCGCGAGCTGGCCGCCGCCGTCCCGCGTCTCGTCGGCGAGGACGCCGGCGAACTCCTCCCGTACGGATTCGAACCCGGGTGCCACCGTGCCGTGGACCCCGCCGTGGACCTCGCTCATCGCGTTCCCCTCGTCATGGCGCGACGGACCGCGCCGCACCGCCTTCCTACCGCAGACCGATCAAGGAGCGGGAGGGATTTCCGGCGTTGTCAGTGCCGGGCGCTAGCGTCGCGGCATGGAATTCCGTATCGACAGCGGCCTGTTGACCGAAGCCGTGGCGTGGGCGGCCCGGGTGCTGCCCGCCCGCTCCCCCGTGCCCGTCCTCGGCGGTCTGCTCCTGGAGGCCGCGGACGGCCGGCTGCGCGTCTCCGGCCTGGACTACGAGGCGTCCGCCCGGATCGAGGTGGACGCCGACACCCTGCGGGACGGGCGCGCCCTGGTCCTGGGCCGCCGCCTGCTCGACATCTGCAAGGTGCTGCCGGCCGGGACGGCGGGCTGCGCGGTCGAGGGCGCCCGGCTCTCGGTGACCGGCGGCGACGCCCGGTTCGGGCTCTCGCTGCTGCCGCTGGACGACCACCCGGCCCCGCCGGCGCTGCCCGCCCTGCGCGGCACGGTGGACGCGGACGCCTTCGCGGCGGCGGTCGGGCACGTGGCGGTGGCGGCCGGGCGGGACGACGCGCTGCCGGTGCTCACGGGGATACGGCTCGGCCTGGACGGCACCACGATGACCCTGGCCGCCACGGACCGCTACCGGTACGCGGTGCGCACCCTGGAGTGGCAGCCGGAGGAGGCGCCCGGCGCCGAGGCCGCCGACGTGGTGGTCCCGGCCCGCCGGCTCACCGAGATCGCCCGCTCCCTCGCGGGCGCGGGGCCGCTCCGGCTCGCCCTCGACCAGGGCTCGATCGGCTTCGAGAGCGGCGGCATGCGGACCACCACCCGGCTCCTGGACGGGCGGCTCCCCCGGCACGACAAGCTGTTCGCGCTCGGCGAGCACGCGGTCGCCGTCACCGGCCGCGCCCCGCTGGTCGAGGCGGTGAAGCGGGTGGCGGTGGTGGCCGAGGGCGACAGCCCGGTCCAGCTGACCTTCGACGCGACCGGCGTCCACCTCCAGGCGGGGTACGAGGACGACATCGCCTCCCAGCGGCTCCCCGCCACGCTCACCGGCGCCGAGTCGCTGACGGTCGCCTTCAACCCGGGCTATCTGCTCGACGCCCTGAGCTCCTTCGAGGCCACGGAGCTGCGTCTGCGGCTGCTCGGCCCCGGGCAGCGGGCGCTGATCACGGACGGCGAGGGCGGGACCCACCGGCACCTGCTGATGTCGGTGAAGCCCCTGGTCTGACCGGGAGGGGAAGGGGGAACGGCCCCTCGCCCGGCGGGCCGGCGGGCCCGGCGGTCGGCGGCCCGGCGGTCGGCGGCCCGGGGGTCAGAAACCGCCGCCCCCGTCGAAGCCGCCACCTCCGTCGAAGCCACCGCCCCCGTCGAAGCCGCCGAAGTCGCTCGACCCGAAGTCGCCGGAGCTGAAGTCGGCCCCGGAGAAGTCCCCGCCCTGGAAGTCCGCGCCGCCGTACTCGGCGGCGTAGGCCGGGGTGGCGAGCATCGAGCCGAGCATGGTGCCGACGAGCAGGCCGGGCAGCATCCCGCCGCCGAAGTATCCGCCCGCCCAGGGGCCGTACGCGGGTCCCGCCTCCCAGTAGGGGCGGCGCCCGCCGTCGGTCTCGACCGTGCGGGCCTGCGGGTCGAGCCCGTCGTCCAGGCGGGCCGCGTCGGCGGCGCAGACCGGGACCTCGCGGGCGGCGCCGCCGGCCGGGGTCCAGGTGCGGTCCTCGGTGGAGGGGCCGTGGCGCGGGTCGAAGAAGCAGGGCGCGCGGCGCTCGGGCAGTGCCCGGCCCTCGCGGCGGGCGGCGAGCACGGCGAGCGAGTAGCGCCCGTCCTCCAGGGCCTGGGTGACCCCGCGCACCTCGTGCGGGCGGGTGACCGCGCCCATCAGGGACTTGGCCCGGTCGTAGGAGTCGAGGGCGCGCTCGTAGTCGCCGCGCATGGCGTCGTCGGCGCCGGCCTCGGCCGGGTGGAAGTCGAGCCGCTCCAGCTCCTCGCCGAAGGCGGTGATGTCCTCGTCGACGACGACCCGCAGCCGGTCGAGGGCGGCGCGCTCCTCGGCCTCCCTGCGGAGCCGCTTGCGGCGGGACACCGTGTACAGACCGGCGCCGCCGGCCACGACGACCGCGCCGATGGCGATCAGCCCGCCGACCGGGACGCCGCCGCCGGAGCCCGAGCCGGTGGCGCCCCAACTGGCCGGGGCGGAGCCGCGCATCGTGGGCAGGGCCTGGTCGACGAAGTTGTTGAGCTCGGTCGCGGCGGAGATGCCGGGCTGCCGCACGTCGGTGACGAGGTTGCGGACGGCGTCGCCGGACATCACGGAGCGGTCGGCGGCCGCGTTGAAGCCGTCGCCGAGGCGTACGGCGTAGAGCCCGGTGACGCCGGTCTCGGTGCGCAGGTTGCGCAGCAGGTTCTCCGGCGGGAACGCGGCGTTCGCCGGGAGCACCGCCACGAACAGCGGCTTGTCCGCGTCCTTGATCTTCTTCGCGAGGGCGTCCGCGTCGGCCTTCGACAGCTGGGCGGCGGCCCCCGGGTCCACGTACACCGGTCCCTGTTTCAGGGCCGCGGCGGCGTCGGACAGGCCCGTGGTCCCGGCCCCCGCGGAGGGGGCCAGGACCAGGAGCAGCAGAAGTGCCAGCCCGGCGAGGGCCGACCAAACGGGTATCGCCCTGGTCCTCATGGTTCGACGCTACCCGAACAGCATCGAACAGGACATAGAGGGGCTATTCGGCGGGGTCGATGCCCGCCCGGAGCAGCCCGTAGGTGAAGGCGTCCTCCAGGGCGTGCCAGGAGGCGGCGATGACGTTGCCGCCGACGCCGACGGTCGCCCACTCGTTGTTGCCGTCGCTGGTGGTGACCAGGACCCGGGTGGTGGACTCGGTGCCGTGGCGGCCCTCCAGGATGCGGACCTTGTAGTCGACGAGGCCGAACGTGGCCAGCGGCGGGTAGATCCGCTCAAGGGCCACCCGGATGGCGCGGTCGAGGGCGTTGACGGGGCCGTTGCCCTCGGCGGTGGCGACGATCCGCTCGCCCTTGGCCCACAGCTTCACGGTGGCCTCGTTGGCGTGGGTGCCGTCCGGGCGGTCCTCGACGATGGCCCGCCAGGACTCGGTGCGGAAGTAGCGGCGGGGGCGGCCCTCGACCTCCTCGCGGAGCAGCAGCTCGAAGGAGGCGTCGGCGGCCTCGTACGTGTAGCCCTTGAGCTCGCGTTCCTTGACCCGCTCGACGACCCGGGCGACCAGCGCGCGGTCGCCGCCCAGGTCGACGCCGAGCTCCTTGCCCTTGAGCTCGATGGAGGCGCGGCCTGCCATGTCGGAGACGAGCATCCGCATGGTGTTGCCGACCAGCTCGGGGTCGATGTGCTGGTAGAGGTCGGGGTCCACCTTGATGGCGGAGGCGTGCAGGCCCGCCTTGTGCGCGAAGGCGGAGACGCCCACGTACGGCTGGTGGGTGGAGGGGGTGAGGTTGACGACCTCGGCGATGGCGTGCGAGATCCGGGTCATCTCGGGGAGGGAGCCCTCGGGCAGCACGGTCTTGCCGTACTTGAGCTCCAGGGCCGCGACGACGGGGAAGAGGTTGGCGTTGCCGACCCGCTCGCCGTAGCCGTTGGCGGTGCACTGGACGTGGGTGGCGCCCGCGTCGACGGCGGCGAGGGTGTTGGCGACGGCGCAGCCGGTGTCGTCCTGGGCGTGGATGCCGAGCCGGGCGCCGGTGTCGGCGAGGACGGTGGCGACGACGGCCTGGACCTGGGCGGGCAGCATGCCGCCGTTGGTGTCGCAGAGGATGACGACATCGGCGCCGGCCTCGTACGCGGTGCGGACGACGTCCTTGGCGTAGCCGGGGTTGGCCTTGTAGCCGTCGAAGAAGTGCTCGCAGTCGACGAAGACCCGGCGGCCCTGGGCGCGCAGGTGGGAGACGGTGTCGCGGACCATCTCCAGGTTCTCTTCGAGGGTGGTGCGCAGGGCGAGCTCGACGTGCCGGTCGTGCGACTTGGCGACGAGGGTGATCACCGGGGCGCCGGAGTCGAGCAGCGCCTTGACCTGCGGGTCCTCGGCGGCCTTGCCGCCGGCCCTCCGGGTGGCGCCGAAGGCGACGAGCTGCGCGTTCTTGAACGCGATCTCCTGCCGGGCGCGGGCGAAGAACTCGGTGTCACGCGGGTTGGCGCCGGGCCAGCCGCCCTCGATGAAGCCGACGCCGAAGTCGTCGAGGTGCCGCGCGATCGTCAGCTTGTCCGCGACGGTGAGGTTGATTCCTTCGCGCTGGGCGCCGTCGCGCAGCGTCGTGTCGAAGACATGGAAGCTGTCGTCGAGGCGCGGGCTCTCGCCGTTCTCCGTGGTCATGACTGTGATGGCTCCTGTCGGATGTGGCTCCGGAAGTCTGGATCCACTTGCCCCCATTCTCACGCGCGGTCCGTTTTCGGCGGTGGTGGGGCCGGAAAACGAAAAAACCCCTCGCGGGTGCGAGAGGTCTGCGCGCGGGTCTGGGGCACGGTGTCCGCCTGCGTGGGGGTTGTTCCACGCGTCAGCGGCCACTGCGGACCGGCGCGCTGCTGCCGATAATCATGGTGGTAGCAAGCACGCCCGCAGTCTGCCACAGCCCGGTGGCCGAGAGGGGCGTGGTCTCAGCATGCGGGCGGCCGGTCCGCGAACGGGCCGGGAGGGCCGGCCCGGGCCGCGAGGTCGGGACGCGCGCCGGGCCGCGCCGGGCCACGCCGGGCCGCGCGCCCGAGCCGTCGGCTCAGGACGCCGGGGCGGCGGCCTTCTCCGGCCCGTCGGCCCGCTGTCCCGGCAGCGCGCCGCCGACCCGGCCGAGGTCGATGTCGCGGGTCTCGCGCATCGTGAGGTAGACGACCAGCGAGACGGCCGCGCAGCCCGCCACGTACCAGAAGAAGCCGGACTCGATGCCGGCCTCCTTGAACCAGAGCGCCACGTACTCGGCCGTGCCGCCGAAGAGGGCGTTGGCGACGGCGTACGGCAGGGCGACGCCGAGGGCGCGGATGCCGGTCGGGAAGAGCTCGGCCTTCACGCAGGCGTTGATGGAGGTGTAGCCGGTGACCACGAGGAGCGCGAGGAGGGAGAGGCCGAGGGCCGGCCAGAAGGAGCCCGCGTGCCGGAGCATCGTCATGATCGGGACGGTCAGGAGGGTGGAGCCGACCGCGAAGGTGATGAGCAGCGGGCGGCGTCCGATCCGGTCGGAGAGGCGGCCGGCGAGCGGCTGGAGGCAGGCGAAGACGATCAGCGCGCAGAAGGAGACCAGGGTGGCGGTCTGCTTGGGCAGCCCGGCGGAGTTGGAGAGGTACTTCGTCAGGTAGGTGGTGTACGTGTAGTAGGCGACGGTGCCGCCCATGGTGAGCGCGACGACCAGGAAGGCCTCGCGCCGGTGCGCCCACAGCGCCTTGAGGGTGCCCTGTTCGCCGCGCGCGACCCCGGAGTCGGCGGACTCCGCGTACACCTCGGTCTCCAGCATGGCGCGGCGCAGGTAGAAGACGACGCCCGCGCCGAGGGCGCCGACGATGAAGGGGATGCGCCAGCCCCAGCTGTGCAGGGCCTCGGTGGACAGGGTGCGCTGGAGGACGATCTGGAGTCCCAGGCCGACGATCTGGCCGGCCGTCATCGACACGTACTGGAAGCTGGAGGCGAAGCCGCGGTGTTCCGGGGCGGATGCCTCGGTGAGGTAGGTGGCGCTGGCGGCGTACTCGCCGCCGACGGAGAGCCCCTGGAGGAGGCGGGCGACGAGGAGGACGGCGGCACCGCCGTATCCGGCGACGGCGTAGGTGGGGGCGACGGCGATGAGGACGGCCGAGGCGGACATCAGCGTCACGGTGAGGGTCAGCGCGGTCTTGCGGCCCTTGCGGTCGGCGACCCGGCCGAGGAGCCAGCCGCCGACCGGGCGCATGAAGAAGCCGACGGCGAAGATGCCGGCGGTGTTCATCAGCTTGGCGGTGTCGTTGCCCTCGGGGAAGAACGCCCCCGCGAAGTAGGTCGCGAAGCTGGCGTAGACGAACCAGTCGAACCACTCGACCATGTTGCCCGCGGACCCGACCCAGATCTTCTTCCAGTGCTCTCGTCCCATGGGCAGGAACCGTGCCGGAGGAAGCCCGTCGGCAACAAGGCCGTACCGCGCAACGATCGGGAGTACTTACGTGCCTTGAGGTCGCGCGATCAGGGTTTGATCAATGAACTCCCGTACGTGGCCCAGGACTTGCTCGCGTCCTGTACCCGGGATGCCGACCGCGACATGGACGCTGAAGCCGTCCAGGAGGGCCCGCATGCGGGTCCCGAACCGGTCGGGGTCGACCGCCCGGAACTCGCCGCGCGAGACGCCTTCGGCCAGGATCGCCACCAGGTCGCGGTGCCAGGCGCCCTCGATGGCGGCCTGCCGGGCGCGGGCGTCGTCGTCGGCGTTCTGCGACCGGTTCCAGACCTCCAGCCACAGCGTCCAGTGCGGGTCGCGCGGCCCCACCGGCACGTACACGTCCACGTAGCCGTCGAGCCGCTCCCGCGCGCTCCCGGGCCCGGACAGCAGCGCACTGCGCTCGGCACCGAGCCGCCCCTCGCTCCACTCCAGGGTCCGCAGCAGCAGCTCGTCCTTGGTGCGGAAGTAGTAGAGCAGGTGCCCGCTGCTCATCCCGACCTGGCGCCCGAGACCGGCCATGGTCAGCCCGTCGAGCCCGCGCTCGGCGATGGTGTCCATCGCGGCGGCGAGCACGTCCTCGCGGGGCGGGGCGGCCTGGTTGCGGCGGCGGGGGTGGGGGGTCGGGTCGTTGCTCTGACTCACTCGTACGTTCTACATGATCCGGCCGGGGGCTCCGTGCCCGCGGGCGGAGCGGCCGGGAGGCGAAGGGGGCGGGGCGGCCGGGGAGCGAAGGGGGCGGGGCGACCGGATTCGAACCGGCGTCCTCCGAGATGTCGTCGCGGCGCACTACCTCTGTGCTACGACCCCGCCCTTGACGCTCATCCTAGGGCGCCCGGCCGGCCCCGCACCACGGGTTTCGCGCGGGGCCGGGCCGGGCGCCGGGGCGGTCAGACCGCGGGCTGCTGCTGGGTGATGCAGTGGATGCCGCCGCCGCCCGCGAAGATCTGCCGCGCGTCCACCAGCACGACCTCGCGCTCCGGGAAGAGGCCGCGGAAGATCTCCGCCGCGACCTCGTCGTTCGGGTCGTCGAAGGCGCAGAGGACGACGCCGTCGTTGCACAGGTAGTGGTTGATGTACGAGTAGTCGACCCAGTCGCCCTCATCGTCCTTCAGGACGGTCGGGGCCGGGACCTCGATGACCTCCAGGGGGCGGCCCTGGGCGTCGGTCTGGCCGCGCAGGAGGTCGACGTAGAGCAGGGAGCGCGCGTGGTCCGGGTGGGCCGGGTCCCGCTGGCTGTGGACCAGGACGGTGCCGGGGCGGGCGAAGGCGGCGACGATGTCGACGTGGCCCTGGGTGCCGTACAGGCCGTAGTCGCCGGCCAGGCCGTGCGGGAGCCAGATCGCCTTGGTGGTGCCCAGCTTCGCGTGGATCTCCTCCTCGACCTGGAGGCGGCTCCACTCGGGGTTGCGGCCCGGACCGAGCTGGACGGTGTCGGTGAGGAGGACCGTGCCCTCGCCGTCGACGTGGATCGCGCCGCCCTCGTTGACGAGCGGGGAGGACAGGACGGGCACGCCGGCCGCGGCGGCGACATGGCGGGCGATCGTGGAGTCGTGCTCCCAGCGCGCCCAGTCCTGGCCGCCCCAGCCGTTGAACACCCAGTCGACCGCGGCCAGCCGCGTGCCGTCGGTGACGAAGGTCGGGCCGATGTCGCGCATCCAGGCGTCGTCCAGCTCGCGCTCGACGAGGTCGACGTCCGCGCCGAGGAGGGCGCGGGCGGATTCGGCGTCACCGGGGCCGACCACCATGGTGACCGGTTCGAAGCGGCGGACGGCGCGGGCCACGGAGGCCCAGGCGGTACGGGCCTCGGCGAGCTCCTCGGCGTTGGTGAAGGTCGGGTTGGGGCTGGGCCAGGCCATCCAGGTGCGCTCGTGGCGGGTCCACTCGGCGGGCATGCGGTACGTCATGGGCTGCGGTCCTAGCGGGTCAGAGGAAGTAGAGGCGGTTGAGGGAGACGGAGTCGGCCGCCTCGGAGCGGATCGGCGAACCGTCCAGCGAGACGAGGCCGCTGTGGCCGTCGACCTGGACGTCACCGATCCGGGAGTTGAGCAGCAGGTCCCCGGGGCCGATGCCGCGGGTGCCGCGCACGGCGACGCGGCGGCGGCGGGTCGGCATCCGGTCGGAGCCGAGGTCGACGGCGGCCTGGGCGACGAACGCGACCGAGAGGTCGGCCGGGGCCGCTCCGTGGGCGCCGAAGAGCGGGCCGAGGACGAGCGGCTGGCAGGTGTCGGTGGCGGCGTTCGGGTCGCCGGTGACGCCCCACGCGGGGAAGCCGGACTTCAGCACCATCTGCGGCTTGGCGCCGAAGTACTCGGGCCGCCACAGCACGATGTCGGCCATCTTGCCGACCTCGATGGAGCCGATCTCGTGGGCGAGGCCGTGGGCGATCGCCGGGTTGATGGTCAGCTTGGCCATGTAGCGGAGCACGCGCGCGTTGTCGTCGTGCGCGCCGTCGCCTTCGAGGGGGCCGAGCTCGGCCTTCATCTTGCCGGCCATGGCGAAGGTGCGGCGGACGGTCTCGCCGGCGCGGCCCATGCCCTGGGCGTCGGAGGAGGTGATGCCGATGGCGCCGAGGTCGTGCAGGACGTCCTCCGCGCCCATGGTCCCGGCCCTGATCCGGTCCCGCGCCATGGCCGCGTCGCCCGGCAGGTCCGTCTTCAGGTCGTGGACGGAGACGATCATGCCGTAGTGCTCGGCGACGGCGTCGCGTCCGAAGGGCAGCGTGGGGTTGGTGGAGGAGCCGATGACGTTCGGCACGCCCGCCATCTTCAGGACGTTGGGGACGTGACCGCCGCCGCAGCCCTCGATGTGGAAGGCATGGATCGTGCGCCCCTCCAGAACGCTCAGGGTGTCCTCGACGGACAGGCACTCGTTGAGGCCGTCGCTGTGCAGGGCGACCTGCACGTCGTGCTCCTCGGCGACCCGCAGCGCGGTGTCCAGGGCCCGGGTGTGGGCACCCATGTCCTCGTGCACCTTGAACCCGGACGCGCCGCCCTCGGCCAGCGCCTCCACGAGCGGGGCGGGGTCGGAGGAGGAGCCGCGGGCGAGGAAGCCGATGTTGACGGGCCAGGCGTCGAAGGCGCTGAAGGCGTGCCGCAGGGCCCAGGGCGAGTTGACGCCGACGCCCCAGACGGGGCCGAACTCCTGGCCGATGATGGTGGTGACGCCGCTCGCGAGCGAGGCCTCCATGATGCGCGGCGACAACAGGTGTACGTGGGTGTCGACGGCGCCGGCGGTGGCGATCAGGCCCTCGCCGGAGACGATCGAGGTCCCGGTGCCGACGACGACGTCGACGCCGTCGAGGGTGTCGGGGTTGCCGGCCCGGCCGATCGCGTGGATGCGCCCCTCGCGGATGCCGATGGACACCTTGCGGATGCCGAGGACGGCGTCGATCACGAGGACGTTGCTGATGACGACGTCGCAGGTCTCGCGGACCGAGGCGGCCTTCAGGAGCAGTCCGTCGCGGGCGGTCTTGCCGAAGCCGGCGAGGAACTCGTCGCCGCGCTTCTGGGAGTCGGACTCGACCCGGACGACGAGGCCGGAGTCGCCGAGGACGACCCGGTCGCCGGCACGGGGTCCGTGCACGGAGGCGTACTCGTAGGGATCCATCAGCTCTCCTCCTTGTCGGACGCGTCGCCGGGGGTGCCGGACGTGCCGGGGTCTGCGGACGTGCCGGGCGCACCCGGCGTGCCCGGATCGGCGGACGCTCCGGGGTCGACGGACGTGCCGGGCGTGCTGGCCGCTCCGGCCGCTCCCGGTCCCGCGCCGAGGTAGCCGCAGGCGGCGGCCCTGCGCAGGGCCTCCTCCTTCGCCCCGGGGGCGTCCAGCGGACCGTCCACCAGACCCGCGAAACCGATCGCCACCCGCGCACCACCGATCGGCACCAGACCCACCTCGGCCTCACCACCCGGATCGAAACGGAACGACGCACCCGCCGGAATCGCCAACCGCATCCCGTACGCCGCACCACGATCGAACGCCAACCGCGGATTCGCCTCGAAGAAATGGAAGTGCGAGGTCACACTCACCGGCACCGCCGCCGTGTTGCGGACCCGGAGCCGCAGCTCGGGCTCGCGGTCGGCGTGCTCGGCCCCCGGCAGCAGCGCGCCGGGCGCCCGCTCCCCGAGGGAGCCGCCGCCGATGGGCGCGGAGACCACCGCGAGCCGGGAACCGTCGTCGAAGACGGCCTCGACGTGGACCTCCGTGACGACGTCCGCGACGCCCGGCAGGACGTCCTCGGGGCCGAGGACGGAACGGGCCGCCTCGATCGCCTCGGCGAGTCGCTTGCCGTCGCGGGCCGCCTCGCAGACCGTGTCCGCGATGAGCGCGGTCGCCTCGGGGACATTGAGCCGCAGGCCCCGCGCCCGGCGGGCCCGGGCCAGCTCGGCGGCACCGAAGAGCAGCAGCCGGTCGCGTTCCGTGGGGGTCAGTCGCACGTGCCAAACACCTCCTGTTTGAGCGACACTCTAAATGCTCAAACCGAAGGTTCCAAGCATTGACGTCCGCAGTTCATGTGGGTCACATTGAGCGTCGCTCTAAATTCACCCCCCACGCGTCCCTGCCCCGCCCCCTCCCCCAGGAGACCCCATGGCGATAGAACAGCGCGGAGTCGACACCATCCCCGAAGCGGAACGCACCAGCGGCCCGCGCGACCTCGTCTCGATCCTGCTCGGCTCCAACCTCTGCCTGGGCGTGATCGTCTTCGGCTGGCTGCCGGTCTCCTTCGGGCTCGGCCTGTGGGCCTCGGTCACCTCGGTCGTCACCGGCACGCTCGTCGGCGTGGCCGTCACCGCCCCGCTCGCGCTGATCTCGCTGCGCACCGCCACCAACCTGTCCACCTCCTCCGGCGCCTTCTTCGGCGTCCGCGGCCGGCTCGTCGGCTCGGTGGTCGGCCTGCTGCTCTCGCTGGGCTACACGGCGCTGACCCTGTGGATCGGCGGCGACGTGATGGTGGGCACCCTGGAGCGCCTGGTCGGCCTGCCGACCGGCGGCCTGGCGCACACCCTCGTGTACGCCCTGCTCGCCGCGCTCACCGTGGTCGGCGCGGTCTACGGCTACCGGCTGCTGCTGAAGCTGAGCCAGGCGCTCGCCGTCGGCATGACCCTGCTGCTCGGGCTCGGACTCCTCGCGTACGCCGGGGACTTCACCACCGCCGCGGTGCCGGACACCCCGTACCTGCTGGGTTCGTTCTGGCCGACCTGGCTGTTCGCGGCGGTCGCCGCCGGGCTCAGCGGGCCGGTCGCCTTCATCACCCTGCTCGGCGACTACACCCGCTACATCTCGCCCGCGAAGCACAGCCCGAGGAAGGTCTGGCGCGCCACCTGTCTGGGCCTCGTCGTGGGCCTGCTGATCCCTCAGCTCTTCGGCACGTACACGGCCCTGGCGGCCCGCGGCGGCGTGGAGTACGCCGGGCCGCTGGTCGCGGCCTCACCCGCCTGGTACCTGGTCCCGCTGCTGATCGCGGCGACCGCCGGCTCGGTCGGCAACGCCGGTCTGATGCTCTACTCGATGGGCCTCGACCTCGACGCGATCCTGCCGAAGGCCACCCGCGCCCGGGCCACGCTGGTCGTGGCGGCGGTCGCCACCGCCTTCGTCTTCCTGGGCCACTTCGCCTCGGACGCGCAGACCGCGATGACCTCGTTCGTGCTGCTGCTCACCGCGATCGGCACGCCCTGGGCGGTGATCACCCTGATCGGGCACGTGCGCCACGGGGGCCGGTACGACGCGGAGGCGCTCCAGGTCTACAACAAGCGCTCGCGCGGCGGCGTCTACTGGTACACGGCCGGCTGGCACCCGCGCGCCACCGCCTCCTGGGCGCTCGGCGCGGCGGTCGGCCTGGCCGCGGTGTCGACGCCGCTCTACGAGGGGCCGCTGCTCGCCCTGACCGGCGGGATCGACTGCAGCTTCGTCCTCTCGGGGATCGTCGGCGGTGTGCTGTACGCCGTCCTGACGCCGTCCCCGGCACGGGAGACGCCCGGGACGGACACGCCCGGGACGGAAACGGCCGAGACGACGAAAACGCCCGAGACTGAGAAGCCCGGGACGAAGACACCCGAGACGAAGACGCCCGGGACGGAGACCGTCCCGGGCGTCCTGGCCGACAGGGGCTAGCCCGTCACTTGCCCAGCTCGTGCACCCAGCCGTGGGTGTCCTCGGCCTTGCCGGTCTGGATCGCGAGCAGGGCCTCGCGCAGCTTCATCGTGACCTCGCCGGGCTCGCCGCCCGAGTGGTGCCACTCGCCGCGGGCGGACTTGACCGTACCGACGGGGGTGATGACGGCGGCGGTGCCGCAGGCGAAGACCTCGGTGAGGGTGCCGGCCGCGGCGTCCGCCTGCCACTGGTCGATGGAGACGCGGGCCTCCTCCGACTCGTAACCGAGGTCGCGGGCGACCTGGAGCAGCGAGTCGCGGGTGATGCCCGCGAGCAGGGAGCCGGTGAGGGTCGGGGTGACGATCTTGTTCCCGTACACGAAGTACAGGTTCATGCCGCCCAGTTCCTCGACCCACTTGTGCTCGACGGCGTCGAGGTAGGCGACCTGGATGCAGCCCTTCTCGGCGGCCTCGGCCTGGGCGAGCAGGGACGCGGCGTAGTTGCCGCCGGTCTTGGCGTCGCCGACGCCGCCGGGGACGGCGCGGACTCGGTCCTCGGAGGCCCAGATGGCGACCGGCTTGACGCCGTCCGGGAAGTAGGCGCCCGCCGGGGAGGCGATGACGACGAAGAGGTACTCGTTGGCCGGGCGGACACCCAGGCCGACCTCCGTGGCGATCATGAACGGACGCAGGTAGAGGGACTCCTCGCCGCCGTGCGCCGGCACCCACGCCGCGTCCTGGCGGACCAGGGCGTCACAGGCCTCGATGAAGGTCTCGACCGGGAGCTCCGGCATGCCGAGGCGGTGCGCGGAGAACTGGAAGCGGCGGCCGTTGGCGTCGGGGCGGAAGGTGGCGACCGAACCGTCGGGACGGCGGTAGGCCTTCAGGCCCTCGAAGATCTCCTGGGCGTAGTGGAGGACGCTCGTCGCCGGGTCGAGCGAGAGCGGGCCGTAGGGCACCAGCTGCCCGTCGTGCCAGCCCCGGCCCTCCGTCCAGCGGATGGTGACCATGTGGTCGGTGAAGTGGCGGCCGAATCCCGGGTTGGCCAGGATCGCCTCGCGCTCCGCGTCGGACAGCGGGCTGGAGGAGGGCTTGAGCTCGATGGTGGGCGTCGTCATGAGTGCTTGTCCTTCACCGGTTGTGTGTGTCGGACCGCGCTCACGCCGCTAGGCAGTACTGCTAGGACGTCCGAGCTTTCCCGCATGCCGCGGCCCCACGTTCGATTATCGCTCGTGGTGGCCGCTGCATGAAACGGTGTGGTGACGCGGTCCAGGGTTCGATGGTGGCACCCTGCGACCGCATAGGTACAGCCGCCGGGTGCGGAGTGCGACCCGGCGGCTGGTGTGGAACGTTCAGCGGCGGGTCAGCTCGCTACGCGTACCGCGAGCGCGTCGCCGATCTCGGCCGTCGTACGGGAGGTGTCGCCGCGCTCGGTGAGGTCGGCGGCGACCGCCACCTCGATGCGGGCGGCCTCGGCCTCGTAGCCGAGGTGGCGCAGCAGCAGCGCGACGGAGAGCACGGTGGCCGTGGGGTCGGCCTTGCCCTGGCCCGCGATGTCCGGGGCGGAGCCGTGGACCGGCTCGAACATGGACGGGAACTCGCCGCCCGGGTTGATGTTCCCGGAGGCGGCGACGCCGATCCCGCCGGAGACGGCGGCGGCGAGGTCGGTGATGATGTCGCCGAAGAGGTTGTCGGTGACGATGACGTCGAAGCGGGCCGGGTCGGTGACGAGGAAGATCGTCGCGGCGTCGACGTGCAGGTAGTCGGTGGTGACCTCGGGGTACTCGGCCGCGACCTTGGCGAAGATGTTCGTCCACAGGTGGCCCGCGAAGGTCAGCACGTTGTTCTTGTGGACCAGCGTGAGCTTCTTGCGGGGGCGGGCCTGGGCGCGGGCGAAGGCGTCCCGGACCACGCGCTCGACACCGTAGGCGGTGTTGACGGAGACCTCGGTGGCGACCTCGTGCGGGGTGCCCTTGCGGATGGTGCCGCCGTTGCCCGTGTACGGGCCCTCGGTGCCCTCGCGGACGACGACGAAGTCGATCTCGGGCTGGCCGGCGAGCGGGGTCGCGACGCCGGGGAGCAGCTTCGAGGGACGCAGGTTGACGTGGTGGTCGAAGGCGAAGCGCAGCTTCAGCAGGAAGCCCCGCTCCAGGACGCCGGAGGGGACCGACGGGTCGCCGATCGCGCCGAGCAGGATCGCGTCGTGGCCCTTGAGGGCGTCGAGGTCGGCGTCGGTGAGGGTCTCACCGGTGGCGTGGTAGCGCTTGGCGCCGAAGTCGTACTCCTTGGTCTCCAGCTTCACATCCTGGGGGAGGACGGCCGCGAGGACCTTGAGGCCCTCGGCCACGACCTCCTGGCCGATGCCGTCGCCGGGGATGACTGCGAGATCGATGCTGTGAGACATGTCGGCACCCTACTCTTCGTCCCATCGTCTGACACACCATGTCCAGGATGCGGACGATCCTCCGGGGCCGGGGGGAGTCGCGCCACAGGTCGGCGGGCGCGCCGGCACTCCCCCCCGGACGGGTCAGTGACCGGTCTCGCCGCCGTTGTCCCGGCGGTCGAGGGCGCGCTGGAGGGCGGCGGCGGCGTTCTTGCGGGCGTCGTCACTGGGGCGGGCGGCGGAGTGGCGGACGCGGCGGGTGGTCTGAGTGGTCATGAGAGATCGACTCCTTGAGATCAGCGTTGATCCGAGATCCACGGTGATGCGAGATCGGTGGTGATCGAAGGCGCCGGAAGGGGCGGGGAGCGCCGCCGCAGGGGTTGCCTGCTCGGGGCGTGGCGCTCTCGACCGCCCTGCGCTCGATGGAGCGGGACGTTCGGCTCCTACAAAGCTAGGACAGCTCGGCCGAACTGTCTCCACAATTACTCGGACTTCCTACTATCTGAGACGGCACTCGACTCACTACCTAGATTGTATTCCTACCTAGGTAGTGATGGAATGCGCCCATGGCCGCAGACCGCAGATCCAGCTGGCTCAAGGGAGTCCTCGACCTGCTCGTCCTCTCCTGCCTGACCGACGGTGAGAGTTACGGGTACGAGATCGCCAAGGCACTCGCCGGGGCGGGACTCGGCGAGATCAAGGGCGGGACGCTGTATCCCGTGCTGAACCGCCTGGAGGAGGCCGGCCTCGTCGAGGCCGAGTTCCGGGCCGCCGAACGGGGACCCGGACGCCGCTACTACCGGCTCACGGAGACCGGGCGGACCCATCTCGCGGCCGAGAGCGAGGCCTGGACGCAGTTCCACCGGGCCGTAGGCACCCAGTTGCACCCAGGGGGAACCACACGATGAGCACCCGGCCCACCGACACCCGCACCGACCGCTACTTCGCCGAACTGTCCGGCGCGCTGCGCGCCGCCGGGGTACCCGAGGAGCAGATCACCCGGACGGCCGACGAGCTGCGCGGCCACCTCGCCGAGTCCGGCACCGCGCCGGAGGAGGAGTTCGGCCCGGCCGCCCGCTTCGCGGCCTCCCTGGGCGGGCTCGCGCCGACGCCCGGGGAGCCGGACGAGGCGGCGGAGCGCTGGACCTGGACCGCGGACCTCTTCAACGACCGGCGGATGCTGACCGTCCACGGCGACCAGGGCTGGGAGGTCGAGCACCTGGACTCGCTGGGCCGCTTCGTCTGCCGCCGGGCGCCCGGGGCGCCGCTCGCCTGGGAGTACCGGCGCGAGGTGATCAGCGGCCGGCGCCGCGCGAAGGTGCTCGACGCGCTGGACCCCGAGGGCTGGGAGCTGTGCGGCGAGTGGCTGGTGTACGGCTACTTCAAGCGCCCCAAGGCGGCGACGGACGGCCCCGCGGGCGCCCTGGGCACGGTGCCCGCCACCCCCGCCCGGCGCCTCTTCCTGAGCCGCCGCGCCAAGGGCCTGCTGGCCGCCTGGGCCGTGGCCACGGGCGCCGCGTACCTGTCGCTGGGGCTGCCGGGACTCGCGATGCTGATCGCCCTGGGCGGGGCGCTGTCGGCGGTGTACACGGCCAAGCTGGAGACGGCGCGGGGCGAGGCGGCGGCGAAGAACGCGACACCGGCGAAGAACACCGAGGAGTGACCGAGAGCCGGCCCGGACACCCCACCCCCATCTAACCCTTAAAAAGCCATTGACAGGTTAGCCACCACGGGCTTGACTCTGCCCATAACCAGTCATGCGCAAAAGAGGGGTTAGAAGAAATGTCCGCGTCCCCCGCCCTGCCCGCCCTCCCCGTCCACCACCGCACCGTCACCGTCCGCGGCCACGAGATCTTCTACCGGGAGGCGGGCCCCGCCGACGCCCCCGTCCTGCTTCTGCTGCACGGCTTCCCGACCAGCTCGCACATGTTCCGCGACCTGATCCCCCGGCTCGCCCACCGCTACCGCCTGATCGCCCCCGACCACCTGGGCTTCGGCCGCAGCGCCGCCCCGGACGCCGCCGACTTCCCGTACACCTTCGCCGAACTGGCGGCACTGACCTCCGCGTTCACCGAGACCCTCGGCCTCGACCGCTTCGCCCTCTACATCCAGGACTACGGCTCCCCCATCGGCCTGCGCCTCGCCCTCGCGCACCCCGAGCGGATCACCGCGATCATCAGCCAGAACGGCAACGCCTACGAGGAGGGCCTCGGCGCCGACGCCTGGGCCCCGGTCCTCGCCCTGATCGCCGACCGCACCCCCGAGACCGAGGCCCCGGTCCGCGCGATCCGCTCCCTCGACGGCATCCGCTGGCAGTACGAGACGGGCGTCCCCGCCGAGTTCCGCGAGCTCCTCAGCCCGGACGCCTGGCACCACGACGCCGCCCTCATGGCCCGCGAGGGCCAGGACGCGATCCAGCTCGGCCTGATCGCCGACTACGGCACGAACTTCGCCCTCTACCCGGCCTTCCAGGAGTACTTCCGCACCTCCCGGGTCCCCCTCCTGGCCGTCTGGGGCGAGGGCGACGAGGTCTTCCTCCCGGCCGGCGCCGAAGCCTTCCGCCACGACCTCCCGGACGCCGAGATCCACCTCCTCCCCACCGGCCACTTCGCCCTGGAGACCCACGCCCCGCAGATCGCGTCACTGATCGACGACTTCCTGAAGCGGCACGTGCCGAAGGCGCAATGAGAACCGCCCCCGTCCTCGGTTGGCCGGCTCGCCCTCCGCCCAGCGGAGGGGGCGCCTTCGTCGTGCCCGCGGTCAGTCGTTCAAGGGCTGCGCGTCGTGCGCCGCGGCGATGGCATCGATGCGCTCAGCAAGATCAAAATCTGCTCGTGTGAGCTTGTACCCAGCGTCGTGCGTCGTGATCCCGAACCGGATGCGCCCCCACCTCAGGTCGATGTCGGCGTGGTGGCTGATGAGCCGCTCGACGTCCGCGACGTGGACGATCATCGCCACACCCCCGTGATACCGGATCGAGTACGACCGGGTGATCTCGTCTCCCTCGCGGCGCCAACCCGGCGCCTCGGCGAGGGCCGCTGCGATCTGCTCCTCGGTAAGCGGGACGTGCTCGGTCACGTCAGCCCCTCTCGGTCACGGGCGCCAGCACCTCGGCGAGGTCCCGCCCAACCGGGGCATCGTGCCACGGGCGCATGGCCCGATCCAGGGCGGCAAGCTCCCTGCGCATCCTGGCCGATCCGGTCTCGACAGCGATCTGTGCCGCGGACCGCGCGATTTCAAGTGCCTGCTCCGGCTCCCGAGCCACGGCTGCCGCCGTAGCGTGCCGCGCCATGTAGACACCACGGTCCCGCCTCGCCGTCGACGGGACCAGGTCGAGAACCTGGGTCCACAGGGCGCCGGCCTCTGCGCCAAGCCCCAGACGTCCGTAGCAAGTCGCCCGCTGAACCTCCAGGTATCCAGGTGTCCGGCGGCACGCGTTGCCCCATGGAAGATCGTCATCCACGCGGGCGAGCAGGCCGTCGGCCCCGTCGATGAGTTGATCAACGGCGCTTCGATCGCCGGTGAGGCTTGCCCCGTGGGCCTGCTGTTGCATGGCCATGATCCTGACCTTGGGCACGACTCGGTGAGCGTCGTCGAGGGCGGCCTCGCACAGGTCGATCACCCCATACCCGTCTCCTAGATCGGTACGGACCTGAGCCTGATTCACCAGCGAGTAGCCGATCAGGTGCGGATCGCGGGACCGTACCGCTATCTCCTGCGTGACCCCGCGCCAGAATGTGGCGGCGCCGAGATCGCCGGCGTCCTGGTACAGCCACCCGACGAGCGCGGCGTACGCGGCGCCGACACGCAGCAACCCGCGGCGTGTCTCCCCCTTGGACGAGCGGACGAGCTTGTCGATGAGCTGGTATTGGGCGGCCACTGTGCCGATGAGGTCGTGCGGGCCGAGGAACATGTCCGCGCGGTAGTGGCCTTCCAACTGCTCCTGGAAGTACGTGATAAGGGCCGGGTCGACGTGTTGCGGCACCGTCGGCCCCGGCAGGAGCGCGGCAGCGGTGACCGTGACGAACGCGCGTCTCACATCAACCTCTTCGTGGTGCTCCGGCCGGATCCAGCCCGGCGGTGTGGTGAACCCGAGGTCCTCGGGCCAGCGGCCCAACGCGTCGTGGAGGACGACGGAGGTCTCCTCGGCCGGCCAGCCCGGCCGCTCGCCCTCCCACCGGCGCCACGTGCGGGCGGAGACGGTGAAGTGCAGGTCGTCGAGCAGCCTCTGCCCGTGAGTCTGGAGGCCCGCGGCGGCCTGCTCGATGGTGCGCCAGCCGTGGCGGAGCCTTGCGGCTCGGAGGGCGTCATTGCGGCTCATGCCGCCAGTGTGGGGTGTCATCGGGGTCGCCTTCGGCGGTGGCCGTGACGTGGCCATGGGTGGCCACTCGATGGCCTATCTGCTCGATGCCGTACCCGCCCATCATCGACGTGCAGCCGAAGGGGCGTACAGCAGATGCGCATAGGCCCCTCCATCGATGTAGGGAGCGGCATATGCACGAGCAGCCTCTCGGCAACTGGTCCTCCGCACACCACCTGGCACAGGCTGCCCGCGACATGGCGACGGCCGTCAGGGAGTACCGCGGAGGTAGACAGCGAGCCCCGTTCATGAGCCGCACCTTGCTCCCGCTGCCCCCTACGGACGCGGCCCTGTGAGTGGCCGACCCCTCGGACGGCTCGGTGGGGGCGTCAAGGACCAACCAACCTTCCGTCCGATTCCCGGCCCTGGATTCGTCGCGACCCTGCTCACCTCCACGTGGCTCACCACGCCCGAGGACGCCGACCCGTTGGGGTGGCTGCTCGTAGCGCACGCCGGGGCCCGTCGTGCCGGGGAGACCCCGCAGAGCGTCGAGGCGAGCCTCATGGGCATGGCGGAAACGCTCTGCCTGGCGCCCGCGGCCCGGACCCTGCGCAACTGCGGGGAGCGGCTGATCGTACGGGCCGGTGCCGCCGCCCTTCACTACGGACATCCCACGACCGTGCTGCGTCTGTCTCACACGGCCCGGTCCTGGATGACGCACGTCAGCCGTGGGGGGCCGGTCGTGATCGCCCTCGGCCTCGACCCCATCCCGCCGGGGGCCGGACGGGACGCCGTCGAGGAGTACCTCCACCGCGCCGCTCGGGCCGGTCGCGTGCACCTGGGGGCGACCGGCCTCTACCGCGGCCGGGCATAGGAGACGGGCCGCCCCGGAGTGGACCAGACCCCGGGCCGACCCGCCGGATGCCGAACCTACGAGCCCCGTCCCGCGCGCGTGATCCGCTCCGCGTCGCAGGGCGGTCAACCGCACCACCATCCGTCGGCCGCACCAGGCGACCGACACCCCGACACTGGAGGAACCCACTCATGACCACCGCCATTGCGGACCCGCGAGCCGCCTTCCCGCTGGGATCGCGCACCTTACGGAGCAGCGAACCCCCGAGCCAGGAAGGCGCCCGCCCCTGGGTCCTCCGGGGCGCCCGCGTCCCCGACGCCACGCAGGCCATCGTGATGCCGTCGGTCGTCTACGACGAGGAGTCGCAGATGTCCGTGGGCCTGTACGACGGCCCGCTCCCCTACATGCAGACCCACGTCCCCACCGTTCCCGACGGGGACGCGAAGAACCCGCCGCCGCTCGACGAGGGCCCGAAGGACTGACCGCCGATGCCCGCCGTGCTCGTGATCGCAGCTCGCGACGACCTCCCGACGGACCGCGTCGTCAAGGCACTCACGGACGGTGGGGCGGAGGTGTTCCGCATGGACACCGCCGCGTTTCCGCAGGAACTCACCCTCGCCGGGCGCATCGACGCCCGGCGAGGGTGGGCCGGCGGACTCGCCACCGCCCACCGCGCCCTGGACCTCTCCGACGTCTCCGCCGTCTACTACCGCGCCCCGAACCCCTTCGACTTCCCCGCCGGCCTCTCCGGACCCGAGCGCCGGTTCGCCGCCGCCCAAGCCCGCGCCGGCCTCGGCGGCGTCATCACCGCGCTCGACTGCCGCTGGGTCAACCACCCGTCCCACATGTCCCGTGCCGAGTACAAGCCGTTGCAGCTCTCCACCGCACGCACCTGCGGCTTGGCCATCCCGCCGACGCTGATCACCAACAGCGCCGACGCTGTGCGGGCGTTCTGGGGCGACGTCGGCGGGCAGCTGATCTGCAAGCCAGTGGCGAGCCCCGTGTTCATCGAGGGGGACCAGCTCAAGACCGTGTACACCCGCCGTGTCACCGAGGCCGACCTCGACGACCTGCACGGCATCGAGACCACGGCGCACCTGTTCCAGGCATGGGTGGCCAAGGCGTACGAGGTGCGCCTCACCGTCGTGGGCCCGCGCCTGCTCGCCGCCGAGGTGCACGCCGGCAGCACCGCCGCACACACCGACTGGCGCAGCGACTACGCATCCCTCACCTACCGCCCCACCACGACCCCCGGCGATGTCGCCGAAGGCGTGCGACGGTTCATGGACACCGTCGGCCTGTCCTACGCCGCCCTCGACTTCGTCGTCTCCCCCGACGGGCAGTGGACGTTCCTGGAGGCGAATCCCTGCGGTCAGTGGGACTGGATCGAACACGCCACCGGCCTGCCCATCTCTACCGCCATCGCCGACGAACTGCGAGGAGTCTCATGAGTGCTTCCACCATCGAGCGGGCCCGCCCCCACATGACCAGCCTGACCACCGAGCTGATCAGAGCGGGAGCCATCCGCTCGCGCGAGTGGACGCACGTCTTCGGCGACGTGCCGCGGCACTTGTTCGTGCCCCGCTGGTTCCAGCAAGACCAGAACGAGCGCGGCATCACCGTCTGGCGCGAGCACCGCGGCGCAGCCACCGACGACGACCTCGAAGCCGTCTACCGCGATCAGACCCTCGTCACCGCCCTGGACCCGGACACCGCCGAGCGGGTCGACGACACCGCGTGGACCGGCATCCCCACCTCGTCCAGCACCCTGCCGAGCCTCATGGCCGGCATGCTCGAAGACCTCACGGTGAAGGACGGCCACCGCGTCCTCGAAGTCGGCACCGGCACCGGCTACAACGCCGCCCTGCTGAGCGCACGCCTCGGCGAGCACCTCGTGCACTCCGTCGACATCGACCCCGACACCATCCGCGACGCGCGCGAGCACCTCGCCTCCGCCGGATTCGTCCCGCAGGTCGTCGCGGGGGACGGAACCCGCGGCTACCCCGAGGGCGGCACGTTCGACCGGATCATCGCCACCTGTTCCGTACCCGTCGTGCCCGCCGCATGGATCGAGCAGAGCGAGCCCGGCACGATCATCGTGGCCGACATCGCCCTCGGCATCGAGGGCGGACTGGTCCGCCTCAAGGTCGACGACCGAGGCCGCGCAGCCGGCCGATTCACCACGACCGCCGGCCGCTTCATGGCCGCGCGCTCCGAGGCCAAGAAGTACCCGCCGCGACAGGGCCCCGAGCGCGCCCCGGAAACAGGGACGCTGCCCTCGGCGGTCTCCGCAGCCGACATCCGCGCTCACTACGCCTTCCGCCTCCTCCTCTCGGTCAGCCTGCCCGAGGCGGAACTCGTCTATCACCTCGACGACGCGGGGAACACGTCACTCCAGATCCACGGCCCCGACGGCTCGTGGGCCCGGGCCGCCCTCGCCGGTGATCACGCCTGGACGATCACCTACGGCGGAGACCCCGGCCTCTGGCGTCAGGTCGAGGCCGCGTGGCTGTGGTGGTGCAAGGCCGGCCGCCCGTCGCACGACACGTTCACGTACACCCGCGAGGCAGACGGCCGCGCATACGCCTCGTACGCCCCCGACGGGTCCCGGTGGAACCTCCCCACCGTCCGGGCGTAGAGCGCGCCGCGTCGACGACTTCCTGACACGTCACCCACCGAAGGCGCAATGAGAACCGCCCCCGTCCTCGGTTGGGGGACCGGGGAGGGGGGCGGTGATCAGGGGCCTCCGGGGAGGCGGGGGCGTCAGCCCATGTGGGGGTAGCCGTACTCGGTCGGCGGGACCAGGGTCTCCTTGATGGCGCGGGTCAGCGTCCAGCGCATCAGGTTCTGCGGGGCGCCGGCCTTGTCGTTGGTGCCGGAGGCGCGGCCGCCGCCGAAGGGCTGCTGGCCGACGACGGCGCCGGTCGACTTGTCGTTGATGTAGAAGTTGCCCGCGGCGAAGCGGAGCTTCTCCATCGTGTAAGCGGCGGCGGCGCGGTCGCCGGAGATGACCGAGCCGGTCAGCGCGTAGTCGGAGACCGACTCCATCTGGGTCAGCATCTCGTCGTACTTCGCGTCGTCGTAGACGTACACGGCGAGGATCGGGCCGAAGTACTCGGTCGTGAAGACCTCGTTCTCCGGGTCGCTGCACTCGATGACGGTCGGGCGGACGAAGTAGCCCTCCGAGTCGTCGTACGTGCCGCCGGCGACGATCGTGCAGGAGGCGTCGGCCTTCGCGCGGTCGATCGCGGCCTTGTTCTTGGCGAAGGAGCGGTCGTCGATGACGGCGCCGATGAAGTTCGACAGGTCGGTGACGTCACCCATGGTGATGCCGTCGACCTCGGCCGCGAACTCCTCCTTGAACCCGTCGTTCCAGATGGAGGCCGGGACGTACGCACGCGAGGACGCGGAGCACTTCTGGCCCTGGAACTCGAAGGAGCCACGGGTCAGCGCGGTCTTCAGGATGGCGCGGTCGGCGCTCGGGTGCGCGACGACGAAGTCCTTGCCGCCGGTCTCGCCGACGATCCGGGGGTAGGAGCGGTACTTCTCGATGTTCGTACCGACGGTCTTCCACAGGTGCTGGAAGGTCTTGGTCGAACCCGTGAAGTGGATGCCGGCCAGGTCGCGGTGGTTCAGGGCCACCTCGGAGACGGCGATGCCGTCGCCGGTCACCAGGTTGATGACGCCCTTCGGCAGACCGGCCTCCTCCAGGAGCTCCATGAGGAGCACGGCGGAGTGCGTCTGGGTCGGGGACGGCTTCCAGACCACCACGTTGCCCATCAGCGCGGGGGCGGTGGGCAGGTTGCCCGCGATGGCCGTGAAGTTGAACGGCGTGATCGCGTAGACGAAGCCCTCGAGGGGGCGGTGGTCCAGGCGGTTCCACACGCCGGGCGAGTTCGCCGGCGGCTGCTCGGCCAGGATCTGGCGGGCGTAGGCCACGTTGAAGCGCCAGAAGTCGACGAGCTCGCACGGGGTGTCGATCTCGGCCTGCTGGGCGGTCTTGGACTGACCCAGCATGGTGGAGGCGGCCAGCGTCTCGCGCCACGGGCCGGCGAGCAGCTCGGCGGCGCGCAGGATGATCGCCGCGCGGTCGTCGAAGGCCATCGCGCGCCAGGCCGGAGCGGCGGCCAGGGCGGCGTCGATCGCGTCCTGGGCGTCCTGCTGGGTGGCGCCGGCGAAGGTGCCGATGACGGCCTTGTGGTTGTGCGGCTGCACGACGTCGACGCGCTCGCCGCCGCCCATGCGCTTGACGCCACCGATGGTCATCGGCAGCTCGCGCGGGTTGTCGGCCAGCTCCTTGAGCTTGACCTCCAGACGGGCGCGCTCGGGGGAACCGGGGGCGTAGCCGTGCACCGGCTCGTTGACCGGAGCGGGGACCTGGGTGACAGCGTCCATGGGTCGCGGGACTCCTTCTTGAGGGGTGTGGGCTCAGCCCTTGGTGAGGATGGAGCGGACGAAGAAGAGCAGGTTGGCCGGCTTCTCCGCGAGGCGGCGCATGAAGTAGCCGTACCAGTCGGTGCCGTAGGCGGTGTAGACGCGCATCCGGTGGCCCTCGGCCGCGAGCCGGTTCTGCTCCTCGCTGCGGATGCCGTACAGCATCTGGAACTCGTACTCGTCCAGCTTGCGCCCGGCGCGGCGGGCGAGCTCCTGGCCGACGGCGATCAGGCGGGGGTCGTGGGACCCGATCATCGGGTAGCCCTCGCCCTCCATCAGGATCTTCATGATCCGGACGTAGGCCTTGTCGATCTCCGGCTTGTCCTGGATGGCGACCTCGGCGGGCTCCTTGTAGGCGCCCTTCACGATCCGCACGCGCGAGCCGTTGGCGGCGAGGCGGCGGGCGTCCTCCTCGGTGCGGAAGAGGTACGCCTGGATGACGCAGCCGGTCTGCGGGAAGTCCTTCCGCAGCTCCTCGTGGATGGCGAACATCGAGTCGAGGGTGGTGTGGTCCTCGGCGTCCAGGGTGACCGTGGTGCCGATCTCGGCGGCGGCGGTGACGACGGGGCGCACGTTCGCGAGGGCGAGCTCGTGCCCGTTCTCCAGCGACTGGCCGAACATCGACAGCTTCACGGACATCTCGGCGCGGGCCCCCAGGCCCAGCTCCTTGAGGCGCCCGATGAGCTCCAGGTAGGCGTCGCGGGCGGCGTGGGACTGCTCGACGGTGGTGATGTCCTCACCGACCACGTCGAGGGTGACCTCCAGGCCGCGGGCCGCCAGGTCCTGCACGATCGGGACGACGTCATTGACGGACTCACCGGCGATGAAGCGTGCCACGACCTGCTTGGTCCCGGGGGCGGCCGACACGAAACGGCGCATCTTGTCGCTGCGCGACGCGGCGAGGATCACGGGACCCAGCACGGGTACCTCCAGAGGGCAGGGTGACGAAAGGTGCTCTACCCGATCTTTCGCAAGCGATCGGAAACAGCACGAAGAACCACCGTGAAACCTAAGGACCGCTCCGATCGTCCGCCATCTACAGCTGTCACGCATCCGTGGCCACGCTCTCAGACATCTGTCTGAAGGACGGCGCGGGCGGTGGGAGAATGGCGCCGTGAAGGGCGATTACCAGGAGCTGGTGGACGAGATCTCGGCGCTGCTCGGCGCCCCCGCGACCCTGGAGAACCGGGATTTCGGGCTGATCGCCTTCGGCGCGCACGACAGCGACGACGACGAGGCGATGGACCCGGTCCGCACCCGGTCGATCCTGACCCGGAAGTCCACCCCCGCCGTCCGGGCCTGGTTCGAGGGCTTCGGCATCACCCGGGCGACCGGCCCGGTCCGCATCCCGGCCGCCCCCGACGCGGGCGTCTTCCGGGACCGGATCTGTCTGCCGGTACGCCATCGGGGTGTCGTCCTCGGCTACGTCTGGCTGCTGGACGCCGAGCCCGGCCCCTCGCACGCGCAGCTCACCGCCGCCATGGAGGTCGCCGCCCGGATCGGCGACCTGCTCGCCGACGAGGAGCGGGCCGGGGCGGACCTCTCCCGGGAGCTGCGGGCCGCCCTGTCGGCCGAGCGCGGCTGGCAGTACGACATGGCGCTCGCCGCCCTGCGCACCGCCCTCGGCCCGGACGCCGACGGTCTGCACGCCCTGGTCTGCCTGGCGCCCTGGCCCGCGGAGGACTCCCCCTCGCCGCGTACGGTGCCGGGCACGGCGGCCCTGTGCACGGTGCCGTGGCAGCCCGCGGCGGCCCCGGCCGGCGCCCCCGGCCCCGGTGGCGCCCCGCGCGCGCTCGCCGTGCTCGTCCGGCTCCGCTCGGCCGACAACCTGTCCCCCGCCGTCACCGCGGCCGACCGGCTGCGGAGTACGGCGGGCCTCGCGGCCGTCGCCGGGGTCGGCGCGCCCCGCCGGGGGCTCGCGGACCTCGACGTGTCCTGGCGCGAGGCCGGCTCGGCCGCCCGCGCGGCGACCGCCCAGCCGCGCCTCGGCCCGCTCGCGGAGTGGTCCGCGATCGGCCCGTACCGGCTGCTGACCGCGCTCCCGCCGGCCGGACCCGACCCGGCGGTCCGTCCCCTGCTGGCCCCGGCCCACGCCGAACTGGCCCGCACCGCCGAGGTGTTCCTCGACCACGCGGGCCAGGCGGGCCGCACGGCGACCGCTCTCGGCATCCACCGGCAGACCCTCTACTACCGCCTCTCCCGCGTCGAGCAGCTCACCGGCCTCGACCTGGACGCGGGCGAGGACCGGCTGCTGCTGCACATGGCGCTGAAGGCGGCCAGGCTGTAGGGGCGGGGTGTCCGGGCGGGGACTAGGCCCCGACGAGCTCCGCCTTGTTCATGGCGACGGTCCGGGCCGCGGGGGCGTCGGAGGTGAGCTTGGCGAGCTGGCCGGCCGCGCCGATGAGCAGTCCGGCGGCGAAGAGACCGATCAGGAACCTGGTGGTACGGCGCTGGGACACGGGGCCTCCTGGAGGCGGTGCGGGTGGGCGTGGTCCCCGCCATGACAGCAGCACCGCGACTCCGGAGGCGACGGCTCCGGGCGGTCTGTGACGATTCCAGGACGAACGGGACGTCAGTCCCGCTCCCCCATCAGCACCTTCAGGCCGGCCGTGAGGTCGTCCGCGGTCGGCGCGGTCTCCGGGTCGACCACCCACTGGATCATCACGCCGGTCGCGAGCGCCTGGAGCAGCAGCCCGGCGACGCGGGCCTTCTCGGGGTCCGCCGCGGGGTCGAGGCCGAGCATGCCCTCGGCCATGCCGAGCCGGCCCTCGCGCTGCGGCTCCTTGATCGCCTCGCGCAGCTTCTCGTCGTCGTCCAGCCGGGTGACGACCTCGGTCTGCAGCTTCCAGACCGGGCGGCTGCCCTCGGCGGCGCCGATCAGCGGCTCCCAGACGGCGCGGAAGCGCTCGTACGGGTCGGCGGGCGGCTGCTCCGCGCCCTCGGGGTCCGCCGCGCCGACCCGCTGACCCCACTCCTCGGTGAGGGCCAGGAAGGCCTGCTGGAGCAGGGCGTCCTTGGAGCCGTAGTGGTAGCCGATGGAGGCGAGGTTGGTGCCCGAGGCGGCCACCACGTCACGGGCGGTCGTGCGGGCGTAGCCCTTCTCCAGGAGGCAGCGCTTGGCGCCTTCGAGGAGGTCTTCCTTGTGTCCCATGGACAGCACTGTACCCGGCCGATAGACGCCCGTGTAAGACGAGCGTCTATCGGCCGGGTACGGAGAACGCGTCCGAGCGGACCCGTGCGTCAGACCAGGTCGACCGAGCGGGCCGAGTTGGCTCCGATCTCCTCGGAGATCTCGGCGATCACGGCCGCCGGGACCGTGTCGTCGACGGTGAGCACGACGAGCGCCTCGCCGCCCTCCTCGGTACGGGAGACCTGCATGCCCGCGATGTTCAGACCGGCCTCGCCGAGGATCCGGCCGACCGTGCCGACGACGCCCGGGCGGTCCTCGTAGCGCAGCACCACCATGTGGTCGGCGAGCGCCAAATCCACGTCGTAGTCGCCGACCGCGACGATCTTCTGCAGGTGCTTGGGGCCCGCGAGCGTGCCGGAGACCGAGACCTCCTGGCCGTCCGAGAGCGTGCCGCGCACGGTCACCACGTTGCGGTGGTCGGGCGACTCGGAGCTGGTGGTGAGACGCACCTCGACACCGCGCTCCTGCGCGAACAGCGGGGCGTTCACGTAGGACACGGTCTCGTCGACCACGTCCTCGAACACGCCCTTGAGCGCGGAGAGTTCGAGCACCTTCACATCGTGCTGGGTGATCTCGCCGTACACCTCGACGTCCAGCCGCACCGCGACCTCGCCGGCCAGCGCCGTGAAGATCCGGCCCAGCTTCTCGGCCAGCGGCAGACCCGGCTTCACGTCCTCGGCGATGACGCCGCCCTGCACGTTGACCGCGTCCGGGACGAGCTCGCCGGCGAGCGCCAGGCGCACCGAGCGGGCCACCGCGATGCCGGCCTTCTCCTGGGCCTCGTCGGTGGAGGCGCCCAGGTGCGGGGTGCAGACGACCTCGTCGAGCTCGAAGAGCGGCGAGTCGACGCAGGGCTCCTTCGCGTACACGTCGAGGCCCGCGCCGGCGACCCGGCCCTCCTTCAGCGCCGAGTACAGCGCCGCCTCGTCCACGATCCCGCCGCGCGCGGCGTTGACGATCCGGACCGAGGGCTTGACCTTGTGCAGCGCCTCGTCACCGATGAGACCGGCCGTCTCCGGGGTCTTGGGCAGGTGGACGGTGATGAAGTCGGCGACCTCCAGGAGCTCGTCCAGGGCCAGCAGCTTCACCCCCATCTGGGCGGCGCGGGCCGGCTGCACGTAGGGGTCGTACGCGACGATCTTCATGCCGAACGCGGACATGCGCTGGGCGACCAGGACGCCGATGCGGCCGAGGCCGACGACGCCGAGGGTCTTCTCGCTCAGCTCGACGCCCGTGTACTTCGAGCGCTTCCACTCGCCGTTCTTCAGCGCGGTGTTGGCCTGCGGGATGTTGCGCGCGGTGGCGACCAGGAGGCCGCAGGCGAGCTCGGCGGCGGTGACGATGTTGGAGGTCGGGGCGTTCACGACCATCACGCCGGCCTTGGTGGCCGAGGAGACGTCCACGTTGTCCAGGCCCACACCGGCGCGGGCGACGACCCGGAGCTTCTTCGCGGCGGCGATGGCCTCCGCGTCGACCTTGGTCGCGGAACGGATCAGGATGGCGTCGACGTCGGCGATCGCGGGGATCAGCTCGGCGCGGTCGGCGCCGTTGCAGTGCCGGATCTCGAAGTCCGGGCCCAGCGCGTCGACGGTGGCGGGCGACAGCTCTTCAGCGATGAGTACGACAGGTTTCGAGCTCACGTGAGTCCTCACAGATCCAGTGCGGACGGCCGTCCCGACGGCCGCAGGCGTGGAGGGGGCTTGCCGCGTGAAAGCGCACGACGCTGTGGGCCTGACGCGTATGTTGTTGAGCAGTGTAGTGGTGCGTCGGCGCAGCTCATACGCCTCGTTGGAAGGATCACCCGTCCGTGGTTGGACGGGGTGTCCAACGATGTGGCACGGGGCCGGACACCCTGTCCGGCCCCGCACCGAGGGGCTTACGCCTCCTCGTCGTTCACCCAGCTCATGAGCTTCCGCAGCTCCTTGCCGGTGGTCTCCAGGAGGTGCTGCTCGTCCTGGGTCTTGTACTCGTTGTACTTCTTCAGGCCACCGTGGTACTCGTCCATCCAGTTCTTGGCGAAGGTGCCGTCCTGGATGTCCGTGAGGACCTTCTTCATCTCGGCCTTGGTGTCCGCGGTGATGATCCGCGGGCCGGTGATGTAGTCGCCCCACTCGGCGGTCTCGGAGACGGACCAGCGCATCTTCTCCAGGCCGCCCTCGTACATGAGGTCGACGATCAGCTTCAGCTCGTGGAGGCACTCGAAGTAGGCGATCTCCGGCTGGTAGCCGGCCTCGACCAGGGTCTCGAAGCCCGCCTTGACGAGCGCGGAGGCGCCACCGCAGAGGACGGCCTGCTCGCCGAAGAGGTCGGTCTCGGTCTCCTCGGTGAAGGTCGTCTTGATGACGCCGGCGCGGGTGCCGCCGATGGCCTTGGCGTAGGAGAGCGCCAGCGCGAAGGCGTTGCCCGTCGCGTCCTGCTCGACCGCGGCGATCGCGGGGACGCCGCGGCCCTCCTCGTACTGGCGGCGGACCAGGTGGCCCGGGCCCTTCGGGGCGACCAGGGCGACGTCCACGTTGGCCGGGGGCTTGATGAAGCCGAAGCGGACGTTGAAGCCGTGGGCGAAGAACAGCGCGTCGCCGTCCTTCAGGTTGTCCTTGATGGACTCCTCGTAGACCTGGGCCTGGATCGGGTCCGGGATGAGGATCATGATGACGTCGGCCTCGGCCGCGGCCTCGGCCGGGGTGACGACGCGCAGGCCCTGCTCCTCGGCCTTGGCCTTGGACTTGGAGCCCTCGTGCAGACCGACACGCACGTCGACACCCGAGTCACGGAGCGACAGCGCGTGGGCGTGGCCCTGGCTGCCGTACCCGATCACGGCGACCTTGCGGCCCTGGATGATGGACAGGTCGGCGTCGGCGTCGTAGAACAGCTCGGCCACTGGGTATCTCCTTGAGGTGCTGGTGTTGCGTCCCACCGTACGGCGGGGTGCGGGAGGAAGGATTTCGGGTCTCGCCAGGCGGACCGCCGGATGGACCGGCGGTCAGCGCCCGTTGACGTTCGGGAGTGTCACGCGCTGCGGTCGAGGGCCCGCAGGGACCGGTCCGTGATGGACCGGGCGCCACGCCCTATGGCGATGGTGCCGGACTGCACGAGCTCCTTGATGCCGAACTGCTCCAGCATCTTGAGCATCGCTTCCAGCTTGTCACTCGAACCGGTGGCCTCGATGGTGACCGCCTCCGGCGAGACGTCGACCGTCTTCGCGCGGAAGAGCTGGACGATCTCGACGATCTGGGAGCGGGTCTCGTTGTCGGCGCGGACCTTCACCAGGACGAGCTCGCGCTGGATCGCCGCGCTGGGCTCGAGTTCGACGATCTTCAGGACGTTGACCAGCTTGTTGAGCTGCTTGGTCACCTGCTCCAGGGGCAGGTCCTCGACATTGACCACGATGGTGATGCGGGAGATGTCGGGGTGCTCGGTGACACCGACGGCGAGCGAGTCGATGTTGAAGCCGCGGCGGGAGAACAGGGCGGCGATCCGGGCGAGGATGCCGGGCGTGTTCTCGACCAGGACGGAGAGCGTGTGCTTGGTGGACATGGTGTGGGTCTCTTCCCTTGGCTCTTCGGCTCTTCGCTCGTCAGTCGTCTTCGCCGTCGCCGAAGTCGGGGCGGACGCCCCGGGCGGCCATGACCTCGTCGTTGGAGGTTCCGGCGGCGACCATCGGCCAGACCTGCGCGTCCTCGTGGACGATGAAGTCGACCACGACCGGGCGGTCGTTGATGGCGTTGGCCTGCTCGATGACCTTGTCCAGGTCGGCAGGGTCCTCGCAGCGCAGCGCGACACAGCCCATGGCCTCGGACAGCTTGACGAAGTCCGGGATGCGGGTGCCCCGCGCCCCCGGGTTGACGTCGTCCGGGCCGGAGTGCAGGACCGTGTTGGAGTAGCGCTGGTTGTAGAACAGGGTCTGCCACTGACGGACCATGCCGAGGGCGCCGTTGTTGATGATGGCGACCTTGATCGGGATGTTGTTCAGCGCGCAGGTGACCAGTTCCTGGTTGGTCATCTGGAAGCAGCCGTCGCCGTCGATCGCCCAGACCGGACGGTCCGGCATGCCGGCCTTGGCGCCCATCGCGGCCGGGACCGCGTAGCCCATCGTCCCGGCGCCGCCGGAGTTCAGCCAGGTGGCCGGGCGCTCGTAGTTGATGAAGTGGGCGGCCCACATCTGGTGCTGGCCGACGCCGGCCGCGTAGATGGTGTCCGCGGGGGCGAGCTCGCCGATGCGCTGGATGACCTGCTGCGGCGAGAGGCTGCCGTCCTCCGGCAGCTCGTAGCCGAGCGGGTAGGTCTCGCGCCAGCGGTTGAGGTCGCTCCACCAGGCGGTGTAGTCGCCGCGGTGGCCCTCGCTGTGCTCGGCCTGGACGGCTTGGACCAGGTCGGCGATGACCTCGCGGGCGTCCCCGACGATCGGGACGTCGGCGATGCGGTTCTTGCCGATCTCGGCCGGGTCGATGTCGGCGTGGACGATCTTGGCGTACGGGGCGAAGCTGTCCAGCTTGCCGGTGACGCGGTCGTCGAAGCGGGCGCCGAGGGCGACGATCAGGTCGGCCTTCTGCAGCGCGGTGACGGCGGTGACCGCACCGTGCATGCCCGGCATGCCCACGTGCAGCGGGTGGCTGTCGGGGAACGCGCCCAGCGCCATCAGGGTGGTGGTGACCGGGGCGCCGGTGAGCTCCGCGAGGACCTTCAGCTCGGCGGTGGCGCCGGCCTTCAGGACGCCGCCGCCGACGTAGAGGACGGGGCGCTTGGCGCCGGTGATCAGCTTGGCGGCCTCGCGGATCTGCTTGGCGTGCGGCTTGGTCACCGGGCGGTAGCCGGGCAGGTCCGTGGTGGGCGGCCAGCTGAAGGTGGTCTTCGCCTGGAGCGCGTCCTTGGCGATGTCGACCAGGACCGGGCCCGGGCGGCCGGTGGAGGCGATGTGGAAGGCCTCGGCGATCGTCCGCGGGATGTCCTCGGCCTTGGTGACCAGGAAGTTGTGCTTGGTGATCGGCATCGTGATGCCGCAGATGTCCGCCTCCTGGAAGGCGTCCGTGCCGATCGCCTTGGAGGCGACCTGGCCGGTGATCGCGACCAGCGGGACGGAGTCCATGTGGGCGTCGGCGATCGGCGTGACCAGGTTGGTGGCACCCGGGCCCGAGGTCGCCATGCAGACGCCGACCCGGCCGGTGGCCTGCGCGTAGCCGGTGGCGGCGTGACCCGCGCCCTGCTCGTGCCGCACCAGGACGTGTCGCACCCGCTTCGAGTCCATCATCGGGTCGTACGCGGGGAGGATCGCTCCGCCCGGAATGCCGAAGACGGTGTCGGCGCCCACTTCCTCGAGAGAACGGATGAGGGACTGCGCACCCGTGACGTGCTCGACGGTGGTGGGCTGCGCGCCGTTACGGGGCCGCGGCTGCGGATGGTGCCCGGTGGCCTGCTCGGTCATCAGCATTCTCTTCTCGAAGCAGAGGGTTGGTGCGAGGTGGTGTGCGAGGCGTTTTGCGAGGGTTCGTTACGACTTCGGGGGGAGTCGGTGCAACAAAAAACCCCTCGTGCCGGGAGGCAAGCGAGGGGAGCGCGTCGGGTGCGTTTACAGGCGGGCCTTCTCTGGCCCTGCCTCAGCCGACGCGCTTTCCAAGTACGAGAATTCGGGTGCGCATGGCACTGACCCTCTCCCCGACGCACAGTCACTGTCAAGTAGGTGGGACGGGCGTCTCAGTATGTGAGCGGATCGAGGGGCGGTTTCCGACACTCACCGGGACGGGTCCGGGCAGCGGGTACTCGTCCCGCACCAGGGCCCTGCGCAGCCGGTACTCGTCCAGCGGGCCCGCGAAGGCCATGCCCTGACCATGGGTGCAGCCCATCGAGCGCAGGGCGAGCACCTGCTCGGGCACGTCCACCCCGTCGGCGACGGACTGCATGCCGAGGTCGCCGGCGATCCGCAGCAGCCCGCTGGTGATCTTGCGCAGCCTGGCCGATTCCACCACGCCTTCGACCAGGCCACGGTCCAGCTTCAGTATGTCGACGGGGAGGCGGCGCAGGGCGTTGATGGCGGCGTGTCCGCTGCCGAATCCGTCCAGGGCGATCTTCACGCCGAGGCGGCGCAGGGCGGCGAGGCGCTGTTCCAGCTCGTCGAAGTTGACCCGGGGGTCCCGGGGGTCGCTCTCGGCCAGCTCGATGACGAGGGAGCCGGAGGGCAGGCCGTGCCGGGTCAGCAGGGCCTCGATGGAGCCGAGCGGCAGCGAGCGGTCGAGCAGCCGGCGCGCGGAGAGCCGGATGGTGACGGGGGTGCGGTGCCCGATGCCGGCCCGTTCGGCGGCCTGCTCGACGGCCTCTTCGAGGAGCCAGCGGCCGAGCTCGGCGCTGCGCTCGCTGCCGTCGGAGACGCGCAGGAACTCGGCCGGGGTGAACAGGATGCCCTGGGCGGAGCGCCAGCGGGCCTGGGCGGCGACGGCGGTGATCCGGCCGGTGGCCAGGTCCACGACGGGCTGGTGCAGCAGCGCGAACTCGCCGTCGTGCAGGGCGGTGCGCAGCCGGGCGGCGAGCTCGGTGCGGCGGACCACCTCGGCCTGCATCTGCGGGGCGTAGAGCTCGACGCGGTTCTTGCCGGCGGCCTTGGCCCGGTACATGGCGAGGTCGGCGTTGCGCAGCAGGTCGCCGGCGCCGATGCCGGGCTCGGCGAAGGCGACGCCGATGGAGGCGGCGACCCGGACCTCGTTGGCGGCGTCGACGCGGTAGGGCTGGGAGAGGGTGAGGCGCAGCCGGTCGGCGATCTCGTGCACCTGGCACTCGCGGGCGGCGCGGTCCCGGTTGCCGTCGCCGAGGATGAGCGCGGCGAACTCGTCGCCGCCGAGCCGGGCGGCGGTGTCCCCGGCCCGTACGGAGTCCTGGAGGCGGCGGGCGGCCTGGACGAGGAGCTCGTCGCCGGCCTGGTGGCCGAGTCGGTCGTTGACGCCCTTGAAGCCGTCGAGGTCGATGAAGAGCACGGCGGTGCCGGGGTCGGAGGCGCGTCGGCCGCTGAGGGCGCCGCGGACCCGTTCGGTGAACAGCGCCCGGTTGGGCAGGTCGGTGAGCGGGTCGTGCTCGGCGTTGTGCCGGAGCTGGGCCTGGAGGCGGACGCGGTCGGTGACGTCCCGGCTGTTGAAGATCAGGCCGCCCTGGTGCCGGTTGACGGTGGACTCGACGTTGAGCCAGTCGCCGCGGCCGGAGCGGAAGCGGCACTCGATCCGGGTGGTGGGCTCCTCGGAGGGCGGTGCGGCGAGGAAGCGGCGCACTTCGTGGACGACGCCGCCGAGGTCCTCGGGGTGGATGAGGGAGGCGAGCTCGGAGCCGATCAGCTCCTCCGCCTCGCGGCCGTACACCCCGGCGGCGGCGGGGCTGACGTAGCGCAGTATCCCGGTGGGCGCGGCGATCATGATGACGTCGCTGGAGCCCTGCACGAGGGACCTGAAGTGGTTCTCCTTCTGGGCCAGTTCGTGGGTGAGGGCGATGTTGTCGAGCAGCATGATGCCCTGCCGCAGGACCAGGGCGAGCACGACCGTGCAGCCGGTGAGGACGACCACGCGGTCCACTCTGCGTCCCTCGACGACGTTGTACAGGATGCCGAGCGTGCAGACCGCCGCCGCGAGGTACGGCGTGAGGGCGGCGAGCGACCCGGCGAGGGGGCGGCTGTGCGGATGCCGGGCGCGGGCGGCGGGCGGGTCCATGGTGCGGCGGGCGCCCCAGGGCGCGTAGGCGAGCAGCAGGGACCCGGCGAACCAGCCGGCGTCGAGGATCTGGCCGGAGCTGTAGTGCTCGCGCAGCAGCGGCGAGGTGAACAGGGCGTCGCACAGCACGGTGAGCGCGAGGGCCGCGATGGCGGTGTTGATCGCCGAGCGGTTGATGTGGGAGCGGCGGAAGTGGAGGGCCAGCACCATGCTGACGAGGACGATGTCCAGGAGCGGGTAGGCGAGGGAGAGCGCGGCGCGGGCGACGCTCTCGCCCTCGGCGGCCTCGACGCGCGCGGTGTGCGCGAGGGCGAGGCTCCAGGAGAGGGTGAGCAGGGATCCGCCGATGAGCCAGGCGTCGAGCGCGAGGCAGACCCAGCCGGCCCGGGTCACGGGTTTCTTGGCGAGGACGAGCAGGCCGACGATGGCGGGCGGCGCGAAGAGCAGGAAGCTGAGGTCGGCCAGCGAGGGGGTGGGCACCTCGCGGTCGAGCACGACCTCGTACCAGCCCCAGACGCCGTTGCCGACGGAGGCCATGAAGGACGAGAAGGCGAAGAGGAGCCAGGCGGGGCGGAAGCTGCCGCGGTGGCCGCGGGCGTAGAGGAAGCAGGAGACGGCGGCGGCGAGGGCGGCGGCGCTCAGGCCGAAGTCGCCCATCACGAGCGCGAGTTCCTCGGAGCCCCAGCCGAGGGCGGCGCCGGTCCCGTATCCCCCGCAGACCAGGCCGAGCCCGATCTGGGTGAGCACTCCCCCGGCGCCGGGTCCCTGGCGGCCGGGTCCCGGGCCGGGCCGGCCGGCTCCGGACCGGAGGCCGGCCCCGCCGCCGACGGGCCGCTGCCGGACGAGCGTCCCGGGGGCGCTCACCGGGTCCTCCGGGCTGTCGCCGGGGTGCCCGTGGGCCCCGGGAGCGCACAGGCCGTCGGCCTGCTCGTCGGGGCGTGGCACGGCGTGGCCGCAGGAGGCCGCGGGGTCCTCGGCGCAGGGGGAGGCGGGGACCCGGCCGGGTCCCTCACCGGTGTCCGGCGCGCGGTCGCCGCCTTGCGGCGGGGCCGGGTCGCCGCCCGTGCGGGGCACGGGGACGGCGGGGGTGCCGGAGGTGTCGGGGGTACCGGAGGCGCCGGCGCCGGCCCGGCCGTCCCCGGCGCGAGCGTCCCCGCCGGGGCCGGTCGTGGCGGGCCGGCCGGGGCCCGGCTGGTCCGGCAGGGCGGCTGTGGGGCACGGGTGGACCGTCGGCCCCGCCGCGTCGGATCGTCGCTCGCTCGGCCGTGCTCCACCCGTCACCCCCCTCGGAATCTGATGACCCGTCACTTCGCTCCCCAGCGTCCGCCCGTTCTCGACGCAGTCCCCCGCTCCGGGACGATACACCAGGAATGTCACTCAGGGACAGGGTCGCAGTACTCTCCGTGACGACCTTGGGGGGCTTGCGTCCGGCGCGCTCCGGGGGCGCGCGTCTCAGGTGGTCAGGACCTGGTTCGCGAGCTCCTCCCCGGCCGCGAACCGGGTGAGCTGCGCGGCCAGCAGGCGCTTCGCGCGCGGCATGAACGCCGAGGTGGAGCCGCCGACATGGGGGCTGATCAGGATGCCGGGGGCGTGCCACAGCGGGTGCCCGGCGGGCAGCGGCTCGGGGTCGGTGACGTCGAGCGCCGCGGTGATCCGGCCGCTCTCGGCCTCCTTCAGGAGGGCGGCGGTGTCCACCACGGGGCCGCGGGCCACGTTGACCAGCAGCGCTCCGTCCTTCATCCGGGCGAGGAAGCCGGCGTCGGCGAGGTGCCGGGTGGCCGGGGTGAGGGGGGTGGAGAGCACGACGACGTCGGCCTCGGGCAGCAGCGCGGGCAGTTCGGTCATCGGATGCACAGGCCCGCGCTCGGTGGCACGTGCGGAGCGCGCGACGCGCACGACCCGCGCACATTCGAAGGGGGCGAGGCGGTCCTCGATGGCGGCGCCGATCGAACCGTATCCGACGATCAGCACCGACTTGTCGGCGAGCGCCGGGTAGAAACCGGCCCGCCACTCCTCCGCGTCCTGGCCGCGGACGAAGCCGGGGATGCCGCGCAGCGAGGCCAGGATCAGGGCGAGGGTGAGCTCGGCGGTGCTGGCCTCGTGGACGCCCTTGGCGTTGCACAGCCGGACGCCGGGGGGCAGCCGGTCGAGGCCGGGGGTCACGTGGTCGATGCCGGCGGAGAGCGTCTGCACGGCGCGGACCGAGGTCATCCCGGCGAGCGGGCGCACCGCGATCTCCTCGCCCTTCATGTACGGGACGACGTAGAAGGCGCAGTGCGCGGGATCGGCCGGGAATTCCGGCCCGCCGTCCCAGAAACGGTAGTTCGGGCCCGACGCGCCCGGCGCGGGAAGTCCCGCGATCTCGTCCACGGGAATCGGAAGCCACACGTCAGCGGCGGTGTCATCGAACGTCATGACCGGGAGGCTATGCGATGAATCCCGCGCGCGATTGGTTACTTTGGGGGGTGGCAGAGGGAGGGGTACCGGCAGGTGGAGCGCAGGACGATCGGGGCGGCGGCGCTCGATGTGGGTGCGGTGGGCCTCGGATGCATGCCGATGCACTGGGCGTACAGCGCTTCGCAGCGGCGGGGTGACCACTCGCTGCGGACGGTGCACGCGGCGCTGGACGCCGGGACCAGTCTGCTCGACACCGCCGACATGTACGGGCCGTTCACCAACGAGCTCCTGTTGGGGCGGGTGTTGAAGGAGCGCCGGGCGGACGTCTTCGTGTCGACGAAGGTCGGGCTGCTCGTCGGCGGCGACCAGCACGTGGTGGCCAACGGGCGTCCCGGGTACGTGCGCAGGGCCTGTGACGCCTCGCTGCGGCGGCTCCAGACCGATGTCATCGACCTGTACCAGCTCCAGCGGGCCGACCCGGAGGTGCCGGTCGAGGAGACCTGGGGCGCCATGGCCGAGCTGGTACGGGCGGGCAAGGTGCGGGCGCTCGGCCTGTGCGCGGTGGGCGCGCGGGCGACCCGGCGGGGCCGGGCGTCCGGCGGCTATGAGGGAACGATCCGGCAGCTGGAGCGGATCCAGCAGGTCTTCCCCGTCGCGACGGTCGAGGCCGAACTCTCGGTGTGGGCCCCGGAGGCCCTGGAGCGGCTGCTGCCCTGGTGCGTGGCGCGGGGCATGGGCTTCCTCGCCGCGATGCCGCTGGGCAGCGGCTACCTGACCGGCACGCTGACGCCGGGCGGCGGCTTCGAGGAGGACGACCTGCGGGCCCGGCACCCCCGCTTCACCGCCGAGATGATGGCCGCCAACCAGCCACTGATCGCCGGACTCCGCCGGGTCGCCGCCCGGCACGGCGCCGCCGTCACCCCGGCCCAGGTGGCCCTGGCCTGGGTCCTGGGCCGTGGCCGGCACGTGGTGCCGGTCCCGGGCACCAAGCACGAACGCTGGGCCGTGGAGAACGCGCGGGCGGCGGAGCTGGTCCTGGACGAGGCCGACCTGGCGGAGATCGCCGCGCTGCCGGCGGCGCGGGGGTCGTGGGACTGACACGGGGCGGCCTGCGGCCGGAAGCCAGGGCCCGTCGGGCCCCGCGTCCGGCGCCGGCGAGACCACCGGCACAGCCGACGGCGCGGGGGCGCGGGCTGACCCGGGCGGGGTGCGGCCGGAAACCGGGGCCCATCGGGCACCCGTCCGGCGCCGGCGAGAGCACCGGCACGGCCGACGGCCCGGGGGTCGCGGGCTGACCCGGGCCGGGTGCGGCCGGAAACCGGGCCCCATCGGGCACCCGTCCGGCGCCGGCGAGACCACCGGCACAGCCGACGGCGCGGGGGCGCGGGCTGACCCGGGCGGGGTGCGGCCGGAAACCGGGGCCCATCGGGCCCCGCGCCCGGCGCCGCCGGCGGCCCGCGGTCGTGGGACTGACACACCCGGCGCTGTCCCGGTCCGCGGCGGGCCCCCGAGGTGTATCAAGTGGGGAGCCGTCGCCGGAAGGGACCGGGAGCATGGGACGAGATCGAGGTCGGGGCGTCGTGGGGGGGCGCGGCGGGGGCCGTCGTGCTGTTGCTGGCCGCCGGGTGCTCGGGGTCGGGCGGGGACGCGGGGCGGACGGCCGCGCCGCCCTCCTCCGTCGCCCCGCCCGCCGCGTCCTCGTCGGCGCCCGCCGCCCCGGGGGCGCCGCGCGTCGCGGGGGTGCTCGCCGAGGGCCTGCGGTCGCCGTGGGGGCTCGCCGAGCTGCCCGGTGGTGACCTGCTCGTCTCCTCGCGCGACGAGCGGACCGTCACCCGGGTCGACGCCCGGACCGGCCGGAAGACCCCGCTGGGCGTGGTGCCCGGGGTGGTGCCGGGCGGTGAGGGCGGGCTGCTCGGTCTCGCCGTGCGGGACGGGTGGGTGTACGCGTACCTGACCTCGGCGACGGACAACCGGATCGTCCGCATGCGGTACGGGGGCGGGCCGGGCGACCGGCTCGGCGCGCCCGAGCCGGTGCTCACCGGCATCCCCAAGGGGGTGATCCACAACGGTGGGCGGATCGGGTTCGGGCCGGACGGGATGCTGTACGCCGGGACCGGCGAGACCGGGCGGACCGGGCTCGCCCAGGACCGGGGCTCGCTCGGCGGGAAGATCCTGCGGATGACCCCGGAGGGCCGCCCGGCGCCGGGCAACCCCTTCCCGGGCTCCGTCGTCTACTCGTACGGGCACCGGAACGTACAGGGCCTGGCCTGGGACCCGGCGGGGCGGCTGTGGGCGTCCGAGTTCGGGCAGGACACCTGGGACGAGCTGAACCTGGTCGAGCCGGGCCGCAACTACGGCTGGCCCGTGGTGGAGGGCCGCGCGGGCCGGGCCGGGTACACGGACCCGGTCGCCCAGTGGCGGACCGCGGACGCCTCGCCCAGCGGGATCGCGTACGCGCGGGGGGCGGTCTGGATGGCCGGACTGCGGGGCGAGAGACTGTGGCGCATCCCGCTCTCCGGAGCGGAACGTTCCGGGGAGCCGGAGGCGTTCCTGACGGGTGAGTACGGGCGGCTGCGCACGGTCCTGGCGACCGCGGGCGGCACCCGGCTCTGGCTCGTGACCAGTGAGACCGACACCCGGGGCACTCCCGGGCCCGGTGACGACAAGATCCTCCGGCTGGAGGTCGGGTAGGAAGGCGAGGCGGATGTTCAACCTGATGGAAGAGCTGTTCGCGCCGGGCCGCAAGCACACCGACGACGAACGGCAGCGGCTCGCCCTGACCAGGGAGGACATGGGCGACGGGGATCCCCACAGGGGTCCGATAGACCTCACCTCCGGCAAGGTCGTGATGCGCCTGCCCGGCGCCGCCGGGGAGCCCGCGTCCCCCTCGGCGGAGGACCGGGAGACGGGCGACCGGGAGACCGGCGGCCGCGAGACCGACGACCGCGAGGCCGGCGGCCGGGGCGCGGTCTCCTAGCCGGTCGGCTCCAGGAGGCGCAGGCGGTGGGCGAGCGCGGCGGCCTCGCCGCGGCCCGCGACGCCCAGTTTGCCGAGGATGTTGGAGACGTGGACGCTCGCCGTCTTCGGTGAGATGAACAGCTCCTCGGCGATCTGCCGGTTGGTCCGCCCCTCGGCGACCAGTCGCAGCACGTCCTGCTCGCGCGGTGTGAGCCCGAAGGCGTCCGCGGCCTCCTCCTCCGGCTGCGCCGGGCCGCCGGCCCCCTCGGGGGCGTGCAGCGGGAGGCGGGCGCGGGCGGCGAGCAGCTCGACGTCCTCGCGCAGCGGATGCGCCCCGAGGCGTACGGCGGTGGCGTGGGCCTCGCGCATCAGGGCGGCGGCCTCCTCGCGCCGGCCGCCCTCGGCGAGCAGCGCGTCGGCGAGCCGGTACCGGGCCCGGGCCAGCTCGTGCGGGCGGTCCAGCTCCGTGAAGGCGGCGACGACCTCGGCCCAGCGCTCGGCGGTGTCCCGGCCCTCGGCGCGGGCCAGCTCGGCGGAGACCTGGAGCCCGTAGGCCTGCCAGACGGGAGCCTGGGCGGCCAGCGAGCGGACGCAGCGGCGGATCGCGTCCAGGGCGGCGGCCCGGCCCTCGGCGGCGGCCGGCAGTCCGCGGGCGTCGGCCTCGGCCGTGACGGCGGCGAGGACCAGCGGCCAGCCGTAGCGGTGGGTGCCGGCCGGGAAGCCGGCCCCGGCCAGCGCGGCGAGCTCCGCGCGGACGTCGGCGAGGCGGCCCTCGGCGGCGGCGACGGTGGTCGCCACGTGCTTCATGGGCAGCGTGTACTGCGGGATCGGGTCGCGGGTGCCGTAGCGGGCGGCGGCCTCGGCGAGGCGGGCGGCGGCCACGGCCGGTTCGCCGCGCCCGACGGCGAGGTGGGCGAGCTGGAGCAGGGCGGTGCCGCCCGGCTTGGAGGCGGCCCCGGTGCGCAGCAGCAGTTCGCACTCCTCCTGGACGCGGTCCCACTCGCCGAGCGCGAGGAGGGACTCGGCGAGGTTGGCGCGGACCCAGCCGGCGCTGTCGACCAGGCCGTGGGAGCGGGCCATGGCGATCCCGGTGGTGGCGACGTCGACGGCCTCGCGGGAGCGGCCGAGTCCCTCCAGGGCGGAGGAGATGTTGACGGCGGCGCGGGATGCCTCGTGGAACTGGCCGAGCTTCAGGGTCCGTTCGCCGACCTCGCGCATCTCGGCGAGCCCGTCCTCGATGTCGCCGGCGGAGACCATGATGGTGCCGAGGGTGAGCCGGGCGGCGAGCTCGGTCCCCTCGGCCTTGACCAGGCGGGCGTACTCGACGGCCCGTTCGGCGGCGGCGAGCGCGTCGGCGCCCGGGTTGCGGAGCATGCCCCAGCCGGCGGCGAAGGCGAGCACCACGGCGTGGACGGCGGACGGCGGCAGGCCGCGGACGAGTTCCTGGGCGCGGGCGATCTCGTCCCAGCCGTCGCCGCGGGCCAGGTTGGACTGGAGCCGGGCGCGCTCGACCCAGAACCAGGCGGCGCGCAGGGGGTCGTCGTCCTCGGCGTTGTCGAGCAGCCGGTGGGCCATCTTGCCGATCTTCAGGGCCCGTTCGCGTTCGCCGCAGAGGCGGGCGGCGACGGCGGCCTCGGCGAGCAGGTCGAGGTAGCTCAGCGGGGTGTCGGGGTCGCAGCCGCAGGAGGGGTACGCCTCGGCGTAGTCCATGGGGCGCAGGCCGCGGCGGATGTCGGCGGGGGCGTCGTCCCAGAGCTCCATGGCGCGTTCGAGGAGCCGCAGTTGCTCGGCGTAGGCGTAGCGCTTGCGGGTCTCGACGGAGGCGCGCAGGACGGCCGGCAGGGCGCGGGCGGCGTCGTGGGCGTGGTACCAGTACGTGGCGAGGCGGTTGGCCCGGGCGTCGGCGCGGACGAGGCCGGGGGCCTCCTCCAGGGCTTCGGCGTAGCGCCGGTTGAGCCGGGAGCGCTCGCCGGGGAGCAGGTCGTCGCTGACTGCCTCGCGGACGAGGGAGTGCCGGAAGCGGTAGCCGTCGCCGTCGGGCGCGGCGTGCAGGATGTTGGCGCCGACGGCGGCGCGCAGGGCCTCGATGAGCTCGTCCTCGGCGAGCCGGGCGACGGCGGCGAGCAGGTCGAACTCGACGGTGGAGCCGCCCTCGGCGACGACGCGGACGACGCGCTGGGCGTCGTCGGGCAGGGCCTCGACGCGGACCAGGAGGAGGTCGCGGAGGGACTCGCTGAGGGAGCCGAGGGCGGTGCCGCACTCGTGGGAGGCGATGAGCTCCTCGACGAAGAAGGCGTTGCCGTCGGAGCGTTCGAAGACCTCGTCGAGGACGACGGGGCTGGGCTCGGCGGCGAGGATGCCGGTGAGCTGGCGGTGCACCTCCGTGCGGGTGAAGCGGGCCAGTTCGATGCGGCGGACGGAGCGCAGCCGGTCCAGTTCGGCGAGGAGGGGGCGCAGCGGGTGGCGGCGGTGGATGTCGTCGGCGCGGTAGGTGGCGACGACCACGATGCGGCCGCGGTGCAGGGTGCGGAAGAGGTAGGCGAGCAGGTGCCGGGTGGAGGCGTCGGCCCAGTGCAGGTCCTCCAGGACGAGGACGACGGTGCGGTCGGCGGCGATGCGTTCCAGGAGCCGTACGGTCAGCTCGAAGAGGCGGGCGGTGGAGTCCTCGGCGGCCGGCTCGTGGTGGGTGACGTCGCCGAACTCCGGGAGGAGGCGGGCGAGTTCGCCCTCGTGCCCGTCGGCGGCGGCGGCCAGCTCCTCGGGGAGGCGCCGGTGCAGCGCGCGCAGGGCGGTGGAGAAGGGGGCGAAGGGCAGTCCGTCGGCGCCGATCTCGACGCAGCCGCCGACGGCGACGACGGCGCCCTGGGTGCGGGCGACGGCGGTGAACTCCTCGATGAGGCGGGTCTTTCCGACCCCGGCCTCACCCCCGACGAGCAGGGCCTGGGGCTCTCCCGCTGTCGCGCGGGAGAGCGCCTCGGTGAGGGCGGTGAGTTCGCCGGCCCGGCCGACGAACACGGGGCTCACTGACTTGGTCTCCACGGCGCCGAGCATCGCACAGACATCCGTGATCGCACCCATAAGGGGGTCACGCGGCCCGGGCGAAGCGGTGCTGGGCGGCGGCGCTCACCTGCCCCTCGGGTTCCTGCTTCCGGGTCCAGCGGCGGCCCTTGCCGGCGCGGGCGGCCTCGTGGGCCAGGCGCTCGGCGGCGGCCTCGCGGAGGAGCTCGGCGTGGCGGAGGGTGTGGAGTTCGTACGTGAACATGGCGTGCTCCCTGGCTTCTCGGTTTCGGTATCGCTCCTTGCGATGCCTCTACTTTCGTCGGCCAGGGGGTGCTGCCACATCGGGCGAGTGCCGCATGTTCGGTGTACGGGGGTCCTTAGGCGGCGCCTCAGGGTCCTTAGGGATCCCGGGGGCACCGCCTGGGCACGGGTCCCGCGGCCCCTAGGCGGCCTTGGCCGCCCGCCATTCGTGGGCCAGGACGGACCACACCTCCATGTCGGCGCGCTTGCCGCGGTAGGGGTAGCTCTCGCGCATGACGCCGTCGCGGCTCATGCCGAGGCGGCGGGCCACGGCGATGCTGGGGCTGTTCTCGGAGGAGACGTGCCACTCGACGCGGTGGATGCCGCGCCGCTCGATCGCCCAGTCGACGATGGCCCGGCAGGCGCGGGTGACCAGGCCCCGGCCCGCGTACCCGGGCTCGACCCAGCAGCCGGCCTCGGCCGTTCCGCTCTCGGTGTCGAAGATCCGGAACATGACGCCGCCGACCAGCGCGCCGTCGACGCGGATGCCGTAGAGCCGGCCGGTGTCGCGGGCGGTCTTGTCGGCGTATGCCTGGAGGAAGGTGCGGGCCGCGTCGAGGTCGCCCACGGCGTCGGCCAGGCCGACGTGGGCGCCGATGAACTCCCGGCCCCGCTCCATGTGGGCGAAGAACTCCTCGGCCTGCCACGGCTCCAGCGGGGTCAGCTCCGCACCGTCGTCACCCAGCGATATCGCGAACATCGTCCTTCTCCCCGGCCTGCGGAACGGTCACTCGTTGCGAGGGGATCTTCGCACGGCCGGCGTCGCCGTCCCGCGCGTCCGCCGCCGCCCGGCACTCCGGGGGCTCGATGCTGATCCGGGGCAGCCGGCGGTCCAGCCAGCGGGGCAGCCACCAGTTCGCGCCGCCGAGCATGTGCATGAGGGCGGGGACGAGGAGGGTGCGCAGGACGAAGGCGTCGAGGGCGACGGCGGCGGCGAGCGCGATGCCGAACATGGCGATCACGCGGTCGCCGGAGAGCACGAAGGCGAGGAAGACGGAGATCATGATGACCGCCGCGGAGTTGATCACGCGGCTGGTCTCGGCGAGGCCGACCCGGACCGCCCGGCGGTTGTCGCCGGTCTCCAGCCACTCCTCGTACATCCGGCTGACCAGGAAGACCTGGTAGTCCATGGAGAGCCCGAAGAGGACGGAGACCATGATCACGGGGAGGAAGGGCTCGATCGGTCCGGCGCTGCCGAGGCCGAGGAGTTCGGTGCCCCAGCCCCACTGGAAGATCGCGACGACGATGCCGAAGGCGGAGGCGACGGCGGCGACGTTCATCGCGGCGGCCTTGAGCGGGATGCCGATCGACCGGAAGGCGAGCAGCAGCAGGACGCAGCCGAGGGCGATGACGACGCCGACGAAGAGCGGCAGCTTGCCGACGATGATGTCGGCGAAGTCGTCGTACGAGGCGGTGACGCCGCCGACGTGGACCTGGAGCGAGGTGCCGTCGGAGGCGCTCGGCAGGACGTCGTCGCGGAGCCGGTCGACGAGTTCGCTGGTGGCCTTCGACTGGGGCGAGGACTCGGGCACGACGGTGAGGACGGCGGTGTCGCCGCTGCCGTTGTACGTGACCGGGGAGACCGAGGCGACGCCCTTGGTGTGCGCGAGCGTGGCGGGCAGCTCGTTCATGGCCACCTTGGCGTCGGCGCCGTCGAGCGAGGCGACGAGGGTCAGCGGCCCGTTGACGCCGGGCCCGAAGCCTTCGGCGAGGAGGTCGTAGGCCTGCCGGGTGGTGGCGGTGGCGGGGTTGTTGCCCTGGTCGGAGGTGCCGAGGTGGAGCGAGAAGGTCGGCAGCGCGAGCACCAGCATGACGACGGCGGCGACGGCGCCGAGCAGCTTGGGGTGGCGTTCGACGAAGGAGGACCAGCGGGCGGCGAAGCCGGTGGGCAGCTCGGGCTGGGGGCCGTGTTCGGCGAGCCGGCGGCGTTCCCTGCGGCTGAGGGCGCGCATCCCGATGAGGGAGAGCAGCGCGGGCAGCAGGGTGACGGAGGCGGCGACCGTGAGCACCACGGTCAGGGAGGCGGCGATGGCGACGCCGTTGAGGAAGCTGAGCCGCAGGATGAGCATGCCGAGCAGGGCGATGCAGACGGTGGCGCCCGCGAAGACGACGGCGCGGCCGGTGGTGGCGACGGCGATCCGTGCGGCCTCGGGCACGGGCAGGCCGCGTTTGAGGCCCTTGCGGTGCCGGGTGACGATGAACAGCGCGTAGTCGATGCCGACGCCGAGGCCGATGAGCATGCCGAGCATCGGGGCGAAGTCGGCGACCGTCATGACGTGCCCGAGGAGCACGATGCCGGAGTAGGCGGTGCCCACGCTGACCAGGGCGGTCGCGATGGGAAGCACGGAGGCGGCGAGCGAGCCGAAGGCGACGAAGAGGACGACGGCGGCGACGAGCACGCCGACGGCCTCGGCGATGTGTCCGCCGGGGGCCTCGGTGAGGGCGACGGCGCTGCCGCCGAGCGCGACCCGGACGTCGTCGGTGGCGGCGGCCCTGGCGGTGTCGACGAGGGCCTTGGCCTCGCTCTTGGGGATGTCGTCGGCCTGCGCGTCGAAGGTGACGGTGGCGTAGGCGGTGCGCCCGTCCTCGCTGATCTGTCCCTGGGCGGGGCCGTACGGGGAGGCGACGGAGGCGATGCCGGGGAGCTCGGCGACCCGGTCGAGCATGGCGGTCATCCGCTGCTCGACGCCGGCGGCGCGGACGCTGCCGCGGTCGGTGTGCCAGACGATGGTGTCGGTGTCGCCGCCGGCGCCGTGGAAGCCCTGTTCGAGCAGGGCGGTGGCCCGGCCGGACTCGGTGCCGGGGACCTCGTAGTCGTTGGAGTAGGCGTTGCCGGCGATCGCCGCTCCGGTCACCGTCCCGCCGAGGGCGAGGAGCCAGAGGAGAACGGCGACGAGGCGGTGCTTGATGCACCACCGTGCGATGGCTGCCAACGGACGCGCTCCCTGGGTGGATCGGTACTGGCCCCACTGTTACAGCCAAAAGTGATCGTTTGACCGTTTCGTGGCGATCCTCACAGGTGCCCCCGAGGGGTCGGGACGCAGGTCCCGACCCCGGTGGGACGAGCTACCCCGAGACGCTGGGCCGTCCGTTCTCGATGTGGCCCATCAGGCGCCGTCGGAAGCCGTCGGGGCCGGTCACCTCGACGTCGTACCAGCCCTCGGCGTCGGCGGCGGAGTGCACGACGGTACGGGTCCGGCCGGGCTTGACGGTGACGGTGCGGGTCCAGCGGCCGTGGCCGCGGAGGTCCTCGGCGTCCACGTACCCGAGCGGCCGGACGGTGAAGGAGACCGGGGCGGCGGAGTCGTTGCGGACGGTGAGGTGCAGGTCGCGGTCGTGGTGGTCGACGCGCGAGGCGAGCTGGGCGCGCCCGGCGGCGGGGCCCTCGAACTCGCGGCGGAAGCCGTTGGGGCCGGTGACCGTGAAGCGGTACCGCTCCCCGGTGAGCGGGACCGCCCACTGCGCGGTGCCCTGGACGTCCCGGTGCTGCGGGACGGCGAACTCGCCCGCGTACGGGTAGAGCGCGAAGTGCGCGCTCGCCCGGCCGGTGTTGCGCAGCGCGACGGTGACGGTGCCCTCGCGCACCGTGGCCGAGGCGTCCGGCTGGTACGGCAGCGGGCGGGCCGGGCGGGTGCCGGGCTCCTGGACGGGCATGGCCTGCACCGCCGGCGGCTGGGGGCGCCAGCGGCCGGTGAAGGGCGGGACGGGCCCGGGCTGCTCGACGGGCGGCTGCCTGCGGGTGCGCTTGAAGTCGAAGGCGGAGGTGAGGTCGCCGGTGACGGTCCGGCGCCAGGGGGTGATGTTGGGCTCCCGCACCCCGGTCAGCTGTTCCAGGAAGCGGATCACGGAGGTGTGGTCGAAGGTCTCGGAGCAGACGAAGCCGCCGACCGACCACGGGGAGACCACCAGCAGCGGGACCCGGATGCCGAGGCCGGTGGGCTGGCCCTTCCAGCGCTCGGCGTCGCCGGCGGGGTCGTCGGCGGCGGGGACGGGCGGCGGCACGTGGTCGAAGAAGCCGTCGTTCTCGTCGTAGTTGATCAGCACCACGGTGTGGCGCCAGACCTCGGGGTGCGCGCCGAGCGCGTCGAGGACCTTGTAGACGAGGGAGGCCGAGGCGACCGGCGAGGAGGCGCCGGGGTGCTCGGAGTCGACCGCGGAGGGCACCAGGTAGGAGACCTCGGGGAGCGTCCCGGCGGCGACGTCGGCGCGGAAGGCGTCGGCGAGGGTGCCGGACTCGACCCGGCGCAGGCCGCGCTCGAAGAGGGAGCGCTCGGCGTCGGTGAGGGTCGCCACGCCCTCCTCCAGGAGTCCGAGCAGCCTGGCCCGCTCGGCGAGGTCGTCGGTGTCGCGGACGGCGGCGTAGAAGGACTCCATGAAGGTGTGGCCGCCGGTGCCCGCGAGCGCCTTGCGGGCGATCTTCTTGAAGCTGGTGAAGAACTCGATGTTGTTGTCGGTGAAGTTCTCCCACTCGGTGTACGTCTTCCAGCTGCGCCCGGCGGCTTCGAGCCGCTCGGCGTAGGTGGACCAGCCGTAGCCGGGGTGGGTGCCCTCCGCGTAGGCCGCGTTGGTGACGGCGCGGCTGCCGTCGGCCTCGTGGCCGGTCCAGCCGGACCAGAGGTGGTTGCGGTTGGGGCTGGTGGAGGTGTGGATCGAGGAGTGGTAGGCGTCGCAGACGGTGAAGGTGTCGGCGAGCTCGTAGTGCAGCGGGATGTCCCGCCGGTCGTAGTACGCCATGGTGGCCGCGGTCTTGGCCGAAACCCAACCGTCCATCCACCCCCCGTGCCAGGCCTTCCCGCCGCCGCCCCAGGAGTGGTCGAGGTCGCCGATGTACTGGAGGTCCTTCTTCTGCGTCTCGGCGGCGCCCCGGACGGGGAACGGCAGCACGGTCCGTCCGGCCGTGGCGGGCTGCTCGAAGACGGGCCTGCCGGAGGGCAGTTCAATGGCATTGCGGTCGCCGAATCCGCGGACGCCGCGCAGGGTGCCGAAGTAGTGATCGAAGGAACGGTTCTCCTGCATCAGGATCACCACGTGCCGCACCGCCGAAAGCCCCCCGGCCGGAGGCTCGGCAGCCATCGCGGCCTGCAACGACGGCGGCAGCAGCGATCCCGCGGCGGCGACGCCGAGAGCACCGCCACCCAGCGCGAGAAGCCTCCTGCGGGACAGCTCCCGGTTCATCTCCGTGGACAAGACCGACCTCCGAGTCGAGGACCTGACGCCCAATGGTTCCTCGTCGAGCCATTGGGTGGTACGGCGAGGACGGTAGTGAGACCGGATGACGGAGAGAAGACCCGACGAGGACACGGGGGTGAACGTCCAACGGAACAGCTCGCGAGTCCAAGCGATTTTCGGCCACTCACGGCACGCGGACAACCATCGAGCGGGGTCACGGGTCGTACGGGGGCAACCGATCGGTGAGGAACACATGAACGCCACTCGAATGACGGAACGACCCGCGATCCCGGACGAACAGGCCCCGGTGGCACCCGGCTCCGCGCACCCCGCCGAGCCGCCCGCCCCGGCCCCGGCCGGGCGGCCGCGGCTCGCCGTGGTCGACGGGCTGCGCCTGGTCGCGGCGCTCACCGTCGCCGCCTTCCACTTCCTCGGCACGCCGAAGCTGGGCACCTGGGGCGAGTCGCCGAAGGTCTTCGCGTACCTCGTGCACCGGGCCGCCATGTACGGCTGGCTCGGCGTCGAGATGTTCTTCCTCATCAGCGGGTTCGTCATCTGCATGAGCGCCTGGGGCCGCACCCCGGGCGAGTTCGCCGTCTCGCGGATCTCCCGCCTGTTCCCGGCGTACTGGTTCGTGCTGCTGCTGATCGCCGTACGGGTCGCGCTGATCCCCCTGCCGACCGAGGACCCGGGGACCGCGCTCCACCCCCGGGCGCTCGTGGCGAACCTGACGATGTTCCCGGGACCGCTCCACTCCGACCTGCTCAACGGCGTCGCCTGGACCCTCGACGTGGAGGCCCGCTTCTACCTGCTCATGGTCCTCGTGCTGCGGTTCGGCGCCACGTACCAGCGGATGCTGGGCTTCTGCACCGTGTGGCTGGTCGCCGCCTTCGTCACCCACTCCCAGCGGCTCACCCTGCTCGACCAGTTCGTCCTGAGCACCTACGCGGGCCTCTTCGTCGCCGGGATCGTGCTCTACCTGATGTGCCGCTTCGGGCAGAACGCGATGCTGTGGACCGTGATGGGCCTCGCCTGGGCCTACCAGCTCAGCGTGCTCCAGATCCGGGTGAACTGGCACCTCGCCACGTCCGGCACCGAGAACACGGTCTCCTGGACGCTGAGCGCCCTGCTCCTCACCGCGTTCCTCGGCGTGCTGATGCTGGCCACGCTCGGCCCGCTGCGGCACGTGCGGCACCGCCGGCTGATCACCGCCGGCGCGCTCACGTACCCGTTCTACCTGCTGCACGTGAGCATCGGCATCCCCTTCGCCAAGGGCCTCACCCACCATGTCCCGGCCCTCGGCCACTGGGGCACCCTGGCCGTCACCACCGGCTCCGTGCTGCTGCTCTCCTACGGCATCCACCGCTGGATCGAGCGCCCGGCGGGCCGCCTCATGAGACGCGGGCTCCGCCGCGGGCTGAGGCCCGCGGAGAAGCCCGCGTTCGTGCGCTGAGCAGGTGTCAGGAGCGCTGCCACCGCTGGTTCGGCGCGCCGTTGCCGTACCACAGCGCGACCGAGCTGCCGGGGGCGGTGGCCTCACCCGAGACGTCCAGGTTGAAGCCGTTCATCTGGTTGGTCACCGTGCCGTCGGCGTTGAGGTTCCACTTCTGGTTGTCGCCGCCGTTGCAGTACCAGATGATCAGTGCGCGGGTGCCGTGGTCCGCGTCCAGGCACATGTTCCCGTAGACGCGCAGCTCCTTCTCGGGGGTGTACGCCCACTGCTGGTTGGGCGAGCCGGCGGTGCACCACCAGACGATCAGCGAGCTGCCGGCCTCCTTCGAGGCGCCGGGCACGTCCAGGCAGTGGCCGGAACCGACGCCGCGCAGCACGCCGTTCTGGACGGACGGGCGGCCGGTGCCGAACCAGGCCCAGGCGAGCCGGTCGGCGGCGGACTGGTTGGTGGTGCGCAGGGTGAGGTCCGTACCGGTGCCCTGGAGCTCGGTGAGGCTGTACCAGTCGCCGTTGCGCAGACCGGGCCAGTAGACCGAGCCCATGCCGAGCTCGCGCAGGGTGTCGGTGTCGCCCTGGAGGTACGCGATCTCGTTCGAGCCGTTGACCGGGCCGTTGTAGTCGAGGCCGCTCGCCAGGTTGGAGCCGAACTCGGTCAGGACCGTACGGGAGGCGCAGCCGCCGACCTTGGTGCGCAGGTCGGCCGCCCACTGGGCGCGGTCGGTCCAGTCGCCGTGCCAGAAGCCGTAGTGGTGCAGCGAGAGGTGGGTGCCGGCGAGGCGGGAGTCGGCGCAGACCGGGCGCACGTCCTCGCTGTAGCCGGAGCCGCCGACGAAGACGCGCTCGCGCGCGATGTTCTGGCCGTGGTCGGTCAGCCAGCGCGCGGCCACGTCGGTCCACTGCGCGGCCGAGTAGCCGAACGGCTCGTTCATCGGCTCGAAGTAGACCTGACGGGAGTCGCCGTACTTGGCGATGATCGTCGACCACATGGCGTCGTACGACGCCTGGTTGTCGATCCGCCCGTCCTTCGTCTCCGGGGCCTCCCAGTAGCCGAGCAGGACCTTGGCGCCCTTGTGCACGGCGGCGTCGATGGCCCCCGTGTACGACTGCCAGTACGGGCCGTTGACGGTGGCCGGGTTGACGGGCAGCCGGACCGTGTTGACCCCGAACTTGCTCTGGAACTGGCCGACGATCGCCGCGGACTTGGCGTAGGTGGTCGGGAAGTCGTCGGTCTTCGACAGACCCGACAGGACCAGCTCGTCGCTCGCGTAGTTGTCCCGCGGGTCGGCCCAGTTGACCCCCTGGAACTGGCCGCTGTCGGTGGCCGCGGCGGCCTCCGACGCGAGCGGACCGGCCTGCAGGCCTATCAGTGACAGACAACCCGTGGCCACGAGTGCCAGGGCTCTGCGGGCAGTGGACATGCTTCCCCCGTGAGTTCGCTGTGAAGATCTTTTGTCGATCGTATCCACATCCGGCGGCGCTCACCCGAACTCGCACCAGACGATCTTGCCGGGGTTCCGCTCCCCCACCCCCCAGCGGTCCGCGAGCGCCTCGACGAGCAGCAGCCCGCGCCCGGACTCGCCCTCGGGGGTACGGACGGCCGGGGTGCCGTCGCCGCTGTCGTGGACCTCGATCCGGAGCGGGCCGGGGCGCTCCAGGAAGAGGTGGAGCCGGTAGCCGCGGCCGGGCGGGACGCCGTGGCGGAGGGCGTTGGTGGCGAGCTCGCTGACGCACACCAGTACGTCGTCCGCGCGGGCGTCCAGGCCCCAGTCGGCCAGGGCCTTGCGGGTGAAGTCACGGGCGAGGGGGACGGAACGGCGTTCGCGGCGGTAGAAGACCTCGCGGAACAGGGGGATCTGGTCGTTCATGGCGATCACGGTGGCGCCTCGCGCCCCACGCGCCCCAGGGGCGGAAGCCGTACAAATTCTTTGTACGGGTCCGGAATGCGTCGCGTACGCACGGCGTGGGGAAGGCACGGCTCATGGCAGGCACCACGAACTCCAGGAAGAAGGTCCCCTCATGGGAAGTGGTCGGCGCCTTGGTGGCGCTTTACCGGAAGCGGGCGGGCCTGACCCAGCCGCAGTTGGCCACGCAGGCGTGCGTGGGGCTGGAGACGCTGGGCTCGATCGAGCAGGGGCGGCGGGCGCTGCGGCTGGGGCTCGCGGGTGAGCTGGACGGCATTCTGAACACCGGCGGCGCGTTGGCGGTGGCCGTCGGGAAGGCACCGAAGAAGGAGCGGTATCCGGCGTTCGTGCAGGAGTTCATCGAGCTGGAGGCGCAGGCGCTGAGCCTGAGCTCGTACGAGAACGGTGTGGTCCCGGGGCTGCTCCAGACACCTGAGTACGCCCGCGCGGTCTTCGACTGCCTGTATCCGCCGATCACCGCGCAGGAGGCGGAGGACCGGATGCTCGACCGGCTGGACCGCCAGCGAGTCTTCGAGCAGAAGCCGTGGCCGCCGATGATGTCCTTCTTGCTGGACGAGTCGCTCCTGGAGCGGGCCATCGGCGGGCGCGAGGTGCTGCGCGGCCAGATCCTCCATCTGCGCGAGATGGCCGAACTCCCTTTCCTCGGACTTCAGATCATCCCGAAGACGCGTATGAAGCACGCCGGACTTGACGGGCCTATGGTGCTCATCGAAACCCCCGCCCACGAACACGTCGCCTACATCGAAGGCCAGCGGGTGAGCTTCCTCATCGACGATCCCGACGAGGTCGGCATCCTCCAGGCCAAATATGGAATGCTGCGATCACAGGCCCTGACGCCCGAAGACACGATGGGTCTGCTGGATCGTCTGGCAGGAGAGACATGAGCGCAGCAGCACTTTCGTGGTTCAAGTCCAGCTACAGCGGCAGCGAGGGCGGCAACTGCCTCGAAGTCGCCTACGACTGGCGCAAGTCGAGCTACAGCGGCGATGAGGGCGGCAACTGCGTCGAGGTGGCCGCCCACCCCGCCGCCGTGCACGTCCGGGACTCCAAGCAGGGCGGCACCGGTCCCGTCTTCACCGTCTCCCCCGCCGCCTGGTCGGGCTTCCTCGCCGAGGTCGGCGCCTAACCGGCCGGGACGCGACGCCGGCCGTCGACACGGTGGCCGCCCGCGTGCCCGCAGGGGCCGACCGGTCCGTGGCCGGCGTCGCGTCGGCGTTGCCCGTTCGCCCATCGGACGCTGCCCCGGAGAGCGTTGCGCCCGTCGGTCCCGCCGCCTAGACAGGGAGGAACGTACCCGTACCGCGCCCTTCAGGGGGATTTCCATGCACGCCAAGGACGCACCGAAGCCGTCGACCGCGACGAGGGCAGAGGCGAGCGCCCGTCGTGACGGGTCGCGCGACGGCACGGCCACCCCCACTGCCGGTGTCGGCGGCGCGCTGTCCCCGCAGACGCTCCTCGCCCTCCAGCGCACCATCGGCAACGCCGCCGTGTCCCGGCTGGTCGAGGAGTCCCGGCACCAGCACGGCGCCGGCTGCGGCCACGCGCAGAGCCCCGAGGCCGCGCCCGCGCCCGTACAGCGTTCCGCCGTGCACGACGTCCTGCGCAGCTCCGGGAGCCCCCTCGACGACGGCACCCGCGCCGACATGGAGTCCCGGCTCGGCGCCGACTTCTCCGACGTGCGCGTGCACGACGACAGTGCCGCCCGCGCGTCCGCGGCCGAGGTCGGCGCCCGCGCGTACACCTCCGGCAACCACATCGTCATCGGCGACGGGGGCGGCGACCGCCACACCCTCGCGCATGAGCTGACGCACGTCATCCAGCAGCGTCAGGGCCCGGTCTCCGGCACGGACAACGGCTCCGGTCTGCGGGTCTCCGACCCCGCGGACCGCTTCGAGCGGGAGGCCGAGGCGAACGCCCGGCGCGCGCTGTCGGGCCCGGCTCCGGCGGCGGCTCCGGCGGCGCAGGCCGCCGCGCCGCCCGTCCAGCGCGCGACCGGGAGCGCACGGCCCTCCGTTCAGCGGGTGGTGACGGATCAGGAACCGGCCGCGCAGGAGCCGGTGGTCCCGGCCGCACCGGCGTACGGCACCGAGATCAGGACCCCGAGGGAAGCCACCGAGAACGGACTGACCAAGCAGAACACTCTCGTCGTGAACGCGGGGCACTCCGGCGACATGTACCACGTGCGGGCCGCCATGCTCCTCGATTCGGGCCTCAAGCTCCTCATGTACGGCCTGCTGGACGACTTCGACGAGGTGGCCGACTCCAGGAGGATCACCTCTACCGTGCGCACCGAAAGGATGGCACTGGAGAGGACCGACCCGGACAAGGTCGCCGCGAACGACGCGAGGGCCGAAAGAATCAGGAACAGGGCGATAGCCATCCAGGGGGGAGGCGATGCTCTGGTGCCCCCGCCGGAGCTGAACCCCACCGAAGCGAAGAAATGGCGCAAGGCAGAGCTCAAGAGGCTCACCACAGAGGCGAAGGAGGCGGAGGAGGGGCCGTACAAAGCCGCCCTCGCCCAGGAGATCACCAGCATGACCGCCGGCGAGATCGCCAGGGAGCGGGAGGCCCGCCCCCGCGACATCCGCGCCGTCAACCGCAAAGCCCTCCACATGTACCAGCTCCATGCAGACCTGGGGCCCAACCGGGTCTTCTTCACCAAGAAGTCCGGGGACAAGCTCGAGCTTGAGCACGGCGGCGGGGAGAACCTCGCCACCAACAAGTTCAAGGACGGCATGCCGAGGCTGGGCGCCGCGGACCACGAGCGGCGGACGGAGAACTTCTACCGCGACTACGCGGCTCCCGATCAGGACACCAAGCAGGCGTTCGACAAGGCTCGCGAGACGACCGGTCACCCGCTGGCCAGGTTCCGGACAGGCGTCCCGTACGTCATCGTGAACTACCGGGACAGCGGCCACACCGGGGAGGGGAACGCCCCCGCGCTCGACACCGGGCGGGGCGGTCTGGCCGAGCTCCAGGAGATGGTCAGCACCCACCCCGATCTCGGGGGCGCGGTGCCCGTGCTCATCGGCGGGTATCCGGAGCCGGCCACCGTCGAGGGGCCGCACCTGCTCAAGTACTGGGAGTGGGACGGGATGACGGGCCGCCGCTCCGAGCTCGCGCTGCTGCACTACCTCAAGGAGAACTTCAACATCATCGGCGCGGTCGGCATGCGCAGCGGCGTCACCGACCAGTTCGCGTTCGCCGGGATCAAGACCCTGTCGATCGACATCTCCCCGAACCAGGCCAGGCCCCGGCCCGGCGAGACGGTGGACGACGAGACGGACCCGGAGAAGTTCCCGTCCAAGGGCTGGGAGCGCGGCGGGAAGCTGGAAGCGATCCTCGGTCCGCAGTACGGGCGGGCTTTCCTCAGTGAGGTCAGGGAGGGCGACCAGACGGTCACCGACGGCACGTGGCAGGGCCCCTTCGGAGAGGGGGACAAGGCGATGCTCCGCGACGCGATCGCGTTCTTCTTCGCCGAGGCACGCGGCGACGGCGGCGACCTCGCGACGGCCGGAAACTTCCGGCACTCCTCGCATCCGCTGCACCAGGCCAGCGTGGACGAGCTCGACCAGAGCACCACACTGGGCGAGGCGAAGAAGGCGGTGATCCGCGCGAGGGTCGCGGCGGCACGGCTGGTGTAGGACGCCGGACGACGAACGGCGGCCCCGCACCGGAACTCCGGTGCGGGGCCGCCTTGGTACGGACGCGAGGGGATCAGCCCTCGCTGACGCCCAGCTTCTCCAGGATCAGGTCCTTGACCTTCGCCGCGTCGGCCTGGCCACGGGTGGCCTTCATGACCGCGCCGACCAGGGCGCCGACCGCCGCGACCTTGCCGCCGCGGATCTTGTCGGCGATCGCCGCGTTGCCCGCGATGGCCTCGTCGACGGCCGTGCCGAGCGCGCCGTCGTCCGAGACGACCTTCAGGCCGCGCTTGTCGACGACCTCGTCCGGGGTGCCCTCGCCGGCGAGGACGCCCTCGATGACCTGGCGGGCCAGCTTGTCGTTCAGGTCACCGGAGGCGACCAGGGCCGACACGCGGGCGACGTCCGCCGGGGTGATCGGGAGCTCGTCGAGCGCGACGCCCTGCTCGTTGGCGTTGCGGGCCAGCTCGCCCATCCACCACTTCCGCGCCGACGCCGCGTCGGCGCCCGCCTCGGTCGTGGCGACGATCGGGTCGACCGCGCCCGCGTTGAGGATGGCCTGCATGTCCAGCTCGGACACGCCCCACTCCTCGCGCAGCCGGTTGCGGCGCACCCGCGGCAGCTCGGGCAGGGCCGCCCGCAGCTCCTCGACCCAGGCGCGGGCCGGGGCGACCGGGACCAGGTCCGGCTCCGGGAAGTAGCGGTAGTCCTCGGCGTTGTCCTTGATCCGGCCGGAGGTGGTGGAGCCGTCGTCCTCGTGGAAGTGACGGGTCTCCTGCAGGATCGAGCCGCCGGACTGCAGGACGGCCGCGTGGCGCTGGACCTCGAAGCGCGCCGCCCGCTCCACGGAGCGCAGCGAGTTGACGTTCTTCGTCTCCGAACGCGTACCGAAGGTGCTCGAACCCTTCGGCATCAGCGACAGGTTGACGTCGCAGCGCATCTGGCCCTTGTCCATCCGCGCGTCCGAGACGCCCAGGGCGCGGATCAGCTCGCGCAGCTCCGCCACGTACGCCTTGGCGACCTCGGGAGCACGCTCCCCGGCGCCGACGATCGGCTTGGTGACGATCTCGATGAGCGGGATGCCGGCCCGGTTGTAGTCGAGCAGCGAGTGCGAGGCGCCGTGGATGCGGCCGGTCGCGCCACCGATGTGGGTGGACTTGCCGGTGTCCTCCTCCATGTGGGCGCGCTCGATCTCCACGCGGAAGATCTCGCCGTCCTCCAGCTGGACGTCGAGGTAGCCGTCGAAGGCGATGGGCTCGTCGTACTGGGAGGTCTGGAAGTTCTTCGGCATGTCCGGATAGAAGTAGTTCTTCCGGGCGAAGCGGCACCACTCGGCGATCTCGCAGTTCAGCGCGAGACCGATCTTGATGGCGGACTCGACGCCGATCGCGTTGACGACCGGCAGCGCGCCCGGCAGACCGAGGCAGGTCGGGCAGGTCTGCGTGTTCGCGTCCTGGCCGAGCTCGGTCGAGCAGCCGCAGAACATCTTGGTCTTGGTGCCCAGCTCGACATGGACCTCAAGGCCCATGACGGGGTCGTACGTGGCGAGCGCCGCTTCGTACGACAGCAGTTCAGTGACAGTCACGGTGGAACTTCCCTCTCAGCCCAGCAGGACGTCGTCGTCGCCGAGACGCTTCAGCTCGCGGTACAGGATCGCGAGGCCGGTGACGATGGCGGCGGCGGACACGACGGCATCGACCAGCTTCAGCGTGTCGTGCTCGGCGCGCGCCTTCTTGACCTGCTTCGCCACGCTCAGGGCGCCGAAAGCGGTGGTGCCCATCGACACGTACGTGCCGGTCCTGGACTTCTTGAAGCCCTTGGCCTTCTGCAGTGCACTGGTACTCACAGCGACGGAGCCTCCTCGAGCAGCGGGTGGCCCCACTTTTCCACGAAGGCGGCCTCGACGGCGGCACCGACCTTGTAGAGCCGGTCGTCCTTCAGGGCGGGGGCGATGATCTGCAGACCGACCGGCAGGCCGTCCTCCGGCGCGAGGCCGCAGGGCAGCGACATGGCGGAGTTGCCCGCCAGGTTGGTCGGGATGGTGCACAGGTCCGCGAGGTACATCGCCATCGGGTCGTCGGCGCGCTCGCCGATCGCGAAGGCGGTGGTCGGGGTCGTCGGGGAGACGATCACGTCGACCTGCTCGAACGCCGCCTCGAACTCGCGGGTGATGAGCGTACGGACCTTCTGGGCCGAGCCGAACCAGGCGTCGTAGTAGCCCGAGCTCAGCGCGTACGTACCGAGGATGATGCGGCGCTTCACCTCGGGGCCGAAGCCGGCCTCGCGGGTCAGCGCGGTGACGTCCTCGGCGGACCGGGTGCCGTCGTCGCCGGTGCGCAGGCCGTAGCGCAGACCGTCGAAGCGGGCCAGGTTGGAGGAGCACTCCGACGGGGCGATCAGGTAGTACGCGGAGAGCGCGAGGTCGAACGTGGGGCAGTCCAGCTCCACGATCTCGGCACCCAGCGACTTCAGCAGCTCGACGGACTCGTCGAAGCGCTGCACGACGCCGGCCTGGTAGCCCTCGCCGCGGAACTGCTTGACGACGCCGACGCGCATGCCGGCGACCGAGCCGTTGCGGGCCGCCTCGACGACCGGCGGGACCGGGGCGTCGATGGAGGTCGAGTCGAGCGGGTCGTGCCCGGCGATGGCCTCGTGCAGCAGCGCCGCGTCGAGGACCGTACGGGCACAGGGGCCGCCCTGGTCGAGCGAGGACGAGAAGGCCACCATGCCGTAGCGGGACACCGCGCCGTAGGTCGGCTTGACGCCGACCGTGCCGGTGACGGCGGCGGGCTGGCGGATGGAACCGCCGGTGTCCGTGCCGATGGCGAGCGGGGCCTCGTACGCGGCGAGCGCGGCCGAGGAGCCACCGCCGGAGCCGCCGGGGATCCGGGTGAGGTCCCACGGGTTGCCGGTCGGGCCGTACGCGCTGTTCTCCGTCGAGGAGCCCATCGCGAACTCGTCCATGTTGGTCTTGCCCAGGATGACCACGTCGGCGGCCTTCAGCCGCTTGACGAGGGTCGCGTCGTAGGGCGGGATCCACCCTTCGAGCATCTTGGAACCGACCGTGGTCGGGATGCCCTGGGTGGTGAAGATGTCCTTCAGCGCGAGCGGGACACCGGCGAGCGGGCCCAGCTTCTCGCCGCGGGCACGCTTCTCGTCGACGGCGCGGGCCTGCGCCAGCGCGCCCTCGCGGTCGACGTGCAGGAAGGCGTGCACCTTCTCGTCGACGGCCTCGATCCGGGCCAGGTGGGCCTCGGTGACCTGGACGGCGGTGAGCTCGCCGGAGGCGATCTTCGCCGCGATCTCCGCGGCGGTGAGCTTGATGATGATGCTGTTGTCCGTCATGACTTCTTAGTCCTCCCCCAGGATCTGCGGCACCTTGAAACGCTGCTGCTCCTGGGCCGGGGCGCCGGAGAGCGCCTGCTCGGGGGTGAGCGACGGACGGACCTCGTCCGCGCGCATGACGTTGGTCAGCGGCAGCGGGTGGGAGGTCGGCGGTACGTCTTGGTCGGCGACCTCGGAGACGCGGGCGACCGCGCCGATGATGTCGTCGAGCTGGCCGGCGAAGTGATCGAGCTCTTCGTCGGCGAGTTCCAGACGCGCCAGCCGGGCGAGGTGGGCGACCTCCTCGCGCGTAATGCCAGGCATGCGGATCCTCAGGGGTGCTTGATGGTGTTGGCCCAATCCTAGGGGGCCCGCACCGCTGCCCGTGAAACGGTTTGCCCACGCCGCTCCCCCGGCGCGGGCCGCGCGTCACTGGACCACGTGCCCCGAGGACTGCTCGACGGCCGCCGCCGCGGCCGCCGCCGCCGCCGCCGCGGCGATCTCCGAGGGGCGGCGCCAGCCGTGCTCGCCGCGGGCGCGGAGCCAGGCGGTGGTCTCTCCGGGCGGCATGGCGGCGGCGACCAGCCAGCCCTGGACGGCGTCGCAGCCCAGGTCGCGCAGCCGCTCCCAGGTCTCGTCGTCCTCGACGCCCTCGGCGACGACGAGCAGGCCCAGGGAGTGGGCGAGGTCCACGGTGCAGCGGACGATCTCGGCGTCCTCGTTGTCGACGGCGAGCCGGGCGACGAAGGAGCGGTCGATCTTCAGCTCGCTGACCGGGAGGCGGCGCAGGTGTACGAGGGAGGAGTAGCCGGTGCCGAAGTCGTCGAGCGACATCTTGACGCCGTGACCGGTGAGTCCGGCCATGGTGTCGGCGGCCCGCTGCGGGTCCTCCAGGAGGACGTGTTCCGTTATCTCCAGCTGGAGCGCGCCGGCCGGTACGCCGTGCCGGGCGAGCCGGGCGGCGACGGCGCCCGCGAAGCCGGGGGTGTGGACGTCGCGCGGGGAGACGTTGACCGCGACCGGCACGTTGAGGCCCTGGGCGCGCCAGCGGGCCACCTGGGCGAGGGCGGTCTCCAGGACGTACTCGGTGAGGTGGGGCATCAGGCCGGAGGACTCGGCGATGGCGATGAACTCGTCCGGCGGGACCTTGCCGCGCTCGGGGTGCACCCAGCGGACCAGCGCCTCCAGGCCGGCGACCTGGCCGTCGAAGCGGACCTTGGGCTGGTAGTGCAGTTCGACGTCGCCGGCGTCGAGGGCGCGGCGCAGGTCGCCGAGGAGGCCGAGGCGGTCGGGGGTGTTGGAGTCGCGCTTCGACTCGTACACCTCGACGCCGGTGCGGTCCCGCTTGGCCTGGTACATGGCCACGTCGGCGCGGCGCAGCAGGCCCTCGGCGTCGAGGGCGTGCTCGGGGAAGACGGCGACGCCGGCGCTGGCCTCCAGGACGAGGGTGAGCCCGTCGAGGTCGAGCGGCGAGGAGAGTTCGGCGACGAGGTGGCGGGCGACGCGCTGGGCGCTGGTGGTGGAGTCGGCGGTGGGCAGCAGGACGGCGAACTCGTCGCCGCCGAGCCGGGCGGCCTCGGCGCCGCGGGGCAGGGCGAGGCGGAGCCGTTCGGCGATCTGGAGGAGCAGCCGGTCGCCGGCGAGGTGCCCGAGGGTGTCGTTGACCGAGCGGAAGCGGTCGAGGTCGATGAGGACGAGCGCGGAGCGGACGCCCTCGCCCTCGGCCTCCTCCAGGGCGGTCCAGGTGCGTTCCAGGAGCCACTGGCGGTTGGGCAGTCCGGTGAGCGGGTCGCGGAGCTGTTCCTCGGCGCGGGCGCGGGCGATCCACAGGGTGGAGTCGAGGGCGATCAGCGGGACGACGAAGAGCGGCAGCAGCGCGGGGTGGGCGACGGCGACGACGCAGATGAGGGGCGCGATGCCGAGCAGGGCGACGGCGACCAGGCCCTGGCGGAGCAGGGCGGTGCGGGCGGCGGTGGGCAGGGTGCCGCCCTGGGGTGCGAGCGCGTACCACAGGAGCAGGCGGGTCACCACGAGGTAGGCGACGGCGGCGAGCACCACTTCCGGTACGTCGGCGATCCCCCAGTCGAGGGGCTGCCAGGGGGCGGCGACGGTCGGGACGTCGCCGAAGGTGGCGAGGACGAGGGCGGCGGCGCAGGCGCCGATCACGTCCACGGCGCCGTGCAGCAGGCCGTGCCGCCAGCGGTGCCGGCGGGCGGCGGCCACGAGCACGACGACGGAGAGGGAGACGAGGCAGGCCGGCACCCAGCCGTAGAGCAGCAGGACGGCCAGGGTGAGGGCGGCGCCGGAGCCGGTGCCGCCCCACCAGCGGTCGCGGCCGAGCGCGACCAGGTGGCCGACGATGAGCCCGGTGAGGACGGCGAGGGACCAGCCGGTGCCGCCGCCGGGGAAGAGCCCCTGGCCGGTGCTGAGGGTCCGGTACAGCCCGGCGGCGAGCACGACGGCGGCGATGCCCACCAGCGCTCCGGGCAGCCCGGAGGTGATGCCCACGAACGCCGCACGGCCCTGGGGTCGTGCGACCGGGGCGGCACTCTCGGTCGGTTTCATTCCCGTCCCTCTCACAGCCGGCGGTGCCGTCGCAACGCGGGGCCGTCGTCATGCCACTGGGCCGTCGTGCCGTCGCTCGTCGCACCGCGTGTCCTGCTCCTGCGTCCGGCAGGGCCCTCACACAGCCGTGCGCGACGGACGCACGGTCACCACACTAGGCCGCGGAGGGCTCCGACGGGCAGCGCTCTCCATGTCTTGCCCGAATGCGACCCGGCCACCCGTAACGATCTGGTATGCGCCGAACGGGTGAGCCTCCGCGGCCCGTCGAGGGACTACTCGGCTACCGGGAGGGCCACCTCCCGAGCGGCCTCGGGACCCTGTTCGAGCAGGACCGCGAAGCCCTCCTCGTTCAGAACCGGAACCTTCAGCTGCATCGCCTTGTCGTACTTCGAGCCCGGGTTGTCACCTACGACGACAAAGGAGGTCTTCTTCGAAACGGAACCTGTCACCTTCGCTCCACCGGCTTGGAGCGACTCTTTTGCGCCATCCCTGGTGAACTTCTCCAGGGTGCCCGTCACGACCACCGTGAGACCGTCGAGCGGACGCGGCCCGATCTCCTCGCCGGCGCCCTCGTCCTCCAGACTCACCCCGGCCGCACGCCACTTGCGCACGATCTCCTGGTGCCACTCCTCGGCGAACCACTGCTTCACCGCCGTCGCGATGATCCCGCCGACCCCGTCGACCGCGGCCAGCTCCTCCTCGGTCGCCTGCTCGATCCGCTCCAGCGAACGGAACTCGCGGGCCAGCGCCTCGGCCGCCACCGGGCCGACGTGCCGGATCGACAGGCCGTTGATGAAGCGGGCCAGCGGGCGCGTCTTCGCCGCCGCGATGTTCTCCAGCATCGCCAGCGCGTTCTTCTTCGGCTCGCCCTTCTGGTTGGCGAAGACCGTGACGATCTTCTCCTCGCCCGTCTTCGGGTCCCGCTTGGGCAGCCCGCTGTCCGGGTCGCGGACGTACGCCCGGATCGGCAGCAGCCGCTCGATCGTCAGGTCGAACAGATCGCCCTCGTCGAGCAGCGGCGGCTCGGCCGGCTCCAGCGGACGGGTGAGCGCCGCCGCCGCGACCGCGCCGAAGTTCTCGATGTCCAGGCACTGGCGGCCGGCCAGGAAGAACAGCCGCTCCCGCAGCTGGGCGGGGCACGTCCGCGCGTTGGGGCAGCGCAGATCGATGTCCCCCTCCTTCATCGGCTTCAGCGGCGTGCCGCACTCCGGGCACTCCGCCGGCATCACGAACTCCCGCTCGCTGCCGTCCCGCAGGTCGGCCACCGGGCCCAGGATCTCCGGGATGACGTCACCGGCCTTGCGCAGCACGACCGTGTCCCCGATGAGCACGCCCTTGGCCTTCACCACCTCCTGGTTGTGCAGGGTGGCGAACTCGACCTCGGAACCGGCCACCGTCACCGGCTCCACCTGCGCGTACGGCGTGACGCGCCCGGTGCGGCCGACACCGACCTTGATGTCGAGCAGCTTGGTGTTGACCTCCTCCGGCGCGTACTTCCACGCGATCGCCCAGCGCGGGGCGCGGGCCGTGGAGCCGAGCCGGCCCTGGAGCGGGATCTCGTCCAGCTTGACGACGACCCCGTCGATCTCGTGCTCCACCGAGTGCCGGTTCTCACCGAAGTACGCGATGAACTCCCGTACGCCGTCCAGCGAGTCGACCACCCGGTTGTGCCGGGCGGTGGGCAGGCCCCACTCGCGCAGCAGCTCGTAGGCGTGCGACAGCTTGTCGATGTCGAAGCCCTCGCGGGCGCCGATGCCGTGCACCACCATGTGCAGCGGGCGGGTCGCCGTCACCTTCGGGTCCTTCTGGCGCAGCGAACCCGCCGCCGCGTTGCGCGGATTGGCGAAGGGCTTGTCGCCCGCCTCGACCAGCCGCGCGTTCAGCCCCTCGAAGGCGTCCATCGGGAAGTAGACCTCGCCGCGGATCTCCACCAGCGCCGGGACGCGGTCGCCGCGCAGCCGGTCCGGGACGTCCTCGATGGTCCGCACGTTCGGCGTGATGTCCTCGCCGGTGCGGCCGTCGCCGCGGGTCGCCGCGCGGGTCAGCCGGCCGTGCTCGTACGTCAGGTTCACGGCCAGGCCGTCGACCTTCAGCTCGCACAGGTAGGAGAAGTCGGAGGTGCCGACGTCCCGGCCGACCCGCTCCGCCCAGGCGGCCAGCTCCTCGTCGTCGAACGCGTTGTCCAGCGAGAGCATCCGCTCGCGGTGCTCCACGGAGGTGAACTCCGTCTCGTACGACCCGGCGACCTTCTGGGTCGGCGAGTCCGGCGTCCGCAGCTCCGGATACTCCTCCTCCAGGGCCTCCAGGGCCCGCATCAGCCGGTCGAACTCCGCGTCGCTGACGACCGGCTGATCCATCCCGTAATACCGGAAGCGGTGCCCCTCGATCTGCTCCGCCAGCTCGGCGTGCTGCTCCCGCACCTCGGCGGGGGCCCCCTGTTCGACTGCCACCGTTCCTCGTCCTCCCGTTGCCTGAAACCCGGTCGCCCCGGCCACCCCGGTCACTCAGGGTTGTCCGCGAGCGATCTCGCCGCCCGGGCGCAGTGGGCGAGCGCCTTGCGCGCGTACTCCGGCGAGGCGCCCGCGAGACCGCAGGTCGGGGTGACCACCACGGACTCCGCGAGAGTCCCCGGATTCAGCCCCAGCCTGCGCCACAACGTCCTGACACCCATGACGCTACCGCCCGGGTCCGACAATGCCCCCGAGGCCGGGTCCGTCGACGGCACCACACCGGCGAAGAGCACGGTCCCGTCCTCCACCGCCTCACCGATCGGCTCCTCGTCACGCTCGGTGAGCAGCCCGAAATCGAACGAGACACCGGCCGCCCCGGCCCGCCGCAGCAGCCCGAACGGCACGCCCGGAGCACAGGAGTGCACGACCACCGGACCGTCGTGCACCGCCATCACCTCGCGCAGCGTGCCCTCCACGACCTGCCGGTCGACGGCCCGGTAGGTGCGGTAGCCGCTGGCGGTACGGACCTGGCCCAGCAGCACCGACGTCAGCGACGGCTCGTCGAACTGGAGCACCGGCCGCGCGCCCGGGATCCGCCTGCGCACCTCGGCCAGGTGCCCGCGCAGCCCCTCGGCGAGCGAGCCCGCCAGGTCCCGGACGGCCCCCGGGTCCCCGAGCATCGCCTCGCCGCCCCGCAGTTCCAGCGCCGCCGCGAGCGTCCACGGCCCCACCGCCTGCACCTTGAGCGGCCCCTCGTACCCCTGGGTGAACTCCTCCAGGGCGTCGAGGTCCTCCCCCAGCCAGGACCTGGCCCGCCGGGTGTCGCGCCCCGGCCGGTCGCTGATCCGCCAGCCGCTCGGCTCCACGTGCGCGTACAGCTCGACGAGCATCCCCGCCGTCCGCCCGATCATGTCCGCGCCGGGCCCCCGGGCGGGCAGCTCCGCCAGGAACGGGAAGTCCTCGAAGGACCCGGTGACGGTCTTGGCGGCCTCACGGGCGTCACCGCCGGGCATGGATCCGACACCGGTGGCGGCGGCCCAGGGGAATGCGCTCTTGTCGCTCTTCTCGCTCACCCGGGAAGCGTACGTGGCAGGCGGGCCAGGACCGCGCGGGTGGCGGCCGTGACCGGGTGGTCGGCGCCCAGGACGCGGACGCGGGCTTCGAGGACGGCGGTGAGCTCGGCGTGGGCGGCGGCGGGTTCGAGCATGGTGGCGCGGTTGAAGCGGGCGGCGAGGGTGTCCGGATGGTCGGAGCCGAAGCGCCGGCACCGGGCCTCGACGACGGCCTCCGCCTCCCCGCGGGCCGTCTCCGCGTCACCGAGCTCCCGCAGCACCCACGCCCGGTTCATCCGTGTCGTGAGGGTGTCCCGGTCCTCGGGCCCGAGCAGGCGGGTCTCCGCGGCCAGCACGATGTCCATCTCCGCCAGGGCCTCCTCGGTCCGGTGCAGCTGCGCGAGGATCATGGCCAGGTTGGCGCGGGCCGCCAGGGTCTGCTGGTCGTCCTCCCCCAGGAGGTGGGACTCGCCGTCGATCACGGCGGCGAACTCGACCCGGGCGCCTTCGAGATCGCCGCACTGCTGAAGGGCCACGCCCCTCTGGTTACGGGCCCGCAGCACGAGCAGCGGATCGGACCGGGGCGCCGAGGCCGCCTCCTCGATGAGCCTGTCCAGCATGTCCAGGGCCTCGTGCTCCCGCCCGCAGGCCAGCAGGGCGTCGCCGTACTCGCAGCCGGCCGCCAGAACGGTGCGGTGGCCCGCCGGAAGGTGGCGCCCCGCGCCCTCGTGCACGGCCGCCCCCCGCTCGGCGGCGGCCAGGACCAGGCCCCGCACGCTCAGCGACCGCACCGCGAGGACGGCGCCCGTCCAGCCGGTCCCGCCCACGCCCGGCCCCAGGTCGTGGAGCAGGTGCGGAACGAGCAGGGGCCACAGCGGGCCCAGCGCCTTCGGGTCCTCGATCCGCACCGCCAGCTCCTGCGACAGCCGCTCCCGCTCGCCCCGGTGCGCGTCCCTCACCAGCGGGTGGAGCGTCACCACCGGCTCCCCGTCCGTCCGCAGGGACGCGAGCCCCAGCCGGTCCAGGGCCCGCAGACAGGTCCACAGCTCGCCCGGCGGGACGGTGATCCGCTCCGGGTCGAACACTCGCAGCGGTACGGGCGCGTCGGCGAAACCGGCGAGGAGGCGGAGCAGGTCCTCGGCATGATGGTGGCCCCGGTCCCGGAGCAGCCGCAGGGACATGGCCCAGATGCGGGCGAGGGTGCCGTCGGCGTCCAGGGGGACGTCCCCGGCTCCCAGGGCAGCGAGATAGGCCCCGTACGTGGCGGGTTCGCCGGGGGTACGGAGGAACGCGGGCCGCTCGCCGACGGAGGTGAGGTAGCGCCCGGCGCTGTCCAGGGCGAGCGGGAGCCCCCCGAGCCGTACGGAGAGCAGTGCGGCGTCCGTCGCGGGCCCGGCCTCGGCGGGCGCCCGGTCGGCGAGGACCCGGGCGCCCTCCGCCCCCGACAGGGCGCCCAGCGGGTGCAGGACGGGCCCGGCGCCCCAGGCCGCCGGGTCGCCGTCCCGGGTGGTGACGAGCACCAGCCCGCCCGCGCCCGCCGGGGTGCGCACCCATCCCGTACCGGCGGCGAGGGCCCCGGGCCCGTCGAGCAGGGCGAGCTCGTCCGCGTTGTCGACGACGAGCAGCCAGGGCCCGGAGAGCCCCGCGAAACGCTCCCACAGCAGGTCGGCGGTCTGACCGGCCGCCAGTTCGGCCTCGGTCAGGCCCACCCGGCGGGCGACCGCGCGCAGACCGCCCGCGAGCCGGCCCGAGTCCTGGGCGGCGACCCACCACACCGGCGCGCCCCCGGCCGCGAAGGCGTTCGCGACCTCCAGGGCGAGACTGGTCTTGCCGACGCCCCCGAGCCCGTACAGCACGTGCGTGCCGTCGGCCGTCCGAAGCCGGGCGAGCAGGTCGTCCCGGCCCCGGAGCGGAGTGCCCCGGCGTCCCCACGGCGGGGCGACGGTGACCTCGTCGGCCGGCGGCGGCCCCTGCCGCACGACCAGCTGCTCGATGTGCCCGGCCTGCACGACGGTGCCGTGCGCCCCGCCGGTGACGGCGTTGCGCGTCGCCGCTTCGGGGCCGGCGGCTGCGTTGTGCGTCGCCGTCCCATCCCCGGTGGCCGGGTCGCCGCCCGTCGTCCCGCCCCCCGTCATCGGCTCAGCGACCCGGGCGGACCGACAGGTCGTTGACCTCGGCGTCGCGCGGCAGGTCCATCGCCATCACGATGGTCGTCGCCACCGACTCGGGGTCGATCCACTTCTCCGCGTCGTACTCCTTGCCCTCCTGCTGGTGCACCTTCGCCTGCATGGGGCTGGCCGTGCGGCCCGGGTACACGGAGGTGACCCGGACGCCGTTGCCGTGCTCCTCGTGGCGCAGGGAGTCGGCGAGCGCCTTGAGGCCGTGCTTGGAGGCGGCGTACGCGCTCCAGCCCGCGTGCGCGTTGAGGCCGGCGCCCGAGTTCACGAACACGACATGGCCCTTGGTGACCCGCAGCTGGGGCAGGAGGTGGCGGGTCAGCTCGGCGGGGGCGACCAGGTTGACGTTCAGCTGGTGGTGCCAGGCCTTGGGGGTGAGCTCGCCGACCGGCCCGAGGTCGACGACGCCCGCGATGTGCAGGAGGGTGTCGACGCGCTCGGGCATGCTCTGGTGCGAGAACGCCCAGGACAGCCGGTCCGGGTCCGCCAGGTCCCCGACGAGCGTCCGCGCCCCGGGGAACTCGGCCGCCAGCTCCTTCGCCCGCCCCGCGTCCCGCGCGTGCAGCACGAGCTCGTCCCCGCGCGCGTGCAGCCGCCGCGCGACGGCGGCACCGATGCCGGAACCCGCTCCGGTAATCACATGAGTTGCCATGGGGCCCATGGTCTCAGCTCCCGGGGGTCAGGGCAGGGGTGTGGGGGCGGACCAGAAGTCGGAGCGGACGTTGGGGGTGGGGATGTCACCTTCGTACGTGCGGCCGTGCGCCACCTTGGTGGGAGCGGCCACCTTCGACTCGCCGACGCAGGGGGTGGTCACCTCGAAGAACGCCTGCCCGTCGTGCCCGAAGAGCACGCTGATCCCGAAGCCGTCCGGGGAGGTGGCGTAGATCGCCGGTCGGTCCTTGCTCGGCTTGACCGTCTTGATCCGGTAGTCGCTCGCCTTCCAGGTCCGCTCGACCACACCCAGGAAACCGCCCCGCCGCTGCTCGGAGATGACGGTCATCACGGTCCAGTAGCGCGTGAGGTCGCAGCTGCCGGTCGTCGTCGTGTCATGGACCCATTCGATCTCGGGCTTGATCGCCCCGACCGTCGCGTAGAACATCGCGTCGGCACGCTCCGCCGCCCCCTGCATGTTCATGCCCGCCACCACGGCTCCTCCGTCTTTCTTGTCGTCCGCGAGCCCGCATCCCGCGAGCAGCGCGCTTGCCGCGACGAGGGCACAAGCCATGCGGCCGGTCCGCGTCATTCGCTTCATCGGGGCTGCTCCTTCACGATGTCCTCGGGGTGTCCCGCCACGATCGTGGCGATGTTGTCTGCCGACACCTGGTCCTTCTCGGGAGTGAAGTACTGGGAGTGGGCGTCGAAACCACCCAGTTCCAGGACCATTCTCGGACCGTCGTCGACCTTGAACCGCTGCGCCCCGAAAGCCTCGCTCGCCGGGTCCTTGCCGAAGTACACGTCGTCGTTGCCCCAGTCGAGGAGGTCGCGGGCGACCAGGACGCCTGTCGGGCCTCCCGTCAGCAGGCCGACCACCGCCTCGTCCTTCGACGGCAGATGGGTGACCGGGTCGTTGTCCGCCGCGCCGACGAAGACATGGCCCTTGCCCACGCCCAGCTCCGTCGCCTTCTGCGCGTCCACGCCGGGGCTGCCGAGCAGGATGACGTCGTCCACGCCCGGGATCCCGCCGGACTGCTTGGCGGCGGTGCCGACGGTGAGCGAGCCGTAGGAGTGCCCGATCGCCGTCACGTGCGGGTCCGCGTTCTCGTTCGTCGCCGAGAGCCCCGCCATGAACTGGTTGTACGCGGGGGCTCCCCGTTGGGCGTCGCCCTTGGACATGACGTCCACGCCCTGCGGGGCGTCGTAGCCGAGCCAGACGATCGAGGCGCTGGACGGGTCGATGCGCCGCGCGCCGATCGCCGTGTCCTGGGCCCGCTTCATCGTGTCCTTGACGAAGTCGTCGTCGAGCTTGGTCCCGAGGCCCGGTACGTACGCCGAGACGTTCCGCGCGGTGTCCGGGTTGCCGTACGAGACGATCGCGCGCCCGTTGCCCTCGTCACCGATGCCCAGGAGGAAGAGCGGCGGACGCGTCGGCTCCTTCAGCTTGTCCTGGAGCACCCGCAGCGCGTCCAGCTTCGTCCCCGCGTCGTCCCCGCCCCGCCGGGCCAGCTCGTCCATGAGGACCGGCAGGTACGTGCGGTTGGCCTCGTCGCGGGCGGTGGCCGGGATGCCGTCCAGGTCGCCGATCAGGTCCGGCGCGACCTCCAGGTACTCCTGGCGCTGTTCGTCGGTGAGGCCGTCCCACCACTGCTTGCGTTCGGCGGGGCTCTTGTCCTGGGGGACGGCCGTACCGAGGTGCATGCCGGCGGTGGAGCGTACGTCGGCGGTGTCGCGGGCGACGTCCTTCAGGGTGGCCTCGGTGACGTCGAGGCCCTTCTCCGCCTTGAGGGCGCCCAGCGTCTTGGCGTAGCGGGCGTCGATCTCCTGCGCGGACCGCACGGCCCGGGCGATGCGGTCGGCCACGTCCTGCGCCTTGGCCGCGTTCGGGTTGAGCGGCTGGAAGCCCTGGTAGCCGGGGTACAGCGGCGACTTCCCGCCGGTGCCGAGGCCGGGCGGTTCCAGGGGCAGGCGGGAGCTGCCCTGGACGCTGCTGCCCGGGGCCTGCTTCTTCGCCCCGGTCAGGTCCTGCACCTCGGTGGCCGGGTAGCTCACGGACCCGTCCTCGTGGACGGTGAAGTTCAGGGCGGCGGCGTCCGCGAGGGCCTGCTTCAGACGGTTCTGCGGCTCGGCGAGGTCGCTCGCGAGTCCGTTGAGCGCCGTGCGGACGAGCCCGCACTCGGTGTGCAGGTACTGGAAGTTGCGGCTGAGGCGCTGGAGGCGGCCGAGGGCGGCGTCCGCCGACTCGCTCTTCTGCGTCTCGCGGAGCTTCGCGGACATCGCGCGGTCGACCCGGACGCGGTCGGAGTCCGAGCGGTTCGAGACGGCGTGCCAGGTGTCGCCGGCCTCCGTGAGCTCGGTGGTCCTGAGGTCGCGCAGCTGCCGCCAGGTGAGGGTGCCGGTCATCGCCGCTCACCCGCCTCGGGCCCGCCGTCGACGCCCTTGAAGGACTTCTCGATCGCGGTCTCGGTCTCGCCCATCTCCTTGGCGACCGTCAGCAGCGGCCCCTTGAGCTGCTCGCATTCGTCCCGTACCGCCTGGAGGCGCTCCTCCCAGGACGTCAGGACGCTCTTGAGCGCCGCGACGGAAGCGAGGCCGGCGACCCCGGTGTCGACGCCTTCGTGGCCGGGGCCGAGCGCCGAGCGGCTGGTCTCCGTGCTGGTTCGCAGTTCGGCGGCGGTGCCGGAGGCGCTGGTCCAGGGGCCGCCGCTGTGCTTGAGGTCGGCGGCGCCGCCGGTGCCGGGTTCCGGAGCGGTGGAGGCGAGGCGCATCGCCGGGCCTTCGCCGGTCTCCCCGAACAGTTCCTGCCAACGCTCCGAATAGGACACGGCTCCCCCGAGTTTCTCTGTGTTCCGCCCCACGCCCCCGAGAGGCTAACGCAGTTCGCGCGGCCGTATGCGATCGTGAAGCGAGACAGGGAGACCGGGTGCTCCGCGCCTTACCAGGACCCCTCGGCCCCGCACAAGAGTGTCCGTGCGGGGATTGCGGGAGCAGACGGTGAGTCCGGCCGCTCAGCCGATGGCCTCCTCCAGATAGGCCAGCGCGGCCGCCCCGTCCTCCGCGAAGAAGACGAGGTCGGCGAGCGGGAGCGGAAGGAAGCCCTCCTCGTCCATGCGGCGGAACTGGGCCTTGAGGCCGTCGTAGAAGCCCGCCGTGTTGAGCAGGACGACCGGCTTGGCGTGCTTGCCGTGCTTCTTCAGCTCCAGGATCTCGGTGGCCTCGTCGAGGGTGCCGGTGCCGCCGACCATGACGACGATCGCGTCCGACTTGGCGAGCAGCAGCGCCTTGCGCTCGGCGAGGTCCTTCGTGACGACCATCTCGTCCGCGCGCGGGCGGGCCTTCGCGGCGAGGAAGTCGACCGAGACGCCGACCAGCCGCCCGCCCGCCTCCTCGACACCGTCCGCGACGACCTTCATCAGGCCCGTGTCCGAGCCGCCCCAGACCAGGGTGTGACCGGCCTTTCCGAGGCGGGTGGCGAATTCGCGGGCGGGGGTCGTGTAGCGCTCGTCGAGGTCGGCGGCGGAGAGGAAGACGCAGATGTTCATGGCTCCACGGTAGGCGTTCGCGCCGGTGCCGAGGTTTTTTCGGGAAGTTCCGCCGCCGAGCGATGAGTTCCGGGCGCCGCCCCGGTCTGAGCTTCCATGGACGAGGTGTACTTCACGGCGGGCCGGACTCCGGGCCTGGTCACGGCGCAGGACGGGACGCGGATCCCCTACGAGCGGTACGGGGACGGCGGCGGGCCCCCGGTGATCCTGGTGGGCGGCGGCGAGCGGGTGCTGGCCGGGCTGCTCGCCCGGCGTTTCCCGGTCGTCGTCTACGAGCGGCGGGACGGCGCGGGGCCGGTCGAGCGCGAGATCGGCGACCTCGCGCTGCTCGTGGACGCCGTCGGCGGGGCCGCGGCCGTGCACGGCACGGCCTCCGGCGGGGGGCTGGCGCTCGCCGCCGCCGCGGCCGGGGTGCCGGTCGGGGCGGTGTCGGTGTACGAGCCGCCGTACGCCGCGGAGGCCGCCGACGGGCTCGGCCGGGTCCTGGCCCGCGTCCTCGTGCTCGACGGCGGCTCCAGCCCCGCCGGGACGCGACGGGCGGCCCGCACGGTCGCCGCGGCCGTGCCCCGCGGACGGCACCGCACGCTCACGGGGCAGACGCACGAGGTGGCGCCGCACGTGCTCGCGCCGGTGCTGGAGGAGTTCCTCGGGGAGTTCCTGGACGAGACCGCCGGGTTCACCGGCTTCGCCGGGTGAGAGGGCGGGCCGTCAGGCCGGCTGGCGGGTCGCCCGTACCGTCGTCGCGATCGTCGCCGAGCCCACCACGCGGGTGTCGTCGTACAGGACGATCGCCTGGCCCGGCGCCACGCCCTTGACCGGCTCGTCGAAGGTGACGACCAGCTCGCCGTCCCGCATCGCCGCGTCGACCGGCGTCTCGCCGCCGTGCGCCCGGAGCTGGGCCGTGTAGCGGCCGGGGCCCTCGGGGGGCGTGCCGCACCAGCGGGGCTTGATCGCGGTGAGGCCCGTGACGTTCAGGGACTCGGCGGGGCCGACGGTGACCGTGTTGTTCACCGGCGAGATGTCGAGGACGTAGCGGGGCTTGCCGTCCGCCGCGGGGTGCCCGATGCGCAGGCCCTTGCGCTGGCCGATGGTGAAGCCGTACGCGCCCTCGTGGGTGCCGATCGTGGCGCCCGACTCGTCGACGATGTCGCCCTCCGCCTTGCCCAGGCGGGCCGCGAGGAAGCCCTGGGTGTCGCCGTCCGCGATGAAGCAGATGTCGTGGCTGTCGGGCTTCTTCGCGACCGCGAGGCCGCGCCGCTCCGCCTCCGCCCGGATCTCGTCCTTCGTGGTCAGCGTGTCGCCGAGCGGGAACATGGCGTGCGCCAGCTGCTTCTCGTCGAGGACGCCCAGCACGTACGACTGGTCCTTGGCCATGTCCGAGGCCCGGTGCAGCTCGCGCGTGCCGTCCTCGCGCACCAGCACCGTGGCGTAGTGGCCGGTGCACACGGCGTCGAAGCCGAGCGCGAGGGCCTTGTCGAGGAGCGCCGCGAACTTGATCTTCTCGTTGCAGCGCAGGCACGGGTTGGGCGTGCGGCCCGCCTCGTACTCCGCAACGAAGTCGTCCACGACGTCCTCGCGGAAGCGCTCGGCCAGGTCCCACACGTAGAACGGGATGCCGATGACGTCCGCCGCCCGGCGGGCGTCGCGCGAGTCCTCGATGGTGCAACAGCCCCGCGCTCCGGTGCGGAAGGACTGCGGGTTCGCGGAGAGGGCGAGGTGCACGCCGGTGACGTCGTGGCCCGCCTCTACGGCGCGGGCCGCGGCGACGGCGGAGTCGACACCGCCGGACATGGCGGCGAGGACACGGAGGGGGCGCTGCTGCGGGGTCTGAGTCATAGCCCTACCAGGGTACGGGGCCGGGGAACCGTGGTCGCCGGAGTAAGCGTTCTCGGTCATATGGGGAAGCAGGGGAATCGGAACAGTGGCACGAAGAACGGCAAGAGCGGCAAGAGCGGGAAGAGCGGGAAAGGTGTGAAGGGCTCCAAGGGCGGGGTTTCTCGGCGGGGGTTCCTGATCGGAGGCGGGGTCGCCCTCGCCGGCAGCGCCGTGCTCGCCCGGGACGAGCTGGCCCGGCTGTGGTGGCGGCTGCCGGGGACCGAGCGGCGGCGGACCGAGGGCGAGCTCGACCACAAGGGCGCCGAGTGGACCGCGGCCTCCGACTACAACTGGCGGCGGGCCGACCGGCCGGACGACTACACCGTCGACCGGGTCGTGATCCACGTCGTCCAGGGCAGCTACGCCTCGGCGGTGAGGGTCTTCAAGGACCCCGCGCACGCCGCCGCCGCGCACTACGTGGTGCGCAAGGACGGGCACATCGCGCAGATGGTCCGCGAGCTCGACGTCGCCTACCACGCGGGCAACCGGGACATGAACGAGCGCAGCGTCGGCATCGAGCACGAGGGCTTCGTGGACCGGCCCGAGGACTTCACGCCGGCCATGTACGCGGCGTCGGCGCGGCTGACCGCCGACATATGCAGGCGGTACGGGATACCCGTCGACCGGAAGCACGTCATCGGGCACGTGGAAGTGCCCGGGACCGACCACACCGACCCCGGGCCGCACTGGGACTGGGAGCGGTACATGGGGCTCGTGCGGAAGGAGCGGGCGCGGCTGGACCGGGCTACGCCCTCGCCGGGCGGCTGAAGGCCCCGTCGGTCGGTCGCAGCCCGATGGGCGGCTGAAGCCCGCCGGTCAGCTGAGGCCCGCCGTGCGGGCGCGGTCCACCGCCGGGCCGATCGCCTCCGCCACCGCCGCCACGTCCTCCTTCGTGGACGTGTGGCCCAGCGTGAAGCGCAGGGTGCCGCGGGCCAGGTCCGGGTCCGTGCCCGTCGCCAGCAGCACATGGCTCGGCTGCGCGATGCCCGCGGTGCAGGCCGAGCCCGTCGAGCACTCGATGCCGGCCGCGTCCAGGAGGAGGAGGAGGGAGTCGCCCTCGCAGCCCGGGAACGTGAAGTGCGCGTTGGCCGGGAGGCGGTCGTCCGGGTCGCCGCCCAGCAGCGCGTCCGGGACCGCCGTACGGACGGCCGTGACCAGCTCGTCGCGCAGGGCGCCCACCGTGCGGGCGAACTCCTCACGGCCCTCCGCCGCGAGGCGGCCCGCCACGGCGAAGGCCGCGACGGCCGGTACGTCCAGGGTGCCCGAGCGGACGTGGCGTTCCTGGCCGCCGCCGTGCAGGACCGGGACCGGGGTGTACTCGCGGCCCAGGAGCAGGGCGCCGATGCCGTACGGGCCGCCGATCTTGTGGCCCGAGACCGTCATCGCGGCGAGGCCGGACGCGGCGAAGTCGACCGGGACCTGACCGAAGGCCTGGACCGCGTCGGCGTGCAGGGGTACGTCGAACTCGGCTGCCACGTCCGACAGTTCTCGGACCGGCATGATCGTGCCGATCTCGTTGTTCGCCCACATCACGGTGGCCAGCGCCACCGAGCCCGGGTCGCGGGCGATGGCCTCGCGCAGGGCCTCGGGGTGGACGCGGCCGTACGAGTCCACCGGGAGGTACTCGACCGTGGCGCCCTCGTGGGTGGCCAGCCAGTCGACCGCGTCCAGCACGGCGTGGTGCTCGACCGGGCTCGACAGGACGCGGGTGCGGCGCGGGTCGGCGGCGCGGCGGGCCCAGTAGAGGCCCTTGACGGCGAGGTTGTCGGCCTCCGTGCCGCCGGAGGTGAGGACGACCTCGCTGGGGCGGGCGCCGAGCGCGCTCGCGAGCGTCTCGCGGGCCTCCTCGACGGTCCGCCGGGCGCGCCGGCCCGCGGCGTGCAGCGAGGAGGCGTTGCCCGTGACGGCGAGCTGGGCGGTCATCGCCTCGATCGCCTCGGGGAGCATGGGCGTGGTCGCCGCGTGGTCGAGGTAAGCCATGGTGGGTTGATTCTACGAGGCCGGGTGTGGGGGGTCGTCGTGTGGCCTGTTTGTGGCGTGCGGATCGCGTCACGGCCTTCACCCCGTGGGTTCACGGGGGCCGGGACCTCCGCGGGGGTGGTGGTGTCCGGACTGCGACCTTCACTTCGCTGCGCTCGTTACGGGCGCCGCCACGTCCGGACACCACCACCCCCGCTCCGGCCCCGGCCCCCTCCCGCCGTCGTCGTCGGACCCTCGCGGTCTCAGGCTCCCGCCGTCGTCGTCGGGCCCTCGCGGGCTCAGGCTCGCGGCGCCCTCGCCAGCTGGCGGGACTGGGCCACCAGGCGGTCGGCCGAGTCCCAGACCTCCGCGTCCTCCTCCAGGAAGCCGCCCGCCAGGTTGCGGGTGGTGATGGAGACGCGCAGCGGGCCGGGGGCCGGGCGGCAGCGGACGTGGGTGGTGAGCTCCACCGTGGGGGTCCAGCCCTTCAGGCCCAGCTCGAACGAGGTCGGGGGCAGTGCGTCGACCGTGAGGAGGAGGGAGAGCGGGTCGGGGTCGCGGGCGTCGGCCAGGCCGAACCAGGCGCGCATCTCGCCCTTGCCGGACGGGGCGCCGATCGCCCAGCCCACGCACGCCGGGTCCAGGCGGATGTCCAGGCGTTCCGTGATCGCCGACGAGCCGGGGATCTGGGGGGTCGGGCCGTCGGAGGCGCCGAAGCACTGGTCGATGGGTGCCATGGTGGGTGCGGTCGCCGTGGTGCGGACCTCGTCCGGGAGCGCGTCGAGGTCGCCGTACGAAGCGAGGACGCGGATGCGCTCGACCTCGGTGCCGTCCTCCGCGTACTGGAAGAGGGAGGCCTGGCCGGTGGAGAGGGTGCGGCCGGTGCGGACCGTCTCCGTGCGGATGACCGCCGGGCCCGGCACGGACGGCGTCAGGTAGTGCGCCGAGATCGTGAACGGGTCCGGGTGCGGCAGGTGGTCGCCGAGGGCGCGGCCGAGGAGGGCGAGGAGGTAGCCGCCGTTGACCGCCTGGATGATCGTCCAGCCCGCGGAGAGGTCGGCGTCGTAGACGCCCGGGGCGCGGAGGGTGACGGCGGTGTCGCGGTCGAACTCGCTCGTCGCCTCGATGCTGCTCGTGCTCATGGCGGCGACCGTACAGTATTTAGCTACTGAGCGGTAGCTTTTTCGGCGTCCTCGCGGGCGGAGGAGCGGCGGTTCCAGGCGCGCGGCGCCCGCCAGTGGTAGTGCATCGCCAGCAGGCGGAGCAGGAAGGCCACGAGCACCGCCGCGCTGCTCGTGTACACGTTCAGCACGTCGAAACGGATGCACAGCACCACCATCGTGGCGCCCACGATCGCCGGCACCGCGTACAGGTCGCGGTCCCAGCGCAGCAGCGACGGCACCTCGTTGGCCAGCACGTCGCGCAGCACACCGCCGCCGACGGCCGTCGCCAGGCCGAGCGCCGCGGAGGAGGTCAGGCCGAGGCCGTAGTCGTACGCCTTGGTGGTGCCCGTCACGCAGAAGAGTCCGAGGCCCGCCGCGTCGAAGACGTTGACCGCGGTCTGGGTGCGCTCCACCTCGGGGTGGAGGAAGAAGACCAGGACGGCCGCGACCAGCGGCATCAGGAAGTAGCCGAGGTCCGTGAAGGCCGCCGGGGGCACCGCGCCGATGATCAGGTCGCGGACGATGCCGCCGCCCAGCGCCGTCGCCTCCGCGAGGACCGCGATGCCGAAGACGTCGAAGTTCTTGCGTACGGCCAGGAGGGCGCCGGAGATCGCGAAGACGAAAATGCCGATGAGGTCCAGGGCGTGCTGGACGGAGGGATTGAACAGATCGTGGAGCACCGCCCAATTGTGCCGGTTCTTCCCGGGGGCGCACACACGGACGCGAGTGAGGCCCCCGCCGCCCGGACGCGAGCGAGGCCCCCGCCGCCCGGGGGGCGGTGGGGGCCTCGCGGCGTGCTCAGGACTCCGGGGTCGGACGGTCCGTCGTGTCCGGTTCCTCGGTCGACGGCTCCGGCTCGGACGGCTTCGGTTCGGCCGGCTCCGGCTTCTTCGTGATTGTCACCTCGACCGACTCGCGGGCTGCGGGGACCGTCACTCCCTCGGCGTTCTCCGGGTGGTGGCAGGCCACCCGCTGGCCCGGGCGCAGTTCCAGGAGCGGGGGCTCCTGGATCTTGCACACCTCTGTCGCCTTCCAGCAGCGGGTGTGGAAACGGCAGCCCGGCGGCGGGGCGATCGGCGACGGGACGTCACCGGTCAGCAGGATGCGGTCGGTCTTCTGGCCCCGGCGGCGCGGGTCCGGGATCGGGACCGCGGACATCAGCGCGCGGGTGTACGGGTGCATCGGGGACTCGTACAGGGACTTGCGGTCGGCGAGTTCGACGACCTTGCCCAGGTACATGACCGCGATGCGGTCCGACACGTGCCGGATGACCGACAGGTCGTGCGCGATGATCACGTAGGTGAGGCCGAGCTCCTGCTGGAGGTCGTCCAGGAGGTTGACCACCTGCGCCTGGATGGAGACGTCCAGGGCGGAGACGGGCTCGTCCGCGACCACCAGCTTGGGCTTGAGCGCGAGCGCGCGGGCGATGCCGATGCGCTGGCGCTGGCCGCCCGAGAACTCGTGCGGGTAGCGGTTGTAGTGCTCGGGGTTGAGACCGACCAGGCCGAGGAGGCGCTGGACCTCCTTCTTCACACCGCCCTCGGGCTCGACGCCCTGGAGCTTGAAGGGGGCCGAGACGATCGCGCCGACCGTGTGGCGCGGGTTCAGGGAACCGTACGGGTCCTGGAAGATCATCTGGACGTCGCGGCGCAGCGGACGCATCTTCGCGACCCCGAGGTGCGAGATGTCCGTGCCCTCGAACTCGATCTTCCCGCCGGTCGGTTCCAGGAGGCGGGTGATCAGGCGGCCCATCGTCGACTTGCCGCAGCCCGACTCGCCGACCACGCCGAGGGTCTCCCCGGGGTAGACCTCGAAGTCGATGCCGTCGACCGCCTTCACGGCGCCGGTCTGCCGCTGCAGCAGCCCCTTCTTGATGGGGAAGTGCTTCTGCAGGCCGGTGACCTTCAGCAGGGGTTCCGTCGTCTCGCTCACAGCTTCGGCGCAATCTCTTCGGTCCAGATCCGGTTCCGCTCCTCCTGCGACATGTGGCAGGCCGAGAAGTGTCGGGAACCGGTCTCCGTCAGCTCGGGGCGTACGGTCCGGGTGATGCCGCCCTTGGGCAGGTCCGCGTACGGGCAGCGCGGGTTGAAGGCGCAGCCGCTGGGGACGTTGATGAGGCTCGGCGGGTTGCCCTTGACCGGGATGAGCCGCTCGGTCTGGTCCCGGTCGATGCGCGGCATGGAGCCCAGCAGACCCCAGGTGTAGGGGTGCTTCGGCTCGTAGAAGACGTCCTCGGCCGAGCCGCGCTCCACGCACCGTCCGCCGTACATCACGAGGATGTCGTCGGCGATCTCGGCGACCACGCCGAGATCGTGGGTGATGATGACGACCGCGGAGCCGAACTCCTTCTGCAGGTCCCGCATCAGGTCGAGGATCTGCGCCTGGACGGTCACGTCGAGCGCGGTGGTCGGCTCGTCCGCGATGAGCAGCTCGGGGTTGTTGACCAGCGCCATCGCGATCATCGCGCGCTGGCGCATGCCGCCGGAGAACTCGTGCGGGTAGTTCTCGAAGCGCTTGGCCGGCTCGGGGATGCCCACCCGGTCGAGGAGTTCGACGGCCCGCTTGCGGGCGGTCTTCTTGTCGACGGGGTGGTGGACCCGGTAGGCCTCCACGATCTGGGCGCCGACCGTGTAGTACGGGTGCATCGCGGACAGCGGGTCCTGGAAGATCATCGCCATCTCGCGGCCGCGCATCTTGCGCACGGTGTCCGCGTCGGCGGTGAGCAGCTCCCGGCCGTTGAGCCAGATCTCGCCGGAGATGCGGGCCTTCTGCCGGCCGTACTGGCCGACGGTGTGCAGGCCCATGATGCCGAGCGAGGTGACCGACTTGCCGGAGCCGGACTCGCCCACGATGCCGAGGGTCTTGCCCTTCTCCAGCTGGAAGGAGAGGCCGTCGACCGACTTGACCAGGCCGTCGTCGGTCGGGAAGTGGATCTTCAGGTCGCGGACGTCGAGGAACGCGTCGGAGGGCGCGTTCCCGGTGGCGACCGGCTCGCCGACGGCGGCGCCGGTCCGTGCCAGCTTGTCGGTCATGCCAGCCTCACTCGGGGGTCGATCACTGCGTACAGAAGGTCCACCACGAGGTTCGCGAGGACGACACAGGCGGCGGTGATGAGCGTGACGGCCATGATCAGCGGCAGGTCGCGGTCGCTCACGCCCTTGATGGCCATCCAGCCGAGGCCCTGGAGGTTGAACGCGGTCTCGGTGAGGATCGCGCCGCCGACGAGGGCGCCGAGGTCCATGCCGAAGATGGTCAGGATGGGCGTCATGGTGGAGCGCATGGCGTGCTTGCCGAGCACGACCGGCTCCGGCAGGCCCTTGGCCCGCGCGGTGCGGATGTAGTCCTCGCCGAGGACCTCCAGCATGGTGGCGCGGGTGAGGCGCGCGTACATCGCCGCGTACAGGAAGGCGAGGGTGACCCACGGGAGGATCAGACCGCCGAACCAGCCGCCGATCGATTCGCCGAACGGCACGTACGTGGCGTCGAGCCAGCCCAGCTGGGTGCGGAAGACGAGCATCGCCAGCATGGCCGTGAAGAAGATGGGGAGCGAGACGCCGGCGAGCGCGGTGATCATCGCCGCGCGGTCGACGATCGTGCCCCGCTTGAGCGCGGAGAGGACACCGGTGGAGACGCCGAGGACCAGCCACAGCACGGCCGCGCCGATGACCATGGACAGGGTGATCGGGAAGGCGTCGACCAGCATGGACCAGACGTCCTGCTCGGTCTTGAACGAGTAGCCGAAGCAGGGCGCCGCGCAGTGGATCGAGTCGCCGCCGCCCACGTAGTCGCGGCCGACGAAGATTCCGGAGACGAAGTGCCAGAACTGCACCAGGATCGGATCGCCGAGGCCCAGCTTCTGACGGACGCCCTCGATGGCAGCCGGATCCGCCTGCTTGCCGACGAACATCGCGGCAGGGTCACTGCCGGTCAGCTTGGGGATGAGGAAGAAGATGCTGAGCGTCACCAGGGTGACGACGAGCAGCATCATGACGACCGCGAAGAGTCGTCGGATTATGTATGCAAGCATGCGGTCGGCCGGTCGGCGGCCGGGGAACCCGATCGGGTTCCCCGGCCGCCGCGCACGGCCCTCACCTGCCCTTCGGACCTAGCGGCGGGTGCGCCGTTGGAGCGAGTTGGTTTCAGACTCGGCTGGAGGCGACTTACTTGACGACGCCGAGCGACGCGTAGTCGTAGCGGCCGTTGTAGGCGTCGGCCGTGTAGACGTTGGTCAGGCGCGAACCGCGCCAGATGATGTTCTTCTCGTGGGTGAAGGGCAGGTAGACCGCGGCCTCGGAGACCTTGGTGTTGATCTGCTTGTAGAGCTCGCCGGCCTTGGTCGGGTCGGTCTCCTTCAGCGCCTGGTCGAACAGGCCGTTGACGGCCGGGTCGTTCAGCTCGGAGAAGTTGTTGTTGCCGGACTGCAGGATGAAGCGGCCGTCGACGAGCGGCTGCAGGAAGCCCTGGCCGGTCGGGAAGTCGGCGCCCCAGCCCATGATGATGATGCCGTAGCCCTTCTCCTTGACCACCTTCGGCGAACCGATGATGCCGGAGGTCTGGGCGCCGTCGAACTGGTCGATCTGGGCGTCGATGCCGACGGCCTTCAGCGACTGCTGGAGGGACTCGGCGGTCGCGATCTCGATCTTCTTGTTGTTGCGGACCGCGATCGTGGTCTTGAAGCCGTTCGGCTTACCGCACTTCTTCAGCGCGTCCTTCGCCTTGGCGAGGTCCGGGGCACCGCCCAGCTTGCCGTACGGGTCGTACTTCGGGTCGGCACCCTTGATCGCCGGCGGCAGCATGTTGGAGGCGATGTCGCCACCGGCCTGCGGGCCGCCACGGGCGGTCTGGAGGGACTTCGAGTCGGCCGCGTAGATGATGGCCTTGCGGCACTCGACGTTGTTGATGACCGTCTGCGGGAAGACCGCGTAGCGGATGAAGCCGGTCTGCGGGTTGTCCGCGTTCGCCTTGTTCTGCTGGAGGACCTTCTGGCGGGCGGCGGCGCCGACACCGGTCGCGTTGATGTCGAGGTCGTACTCGCCCTCGATCAGGCGGTTGTCCATGTCGTCGGCGTTCGTGGTGAACGTGACGCTGATGGTGTCCGGCAGGGCCTTGCGGATGTTGTCCGACTTGGCGTCCCAGTTCTCGTTGCGCACGAGCTTCATGGACTTGTTCGGGGAGTACGACTGCCACTTGTAGGGGCCGGAGGAGAAGACGTTCAGGCCGTACTTGGCCTTGGTGTCCTTGTCCTGGCGGACCGGGGAGGCGGCGGGCATCGCCAGCATCTGCAGGAAGTCGCCGTTGGCGACCGGCAGCTTGAAGACGATGGTCTTGTCGTCCGGGGTCTCGATCGCCTTGAGGCCCAGCTTGTCCGCGGCGGTGTCCTTGTACGGGCCCGCGTAGGTCTTCTTGGGGTCGAGGACCTGCTGGAGGTAGATCGGGCCGCCGGAGATGACGTCCTGGGCCCAGATGCGCTCGATGCCGTACTTGACGTCCTTGGAGGTGATCGGCTTGCCGTCCTCCCACTTCACGCCGTCCTTCAGCGTGAACGTGTAGGTGAGGCCGTCCTCCGAGACCTTGCCCGCGTCGGTGGCGAGGTCCGGGACCAGCTCCGTGGAGGCGGCGCCCGGCTCCGACTTGAACGAGACCAGCTGGCGCGTGTAGTAGCGCTGGAAGTCCCACACGAAGCCGTAGTAACCGCGCTGCGGGTCCCACGAGTCGGCCTCCTGCGAGCCGATGAACTTCAGCTCGCCGCCCTTCTTGTCGGAGGGGCTGGCGACCTGGTTCACCGCGGCGTTGAAGCCGGGCGCACCCGCCTTGCCGCCCTTGGCGCCGCTGTCGCCGCCCTTGCCGCCGCCGCACGCGGTGGTCGCGACCATCGTGGCCGCGGCGAGCAGCGCGCCTGCGGCGATTCTGCGCCTCTGGGAGCTGTTCAGAGTCATGGTCGAGCAACCTCCGAAGTAATGGCGGCCGTTGTCACGGTGGTCCGCCGTTGGGGGATGTGCCTCCTGTCGACAGCGGCAGGGGCTGGTCTTGCGGTGAACGGCGTACGGTCAGCGGGAGCTCTTCGGGTCGAGCGCGTCGCGCACGCCGTCGCCGAAGAGGTTGAACGCCAGCACGGTGATGAAGATCGCGAGGCCGGGGATCACCATGAAGAGCGGGTCGGCCTCGTAGGTGGTGATGGCCGTCGACAGCATCTGCCCCCAGGAAGCGGTGGGAGGCTTCACACCCGCACCGAGGAAGCTGAGCGCCGCTTCGGTGAGGATGTTGGTGGGGATCATCAGGGTGGTATAGACCATGATCGGGGCGATCAGGTTGGGCAGCAGCTCCCGGCGCAGGATGTACAGCCGGCCGGCGCCCAGGCTCTGGGCGGCCTCGACGTACTCCCGGTTGCGCAGACTGAGCGTCTGGCCTCGGACGATGCGGCCCACGTAGGGCCAGCCGAAGAAGCCGATCACGACGACCAGGGCGACGATGCGGACGCCCGAACCGTCGAGGCCGAGGAGCTGGTTCGGCAGCACCGAGACCAGGGCGATGGTGAACAGCAGCTGCGGGAAGGCGAGCATGACGTCCATGACCCGGCTGAGGGCCGCGTCGATCCAGCCGCCGAAGTAGCCGGCGACGACGCCGAGGACGGTGCCGAGCAGGACCGCGAAGAGCGCCGCGGCGAAGGCCACGAGCAGCGAGATCCGGGCGCCGTAGACGATGCGGCTGAAGACGTCGCGGCCGTTGACCGGCTCGACGCCGAAGAGGAAGTCGGAGCTCACACCGCCCCAGGAGCCGATCGGCGTGCCGAAGAGCGGGTCGATCTGGTCCTCGTGGAACTCGTCCGGAGGGTGACCGAGGAGGCCGACGATGACCGGGGCGAAGAGAGCGACCAGGATCAGGAAGACGACCACGAAGGCGCCCGCGAGGGCGAGTTTGTCGCGCTTCAGCCGGGTCCAGGCGATCTTCCAGGGGGAACGTCCCTCGATCGCCTGGGCCGGCGCGTCGGGCACGGCGTCGACGGCCGCGGCCTGCTCGGCCGCATTCGTCTCGTGCAGTGGTGCCGTCATCGTGGTGAGGACCCCTCTCGGCCGCCGGGTCGCCGGCCCTTGCCCGCCGCGGGTAGCGGCTCGGTGGAACAACTGCTGGGCACCGGCTCGGGGGGAGCCGAACGCCTGGTGTTCCGGGGAGTCTTCAATGTGTCCGCGATCACCCGCCAGACCCCAAGAGGAATGTTTGCGTAAACGTGATGCGGTGCGGTGTCTTCCGTTATCCGGACGTCGTGATCGTGTGAGCGGACCAACTCGGCCGCTATTCGACCAGACCGGACATCCCGCTCAACTCCTGCCGTGCAGGAGTGAATTGGGGTGACGGAAGTGACGGAACGGACGTACCCGTCCGGGTCGGGTCAGTACGGGCGGGGCGCGGCCGGCGGGTAGCCGTAGCCGGGGGTCTGCGGGGCCGGCGCGGGGGCGGCGTGCGCGTCGCGGTCGTAGAAGGGCCGGGCGTGGGCGTGCAGCCACATCGCGACCGGGTCGTACGCGTCGGACATCGCGACCGTGGAGACGGGCAGCCCCTCGGGGACGGCCGTCACGGTCTGGCGCATCATCGTGCGCACCGCCTCGACGGAGGCCGGCGAGGAGTCGTAGAGGTCCAGACCGATGGCGAGGTACGGGGAGCCCAGCGCGGGCTGCACCCAGGCGCGGCGCAGCGAGCGCACGGCGGGGGTGCGGTGGGCGTTCTGCGTGAGCAGGGCGTAGAACTGCGGGATCTCCACGGCCGGTTCGCTCAGGCGCAGGGGTCCGGCGGGCATCCGGTCCAGACCGGTGGCGATGCGGCGCAGATCGGCCCAGGGGATGCCGACGCCGCCGCCGGGGGCGTGCGGATTCAGCCAGATCCCCCAGCGGTCGGGGTAGAGGGCGCGGGCGATCTCCAGGCCGGAGGCGAGCTCGTGGGCGCGGTTCCAGCCGGAGGCGGCGAGCTCCTGGGCGGAGGTGACGCACGGCGCGTAGCCGAAGCCGTCGACCTCCATGTTCCCGTACTGGGCGTCGGGCGAGCCGGGCGAGCCCTGCCAGAGCAGCATCCAGACGTCGGCGGTGGCGAGGGCGTGCAGCAGCTGCTCGTAGGCGTCGGGGCGCCCGGGTGTCACCTGGCGCAGCGTGTGCTCGACCATTCCGGTCGCAGCGGTGCCTGACGCGCTCACCTTTGGGTCCCGCCCCTCGTCGTCCGTATCGCGGTGTGGATCGGCTTGAATCAGTTCAGCTTAAACAGGGGGGCGCTCACACGGCGGCGCGCTGGTAGAAGGGGCGCACCTTCGCCAGCATCCAGTCGCCGACCGGGTCCTGTGCCACGTCGAGCAGGATGAGGTTGACCGGCCAGGCGGCCTCGACCCGGCCGAGGGCGCGGCCGAGGGCGTCGAGCGGCCCGTTGCGGTCGGCTTCGGGGCTGAGCAGCTGGACGCCGATGAAGAGGGCGGGTTCGGTGCCCTCGACGCTGGCGAGGACGCGGCGGGCGGTGGCGACGGTGCCGGTGGCCTCGAACTCGGCGGAGGCGGCGGCGAGGAAGTCGACGGGGTCGTCCTGCCAGTCGGGCTCGAAGAGGCGGACGCGTCCGCCGCTGGCGGGGCCGTCGAGGGGGGTGCGGCCGGTCCGGCAGAGTTCGGCGACGGCGGGCGGCGGCAGCGGGACGCCGACGGTGCCGCCGGGGTTCACGGCGATGCCGAGCTGCGGGGGCAGGCCGCGGGCGAAGTCGCGGGCGGGGGCGACGGTGAAGGACATGTGGGCGCCGACGCAGGCGAGGAACTGCTGCTCGGAGCTGAAGACGGGCACGTAGGCGTAGCCGTCTATCTCCAGGGTGGGCAGGTCGAGGTCGCTGCTGTCGGGGCTTCCGCCGTTGGGCAGCGGGACCCATACGGGGCTGCGCCCGAGCACCTCGACCAGTCGGCCGCCGGCCGAGGGGTTGCCGAGCGAGGCGGCCAGTACTTCTTCGAGCTCATTGCCCGGCCACGTCACGTCCACGGTCTCGTCTTCTCCCACCCTCTCGGCACATGGTGCGGTTCAGCACCTTAACGGCGCGTCGGCGCCGCCGTGACCGAAAAAGGTGCGGAAAGGCCGTGGAGTGCCTCACGACACGTCGCGGAACTCGATCTTCCGCAGACTGTCGGCCGCGTCCCGGTCGAGCAGGGTGACCGAGGCGCAGCCGGGCGGCAGCCGGCCGGCCTCGGCGGTGCCCACCAGCCGGCCGACGGCGCGGCGGTGGCGGGCGAAGGCGTAGCCCGAGACGCCGCGGCCGCGGGCCAGCTGTCCTTCACGGGCGGTGGAGGGCTCGACGTCGAGCAGGATCAGGTGCAGGGCGGTGCCGCGGCGCCGGGCCTCGCGGGCGAGCCAGCCGCGCACCCAGGACTGGGTGCCGCAGTCGTGGACGACGACGCTCGCGCCGGAGCGCAGGACGCGGCGGAGCCCCGCGTAGTGCGCGAGGCGGGCGAGCGGGCGGTAGACGGCGTAGGGCAGGAAGCGGGGCAGCCGGGCCTCCCAGCGCTCGCGGGTGTGCTGGGAGTCGATGGCGCGGCCCTCGGCCGTACGGCCCATGAGGGTCGACTTGCCGCTGCCGGGGAGTCCGGAGACGACCACGACGTCGCCCGGGGCGAAGGCCAGGGCGCGGGGGCTCCGGCCGCCCCGGTCGCGCAGGTCGCGCAGCAGCCGGCCGCGGCGGGTCCGGGCGCGGGCCCGGGCTCCGGCGCGCTGTACGGGTATGCCCGCGCCCGCCGCGTACGCTCCGGCGCGCGGGCCTGGACGCATCGGCATCCTCGGCGGCATCTGCATCGCGTCGCTCCCCCTGGTAGGCCCTGCGGAGACCCTTGCCCACGAAGTGTAAAGAAAGGGTAATGAGACGCAAGCGATTTGCCGGGCCGAACCGCCGTGCAATGATGTGCGCGCAGACGCTCGCACGAGCGTCCACAACCACATACCGGCCGCTCGAATCCGCGCGGGAGAGTTCCGGTCACGCACCGCAGTCACTGGGTGCGCCCGGGCGCCGAAGGAGCAAGTTCCTCCCTTGAATCTCTCAGGCCCCGTACCGCGTGGATGAGGCAGATCTGAAAAGCGGGCCGCGCCTGTCGCGGTCCCACCCAAGGTGCAAGCCGAGGATGCCCTCGGTGAACCTCTCAGGTTCCATGACAGATGGGGAGGACACCGTCCTCCGTCATGCATGTCGTGCCCCGCACGCCCTGGGACCCGGGAGCCACCCGATGAGCACTGCCCCCCGCCTGACCGCCCTCGATGCGCTGCATCGTTCGCTCGGCGCGACCATGACCGACTTCGCCGGCTGGGACATGCCGCTGCGTTACGGCAGCGAGCGCGACGAGCACAACGCCGTCCGCAACCAGGCGGGCCTCTTCGACCTCTCCCACATGGGCGAGATCACCGTCACGGGCCCGCAGGCCGTGGAGCTCCTGGACCACGCCCTCGTCGGCAACATCTCCACGGTGGGCAACGGCCGCGCCCGTTACACGATGATCTGCCAGGAGGACGGCGGCATCCTCGACGACCTGATCGTCTACCGCCTCGGCGAGACGGAGGCCCCCGAGTACATGGTCGTCGCCAACGCCTCCAACGCCCAGATCGTCCTGGACGCGCTGGTGGCCCGCTCCGAGGGCTTCGACGCCGAGGTCCGCGACGACCGCGAGGCCTACGCGCTGCTCGCCGTCCAGGGCCCGGAGTCCCCCGGCATCCTGAAGTCCCTCACCGACGCCGACCTGGACGGTCTGAAGTACTACGCCGGTCTGCCCGGCACCGTCGCCGGCGTGCCCGCGCTGATCGCCCGCACCGGCTACACGGGCGAGGACGGCTTCGAGCTGTTCCTGAAGCCCGAGCACGCCGAGGGCGTGTGGCGGGCGCTGACCGAGGCGGGCGCGGGCGTCGGCCTGATCCCCTGCGGCCTGTCCTGCCGCGACACGCTCCGCCTGGAGGCGGGCATGCCGCTGTACGGCCACGAGCTGACCACCGCGCTGACCCCCTTCGACGCGGGCCTCGGCCGGGTCGTCAAGTTCGAGAAGACCACCAACGAGGGCCGTTTCGTCGGCCGCGAGGCGCTGGAGAAGGCCGCCGAGCGCGCCGAGTCCGCCCCGCCGCGCAAGCTGGTCGGCCTGATCGCCGAGGGCCGCCGGGTCCCGCGCGCCGGCTTCGCCGTCGTCGCGAACGGGCAGGTCGTCGGCGAGGTCACCTCCGGCGCCCCGTCGCCGACGCTGGGCAAGCCGATCGCCATGGCGTACGTGGACGCGGAGTTCGCCGCGCCCGGCACCGAGGGCGTCGGCGTCGACATCCGTGGTGCGCACGAGCCGTACGAGGTCGTGGCGCTGCCGTTCTACAAGCGCCAGAAGTGACATGACGGGACCCGGGTGACGCACCCGGGTCCCCGAGGAGTGACGTTTCCCTCACCCGGATGTCTCACTTCGTGTCTCAGCACGCAAGACCCACGTTCATCAGTACTCCCTCGATCCAGGAGAATCAGGTCATGAGCAACCCCCAGCAGCTGCGCTACAGCAAGGAGCACGAGTGGCTGTCGGCCGTCGAGGACGGCGTCGCCACGATCGGCATCACGGAGCACGCGGCCAACGCGCTCGGTGACATCGTCTACGTGCAGCTCCCCGAGGTCGGCGACACCGTGACCGCGGGCGAGACCTGCGGCGAGCTGGAGTCCACGAAGTCCGTCAGCGACCTGTACGCCCCGGTGACCGGCGAGGTCGTCGAGGCCAACCAGGACGTCGTCGACGACCCGGCGCTCGTGAACTCCGCTCCGTTCGAGGGCGGCTGGCTGTTCAAGGTGCGCCTCGCGGGCGAGCCGGACGACCTGCTCACCGCCGACGAGTACACCGCCTTCACCGCCGGCTAAACCGAGACCCCCAGGGATCGATTCATGTCGCTTCTGAACACCCCTCTCCACGAGCTGGACCCGGACGTCGCCGCCGCCGTCGCCGCCGAGCTCCGCCGCCAGCAGTCCACCCTCGAGATGATCGCCTCGGAGAACTTCGCTCCGGTCGCGGTCATGGAGGCCCAGGGCTCGGTCCTCACCAACAAGTACGCCGAGGGCTACCCCGGTCGCCGGTACTACGGCGGCTGCGAGCACGTCGACGTGGCCGAGCAGATCGCCATCGACCGGATCAAGGACCTGTTCGGCGCCGAGTACGCCAACGTGCAGCCCCACTCCGGTGCCTCCGCCAACCAGGCCGCCCTCTTCGCGATCGCCCAGCCGGGCGACACGATCCTCGGCCTGGACCTGGCGCACGGCGGTCACCTGACCCACGGCATGCGCCTGAACTTCTCCGGCAAGCAGTTCAACGTGGTCGCGTACCACGTCGACGAGGCCGGTCTGGTCGACATGGCCGAGGTCGAGCGCCTCGCCAAGGAGCACCGCCCCAAGGTGATCATCGCGGGCTGGTCCGCCTACCCGCGTCAGCTGGACTTCGCCGAGTTCCGCCGGATCGCCGACGAGGTCGAGGCCTACCTGTGGGTCGACATGGCCCACTTCGCGGGTCTCGTCGCCGCGGGTCTGCACCCGAACCCGGTCGAGTACGCGGACGTGGTCACCTCGACCACGCACAAGACGCTCGGCGGCCCGCGCGGCGGCATCATCCTGGCGAAGAAGGAGTTCGCCAAGAAGCTGAACTCCTCGGTCTTCCCCGGCTTCCAGGGCGGCCCGCTGGAGCACGTGATCGCGGCCAAGGCCGTCTCCTTCAAGGTCGCGGCCTCGGAGGAGTTCAAGGAGCGCCAGCAGCGCACCCTGGACGGCGCCCGCATCATCGCCGAGCGCCTGGTCCAGGACGACGTCACCGCGCACGGTGTCTCCGTCCTGTCCGGCGGCACCGACGTGCACCTGCTCCTCGTCGACCTGCGCAACTCGGAGCTCGACGGCCAGCAGGCCGAGGACCGTCTCCACGAGGTCGGCATCACGGTCAACCGGAACGCCGTTCCGAACGACCCGCGCCCGCCGATGGTCACCTCCGGCCTGCGCATCGGCACGCCGGCCCTCGCGACCCGCGGCTTCCAGGCCGAGGACTTCGCCGAGGTCGCCGACGTCATCGCCGAGACGCTGAAGCCCGGCTTCGACGCCGAGGCGCTGAAGGCCCGGGTGACGGCGCTCGCCGACAAGCACCCGCTGTACCCCGGCCTGAAGTAGTTTCGTACCCTTTTGTTACCGGGTTCTTTTGCGCCCGTTCGTACGAAACCTCCGGGGCACCGCGCACACTGGACAGTGAGCGCGGTGCCCCGGCCCCTTGCTCCACCGCTCTTCGTTTCTGCGCCACCCCGGCAGACAACGGCGTCTAGCCCCCACAAGGAGTCCCCCGTGGCCATCTCGGTCTTCGACCTGTTCTCGATCGGCATCGGCCCGTCGAGCTCCCACACGGTGGGCCCCATGCGCGCGGCCCGGATGTTCGCCCGCCGGCTGAAGAACGAGGGGCTGCTCGCCCACACGGCGGCGATACGAGCGGAGCTGTACGGCTCGCTGGGCGCCACCGGCCACGGCCACGGCACCCCGAAGGCCGTCCTCCTCGGCCTGGAGGGCAACTCCCCGCGGACCGTCGACGTCGAGCACGCCGACGAGGAGTTCGAGCGGATCAAGTCGAGCGGCCGGATCAACCTGCTCGGCATGCACGAGATCCCGTTCTCCTTCGACGACGACCTGATCCTGCACCGCCGCAAGGCGCTGCCGTACCACGCCAACGGCATGACGGTCTTCGCGTACGACGCCGAGGGCGCCCTCGTCCTGGAGAAGACGTACTACTCGGTCGGCGGCGGCTTCGTCGTCGACGAGGACGCGGTCGCCGGCGAGAACCCGATCGTCCCCGAGGACACCGTCCTGAAGTACCCCTTCCGCACCGGCGACGAGCTGCTCCGCCTCGCCAAGGAGACCGGCCTGTCGATCTCCTCGCTGATGCTGGAGAACGAGAAGGCCTGGCGCACCGAGGACGAGATCCGCGCCGGCCTCCTGGAGATCTGGCGCGTCATGCAGGCCTGCGTCTCGCGCGGCATGTCCCGCGAGGGCATCCTGCCCGGCGGCCTCAAGGTCCGCCGCCGCGCCGCCACCTCCGCCCGCAAGCTGCGCTCCGAGGGCGACCCGGCCGCGCACGCGATGGAGTGGATCACCCTCTACGCGATGGCCGTGAACGAGGAGAACGCCGCGGGCGGCCGGGTGGTCACCGCCCCGACCAACGGCGCGGCCGGCATCATCCCCGCCGTCCTGCACTACTACATGAACTTCGGCACCGGCTCCTGCACCCCGGAGGAGAAGGAGGACGGTGTGGTCCGCTTCCTCCTCGCCGCCGGCGCGATCGGCATGCTCTTCAAGGAGAACGCCTCCATCTCCGGCGCCGAGGTCGGCTGCCAGGGCGAGGTCGGCTCGGCCTGCTCGATGGCGGCCGGCGCCCTCGCCGAGGTGCTCGGCGGCTCCCCCGAGCAGGTCGAGAACGCGGCCGAGATCGGCATGGAGCACAACCTCGGTCTCACCTGCGACCCGGTCGGCGGCCTGGTCCAGATCCCGTGCATCGAGCGCAACGGCATGGCGGCGGTCAAGGCCGTCACGGCGGCGAAGATGTCGATGCGCGGCGACGGCAGCCACATGGTCTCCCTCGACAAGGTCATCAAGACCATGAAGGAGACCGGCGCCGACATGAGCGTGAAGTACAAGGAGACCGCGCGCGGCGGCCTCGCCGTGAACATCATCGAGTGCTGATCAGCCGCCGCTGACCCCCGGGACGGTCCGGGCCCGGTACGGGTCCGGCGCCGGCTCCTGCGCGAGCAGCGGCACCGGGCCGCGCAGCGCGAAGGTACCCGGCAGGTCCAGCGGGCCGCCCTTGCGCTCGACCATGACCGCGCCCTGCACGGCGAGGCTCGCGTCCACCGAGCAGGTCCCCGAGGTCACCCCGGTCAGACACGCGTCCCGGACCACGCAGACGAACCCGGACACCCAGAAGACCAGGGTGAGCTCCAACTGGAGGGTGCCCAGCTTCGCGCCGTCCACGTAGACGTCGACGTACGGCCGGTGCGTCGAGGTGATCCGGTGGGTCGCCAGCGCCACGACCTCCTCGCTGCCCGGCAGCTCCCGGGTGCGCCGGGCGGCGGCCCGCAGCGCCGAGTGGCCGCGCCAGCCGCCGGCCGCGAGGTCCAGCACGTCGAGGCCGAGGAACTCGTCCACGACACCGGCCAGCTCGTGCTCGACGGCCCGGTCGGCGGCGGGCGTCCTCCCCCGCACCGGCGCGAGCAGCGGGCCCGCCGTGCCGTGGGCGCGCAGCGGGCCGTCGAGGTCCTCCCCCGGCCCGAGCAGGAACGAGCGGACGGTCGCGGGGGCCGCGCGGGCCGCGGTGGTGCTCATCGGTCCTCCTCCTCGTCGAGGCTCTGCCGGCCGGGGTCCGGGTGCGGGTCCAGCCGCGTCGCGTGGGTGGGCGGCTCGCCGGGCGCCCGCGTCTCGGTCAGCTCGGCACTGCCGGCGACCGGACGGAGCGTGGCCTTCACATGCCCGCGGACCCAGCGGGGACCGCGATGCAGCCGCCCGAAGTACGCCCCGGCGGCCACGGCGAGCGCGAGCGCCCCGCCGAGGGAGGCGGGCCCGACGATCCAGCCGACCGGGGTGGTGGAACCACCGGTGCCACCACCGGAGGCGGAACCGCCACCGTCCGTCGTACCGCCGCCGTCGGTCGTGCCACCGCCGTCGGTCGTGCCGCCGCCGTCGGTGGTCCCGCCGTCCTGCGTGGTCCCACCATCCTGGGTCGTCCCGCCGTCCTGAGTGGTCCCTCCGTCTTGCGTCGTCCCACCATCCTGAGTCGTCCCGCCGGTCTCCGTGACCCCACCGTTCTGCTTCTCCTCGCCCGTCACCGTGAACGGCGCGCTCGCCGACACGTCCGGGTAGCCGACGCACACGGCCCGGATGGAGTACGTGCCCGGCTTGGCGTCCTTCGGGACGTCGAGCGACTGGGAGAAGGTGCCCGTCTCCGCTCCGACGTCGATGCGGTAGTCCAGCGCCTTCGTCTGGTCCACGTACAGCTCGACGTCCTCCGCGGAGCACTTCCCGAAGCCCGAGCCCTGGACGGTGAACGAGGTCCCGGGCGCGCCCTTCGAGCGGTCGAGGGTGACGGACGGAGTCTGGTCCGGGGGCTGAGGCGGGGGCTGGGGGGCGCCGCCGGGGTCGGTGACCGTGAAGGTGCCGGTGGCGTGGTCGGCGTCCGGGGAACAGTCGGCCACGATCCGGTGCGCGCCGGGCGAGGTGCCCTGGGGGATCCGGACGACGCCGGAGAGCGTGTGGGTGGCCTGCTTCACGTACGCCGAGGTGGTGGGTCCGCCCTCCAGGCCGAGCTGGGCCACGTCGCAGTCCTCGAAGCCGGTACCGGTCACGGAGACGCTGGTGCCGGCGGGGCCCGACCCGGGGCTCAGGGAGAGCGCCTCGACCTTCAGCAGCCGCTCGGGGGCGGCCGAGGCGAGGGGGGTGAGGGCGAAGGGGCCCACGCTGATCGCTGCGCTCAGAAGCACGGCCATCAGAGATCGACGCGCCAGTCGCACGGCAGTGAACATGAGGATGAGGGGGTGGGAGGATCACTCCCCATCTTCCTCCCCGCCACGGATATCCGCTCGTCGTGTACGGAGCGTCACGAAACCGGCGGGACGGACGGGACGGAGGAGGGTCGGACGGGCGGCGACTCGACGTACGCGCGTGGGCGTACGGCGCCGCCCGTCCTCGCCCCGCGAGGCTCAGGCCTTGTTGAGGTTGTTCCAGAACTCGTCCCAGGACAGCTTGTGGTCGCCGTTGGTGTCCTGGCGGTTGATCAGCGCCTCGGCGACGGACTCGGTGACGTTGAAGTCACCCAGCTGCGCCATGACGCTCTTGTACTCGGCGGCGGTGATGAAGCCGTCACCGTCCACGTCGAACTTGTTGAATGCCGTGCGCGCCGAATCGATGTCCGCCATGCTTCCGCCCCTTCGAGGTGCCTGATGTAGGGGGTCAGATTATCGGGCCCCTCGGTGCCCGATGATGGGGGTATGAACAGCGAAGTGGCACGGATACTGGCAGCCGCGGCGCGCGGGGAGTTCCCGCCCGCGGACGGGTCGACGACGATCGTTCCACAGCCGAACCCGCGGGACGCGGGCGTGCTGTCGTTCACCGCGCACTCGGTGGTGTTCCTGGACGAGGACCCGGAGTGGATCCGCGCGGAGCTGGCGTCCGCCTCGACGGATCCGCTGGTGGCGAGCATGACGCCGCGGTTCCACGCGACGCTGATGGCGCGCACGGGCCGGTACGTGAACGCGGTCGACCTGATGACGGTCGCCGACGCGCTGCCGGGTGAGCCGGAGATCGAGCTGCGGGAGATCGAGGACCAGGACCATCCCCGGGTGGCGCGGGCGCTGAAGTACCGCGACGAGGTCCGGGTGTGGGCGGCGGACGGCGGCCTGCTGATCCTGGGCCGGGGCGTGGCGGGCCGGATGGAGGTCGCGGTCGAGGTCGACGAGGAGGCGCGGCACCGGGGTCTGGGCCGGGCGCTGGCGAGGGCGGCCCGGCAGCTGACCCCGGACACGGTGGTGTGGGCGCAGAACACCCCGGGCAACGCGCGCAGCGTCCGCACCTTCCAGGCGGCGGGCTACCGTCCGGTGGGCGCCGAGGCGTTGCTGGTCGCGGGCTAGGGCCGGCGGACGGCGGGGGGCCCGGCGGGGCCGGGCCCGCCCCCGCCGGGTGGGGTGGGTCAGCGGAAGATGCCGGTGTGGCCGAGGGAGTAGCGGCCGGGCTGCGGGTAGACGGCCAGGCCGTGCGGGCCGCTGCCGACGGGGATGCGGGCGAGCTGCTTCCCGGTGGCGGTGTCGATGGCGTACACCTCGGAGTCGTACCGTCCGGAGAGCCAGAGCACCTTGCCGTCGGCGGAGACGCCGCCCATGTCGGGCGATCCGCCGTGCGGGAGCCGCCACTTCTTGGTGAGGCGGTTCTGGGTGAAGTCGAAGACGGAGACGGTGCCTTCGCCGCGGTTGGAGACGTACATCTCCTTGGAGTCGCGGGAGACGTAGAGCCCGTGGCAGCCCTTGCCGGTGGGGAGCAGCGTCGGGGTGGTGAACTTCTCGCCGTCGAGGACCCACATGCCGTGGGCCATCATGTCGGCGATGTAGAAGGTCTTGCCGTCCGGGGAGATCTTCACGTCCTGGGGCATGGCGCCCTGGAAGGGCAGCTTCTGCTGACCGACGACCTGCATCTTCTCGGTGTCGACCTTGAGGAGTTCGCCGGAGAACTCGCAGGAGACGACGAAGTAGCGTCCGTCGGCGGAGAAGTCGGCGTGGTTGACGCCGTAGCAGGAGACGGGGACGGTCTTGCGGCGTTCCATGGTGTGCGGGTCGCGGAAGACGAGTTCGCGGTCGAGCGAGGCCATGACGACGGCGTACTTGCCGTTCGGCGTGAAGTAGAGGTTGTACGGGTCGTGCACCTCGACGGGCTTGCCGGCCACGCCGGTCGCCGGGTCGATGGGGGTGAGCGTGTGGCCGCGGTTGTTGTTGACCCAGAGGGTCTTCATGTCCCAGGAGGGGACGACGTGCTGCGGCTGGTTGCCGACCGGGATGGTCTCGATGACCTTGTACGTGGCGGGGTCGATGACCGAGACCGTGTTGGAGCTGGTGTTGGGGACGTACACCCGGGAGGGGAAGTCCTTGACGACCGGGGAGAGCCGGTTGGGCCGGTCGGCGGCGTAGACGTCGTCGGGCTTGAGCAGCGGTGGCATGCCGGGCAGCCCGGCGGGGGCGGCGGCCGGTTTCGGTACGGCGGGGAGCACGGCGGCCTTCTTGGTGCCGCCGCCTTGTTCGGCGGGGTGGGGGCTGCCGCAGCCGGCCAGGGCGAGGAGCAGGGCGGCGGCGAGGAGGCCCTTGGTGCGCGGGGTCGGGCGGGGGGCGTGGATCGGCATCAGGTCAGCAGCTCCGTGGTCGTCACCGCGCGCAGGCCGCGGCGGTCGAGGTCGGCGAGGAGGAGGGGCAGCGCGGCGACCGTGTCGGCGTAGCCGAAGTGGAGGCTGACCACCGATCCGTTGCGGATCCCGCCGGTGACGTTGGCGACGACGGCGGCGGGTCCCGGCGAGGTGAAGTCGAGGGAGTCGACGTCGTACGAGAGGACGTGCGGGTATCCGGCGCGCAGGGCGGCGCGGCGGACGGTCGGGTCGGCGTGCTGGGTGCGGGAGGGGCGGAACCAGGTGCCGATGGAGCCGGTGAGGCGGCGCAGCCGGGTGGCGCAGGCCTGGATCTCGTCGAAGGCACGTGCCTCGGTCATGGTGTTGACGTCGAGGTGGTGCTGGGTGTGGTTGCCGAGGTCGTGGCCGCCGTCGAGGACGCGGCGGGCCATCTCGGGGTGCCGGTCGAGCCAGTCGCCGACGGCGAGGACGGTGACGTGGGCGCCGGCCCGTTCGGCGTGGCCGAGGACGGCGCGGGCGAGGGCGGGGTCGCCCTGTCCGTGGAAGGTGAGGGCGACCCGGGGCCGGTCCCGGGGGCCGTTGGCGATCTCGTCGGGGCGGCCGGGGTAGCGCCGGGGGGAGGGGGCGGCGGGCGCGGGGGCGGGGCCCTGGGGCGGTGCGGGGCGTGGCTCCGTTCCGCAGGCGGTGGCGAGGGCTCCCGCGAGGGCGGTGGCAGCGCCGGCCCGGAGGGCACCGCGGCGGTCGGTGGGTGTCACGGCACCATTTAAGGGCGGGTATGCCGGAATCACGGCGATTGGGCCAATTCAGGACGTTTGACGCCCGAGATCTGGCGTCCACCATGCGGACAGGGCGAGGAAACACCCAATGAACACCATATTTATTCATCGTTTATAAGGACGGTGCTCCATGTCACCAACGATTCATTGGTAAACTGTCCGCATTTGTCCATATCTGTCACGGTAGGGACTTTTGGCGAAGACGCCACCTGTCTGCCATAGTCGGAGACACGACCCCCATTGACCCGGGCCAGGTCGACATGGCGGCCGTGGATACACCCCCCCCGATCCACGGCGCATCACACGGAAGCCCCCACGCGCCCCACCACGGCGGACGGGGGCTTTCGTGCATCACGGGGACGGGCCCGGGCGGCTAGCGGTCGGAGACCCGCATCTCGAACCAGGTGGTCTTGCCGCGCGGGGCGAGGTCGACGCCCCAGCGGTCGGACAGCTTGTCGACGAGGAAGAGGCCCCGGCCGCTCGTGTCGAGCTCGTGCACCGGCATCAGGCAGGGCAGCCCGCGCGAGGGGTCGCGCACCTCGATCCGGATCCAGCCGCGGCGGCGCAGCATGCGCAGGGCGAACACCCGGGCCCCGGTGTGCCGCACGGCGTTGCCGACCAGCTCGGAGACGAGCAGCACCGCGTGCTCGGAGATCTGCGGGCCGAGCGCCCACTGGCGCAGCACGACCCACTGGGTGAGCCGGCGGGCGACCGCGGCGGACTCGGGACGGGACGGCAGCCGGACATCCCCCTCGGCCGGGTTCCCGTACAACTGCAGTGCTTCCGCGGCCTGTTCGTCCTCTGCGGCCGGTACCCACCGTGCGGCGGTCGCACCGCCGTGCTGCCGCGGTTGATCCATACCATCCAGGCCCGCCATGCCCCCATCATGGCCGCACGGAGCGGGGCGCGGGGGCCGTTCCACCGGAATCGACCCCCCGGAATCGACAATTCCGGGGGATTCGTTCGGCATATGCCCAAGGCAGCCGAAAGGGCGGCCGGTCACGGCCGCCCCGACGCCGCGCCTCAGACGAACTTGGCCTTGCCCGGACCCTCCTCGACGAAGCTGCGCATGCCCCGCTCCCGGTCCTCCGTCGCGAACAGGCCCGCGAACCAGGTGCGTTCGATGGCGAGACCCGTGTCGATGTCCGCCTCCAGCCCCTGGTCGACCGACTCCTTCGCCGCCCGCAGCGCCAGCGCCGGTCCCTGCGCCAGCTTGGCGGCCCAGGCGTGCGCCTGCTCGTACACCTCGGCGGCCGGCACGACCCGGTCGACCAGGCCGAGGCTCAGCGCCTCGTCCGCCTTCACCATGCGGCCGGTGAAGATGAGGTCCTTGGCCCGGGACGGGCCGATCAGGCGGGAGAGCCGCTGGGTGCCGCCGGCGCCGGGGATGAGGCCGAGCAGGATCTCGGGCTGGCCCAGCTTGGCGTTGTCCGCGGCGATCCGGTAGTCGGCGCAGAGCGCCAGCTCGCAGCCGCCGCCCAGCGCGTACCCCGTGACGGCCGCGACGACCGGCTTGGGGATGCGGGCGATCGCGGTGAAGGAGTCCTGCAGCGCGCGCGACCGCTTGACCATGGCCGCGTGGTCCATGACCTGCATCTCCTTGATGTCCGCGCCGGCCGCGAACACCTTCTCGCCGCCGTAGAGGATCACGGCCCGCACGTCGTCGCGCTCGGTCGCCTCCACGGCCAGCTCGCGCAGCCGGTCCTGGGTGGCGATGTCGAGGGCGTTCATCGGGGGGCGGTCGAGACGGATCGTGCCGACGCCTTCGGCGACTTCGAGGTTCACAGTCATGGTCCGAAGGTTAGCCGCCGTTAACGCGACGGGCCCCGGTGCCGTTGGTCACAGCACCGGGGCCCGCGTCGTCGGGCGGGAAGGTCAGGCCTTCCACTCCGACCAGGACATGTTCCAGCCGTTGAGGCCGTTGTCCGGCTTGATCTGCTTGTCGCGCGAGTTCTTCACGATGACGACGTCACCGATGATCGAGCGGTCGAAGAACCAGGCGGCGGGCGTCGAGCTGTCCCCGGCGCCGCGGGAGTCCCGCAGACCGACGCAGCCGTGGCTGACGTTGGCCGAGCCGAAGGTCGAGGCCGAGGCCCAGTAGTTGCCGTGCACGAAGGTGCCCGAGGTGGACAGCCGCATCGCGTGCGGCACGTCCTTGATGTCGTACTCGCCGCCGAAGCCCACGGTGGCGCCGTTCATGCGCGTCACCTTGTACTTCTCGCTGATGACCATCTGACCGTTGTACGTGGTCGTGGACGGCGCGCCGGCGGTGATCGGCAGGGTCTTGATGATCTTGCCGTCGCGCTCGATCTTCATCGTCTTGGCGCTCGCGTCCACCGTGGAGACCTGGCGGCGGCCGATGGTGAAGGTGACGGTCTTCTTCTGCTTGCCGTACACGCCCGGGCGGCCCTCGACGCCGTCCAGATTCAGCTTGACGGTCACCTTGGTGCCCGCGGCCCAGTAGTCCTCGGGACGGAAGTCGAGGCGGTCGTTGCCGAACCAGTGCCCCTCGATCTCCACGGCCGGCTCCGCCGTCACCTTGATGGCGCGCTCGACGGCCTCCGGGTCGGTGATGCCCCGGGTGAAGTTGATCGAGACCGGCATGCCGACGCCGACGGTCGCACCGTCCTCCGGCGTGTAGTGGCCGAGGAAGGTGTTCTTCGGTACGAGGGTGCTGAAGGTGGTGTCCTTCGCCGACTCACGGCCCTCGGTGTCCTTGGCGACCGCGTGCACCTTGTACTGGGTGCCGGCGGACAGGTGGCCGAGCGGCTCCCAGCTCCCGCCGTCCGCGGAGATCCTGCCCTCGACCGCGGTGCCCTTGGTGTCGGCGACCGTGACCGTGGACAGCTTGCCCTGATCGGCCGTCACCTTCAGCGCCCCGCTGGTGGCGACCGAGTCGGCGCCGTCCTTCGGAGCGATCGTCACGACCGCGGCGGAGGCCGCGATCTCCTGCTTGTCGCCGGTCCCGGCCGGGTCCTGGCTCCCCTTGCCGCCACCGGTGGCGCCGCCGCCCCCGCACGCGGTCAGCACGAGGAGCAGCGTCCCCGTCGCCAGTGCCCCCAGGCGGGCGCCTCCGCGCCGTCGTCCGGCGGTCCCTCCGGATATCGGCTGCCCGTTCACTATGTTCTTCTCCCCTCGCACGACCCGGCATAGCTCGGGCCCCACCCCCGTGCGCATCCTCCCGCGCACACGGCGTTAGACAATCACACCGTCGGACACGAAACTTCCACGCGAATGTCACCGTTCAGTCCCAGTTCACGCGGGGTGTGCGGGGCGCCGCGGGCCGCTCGGGGTCAGCGCAGCGCGGAGCCCGTCCGCCAGCGGCTCCACTCCATGTTCCAGCCGCCCAGACCGTTGTCCGCGGCGACCTCCTTGTCGCGCGAGTTGACCACCTCGACCACGTCGCCGATGAGGGTCCGGTCGAAGAACCAGCCGGCCGGGGTGTCCGCGCCGCCGCCCTTCACGTCCCGCAGCCCGACACAGCCGTGGCTGACGTTCGCCGAGCCGAAGGTCGACGCCGAGGCCCAGTAGTTGCCGTGCAGGAAGGTCCCCGAGTCGGTGAGCCGGATCGCGTGCGGCACGTCCTTGATGTCGTACTCGCCGCCGAAGCCGACCGTCCGCCCGTCCATCCGCGTCACCTCGTACAACTCCGTGACCACCATCTTCCCGTTGTACGTGGTGGTCTTCGGCGCCCCGGCCGTGATCGGCAGGGTGGTGAGCGGCTCGCCGTCCCGGCGGATCTCCATCGTGTGCCGCTCGGCGTCGACCAGGGACACCTGCGAGCGGCCCACCGTGAAGCCGACCTTCTTGCGCTGGATGCCGTACACCCCGGGCGCGCCCTCCACGTCCCGCAGGTCGAGGTCGACGGTGACCTCGGTGCCGGGCTGCCAGTACGCGGCGGGGCGGAAGTCGAGCCGGTCCTTGCCGAACCAGTGGCCGACGACCTCGACCGCCGGGTCCGAGGTGATCTTGATGGCCCGCTCGACCTCCGCCCGGTTCTCGATCTCCCGGTTGAAGGAGAAGGAGACGATCATGCCGGTGCCGACGGTGGACCGGTTCTCCGGCTTGAAGTAGCCGATGAAACGGTGCTCGGGCACCACGGTGGTGAAGGTGGTGTGCCGGGCCGAGCGGCGCCCGTGGGCGTCGAGCGCGACCGCGTCCACGCTGTACTTCGCGGCGAGCGCGAGCCGGGTGTCCGGGCCCGGCCGCCAGCGCAGCCCGTCCGTGGAGATCTCCCCCGCCACCCGGGTGCGCTGCGCGTCCTCCACCTGGACCACCGACACCCGCTCCAGGCGCCCGCTGTCCACCTTCACCTCCAGGGGCCCGTCGGCGGGCACCCCCCGGCTGCCGTCCTCGGGGCTGACCCGGATCACGTCGCCCGGCGCCCGCGCCTTGCCCGGCAGGACCAGGTCCACGCCACCACCGCCACCGCCGCCGCCACCGGCTCCGGTGCAGCCCGCGAGGCCCGCCAACAGTCCCGCCACGGCGAGCGCGAACCCCGCCCGCTTCATCACATGTCTCACGACCGGCCCAACGACGGCCACCCTCCAGGGGAAACGTGCGTGCGGGTCATGTTGGGAGCACGGCGGTGCGGGCAGAACAGGTGGGAGGACCACGTGCGAGGGCGGCGGCCGGGACGCCGCCGCCCGCCCGTACGGGGAGAGCCGCGGGAGGCGGGGACGGTGTCGAGCGCAGCCGAGCAGGAGGCGGTACACGAGCGTGCCCGCGCCCCGAAGGGGGCGGAGCGGGTGGTGTGGCCGGGGGCGCCGACTCCGCTGGGCGCCCGCTGCCGGACCGGCCCCGACGGGGTGGCGGGCACCAACTTCGCGCTGTGGTCGGGCGGGGCGGAGGCCGTCGAGCTGTGCCTGTTCGACGCCGACGGCACCGAGACGCGCCTCGAACTGACCGAGCTCACCCACGAGATCTGGCACGGCTTCGTGCCCGGCGTCGGCCCCGGACAGCGGTACGGCTACCGGGTGCACGGCCGCTGGGACCCCTGGACGGGAGCCCGCTGGAACCCGGCGAAGCTCCTCCTCGACCCGTACGCGCGGGCCGTCGACGGCTCCTTCGCGCTGCCGCCCGAGGCGTACGGGCACGTGCGGGACTGGCCGCAGCAGCACGTCGCCGACACCGTCCGCGACGAGCGGGACTCGGCCCCGCACGTCCCCAAGGGGGTCGTCGTCCAGGACGACGACGACTGGTCCGACGACCGCAGGCCCAAGACGCCCTGGCCGGACTCGGTCATCTACGAACTGCACGTGAAGGGCTTCACCGCCCGCCACCCGGACATCCCGGAGCACCTGCGCGGCACCTACGCGGGGCTCGCGCACCCGGCCGCGATCGAGCACCTCGTACGCCTCGGGGTGACCGCGGTCGAGCTGCTGCCGGTGCACCAGTTCGCGCACGAGGACCATCTGCTCCGCCGCGGCCTCACCAACTACTGGGGCTACAACTCGATCGGCTACTTCGCCCCGCACGCCGGCTACTCGGCGAGCGGGACGGCGGGGCAGCAGGTCGGCGAGTTCAAGCGGATGGTGCGGGCGCTGCACGACGCCGGGATCGAGGTCATCCTCGACGTCGTCTACAACCACACCGCCGAGGCCGGCGAGCTCGGCCCCACCCTGTCCCTGAAGGGCATCGACAACCGCGGCTACTACCGCCTCCCGTCCGACGCCCGGCGCTACACGGACTACACCGGCTGCGGCAACACCCTGCACGTGGTGCAGCCGCAGGTGCTGCGGCTCATCACGGACAGCCTGCGCTACTGGGTGACCGAGATGGGCGTGGACGGCTTCCGCTTCGACCTGGCGGCGGCGCTGGCCCGCTCGATGCACGACGTCGACATGCTCTCGCCCTTCCTCGCCGTCATCGCCCAGGACCCGGTGCTGCGCCGGGTCAAGCTGATCGCGGAGCCCTGGGACGTGGGCAACGGCGGCTACCAGGTGGGCTCCTTCCCGCCGCTGTGGACGGAGTGGAACGACCGCTACCGGGACGCCGTACGGGACTTCTGGCGCGGCGCCCTGCCCGACGTCCGGGACCTCGGCTACCGGCTCTCCGGCTCCAGCGACCTGTACGCCTGGGGCGGGCGCCGCCCGTACGCCTCCGTCAACTTCGTCACCGCCCACGACGGCTTCACCCTGCGCGACCTCGTCAGCTACGAACGCAAGCACAACGAGGCCAACGGCGAGGGCAACCGGGACGGCACCCACGACAACCGCTCCTGGAACTGCGGCGCCGAGGGCGAGACCGACGACCCCGAGGTCACCGCCCTGCGCCGGCGCCAGCTGCGCAACCTGATGACCACGCTGCTGCTGTCGACCGGGGTGCCGATGCTCGTCGCGGGCGACGAGATGGGCCGCACCCAGGGCGGCAACAACAACGCCTACTGCCAGGACAACGAGATCGGCTGGCTCGACTGGAGCCTCCCGGACGACCCGGGCCGCGCCCAGCTCCTCACGCTGACCCGGCGGCTGCTCGACCTGCGCCACCGCCACCCGGTGCTGCGGCGGCGCGCCTTCTTCTCGGGCCGGCGGGCCGCCGACGGGCTGCGGGACCTGGCCTGGTTCACCGCCGACGGCACGGAGATGACGGAGGCCGACTGGTACGCGCCCTCGGCCACGCTCGCCCTCTACCTGTCGGGCCGCGACATACCGGGCCGTGACGCGCGCGGCGAGCAGGTCACCGACGACAGCTTCCTCGCGGTCCTGCACGCGGGCCAACGCCCGGTGGACTTCCGGCTGCCGGGCCCGCCGTGGGCCGACACGTACGAGCGGATCGTGGACACCGCCCCGGAGGACCAGTCCCGCGCCCCGGGGACGGTGCACCGGGGCGGGGGGACGATCAGTGTGGCGGGGCGGTCGGTGGTGCTGCTGCGGGTGGGCGGCTAGGACCGGGGGATCTCGACGAGGCAGGTGTAGTCGCCCGCGACCTCGACGTCGGGGCCGGTGTACGCGGAGGAGGTGGTGCCCTGTCCGTACGTCGTGAAGCGGCCGGCGGGCCGTCCGTCGGCGGTCCAGGCGTGCGGCGCCGAGCCGTAGGCCGCCTCGCACCGGTCCTGGCCCTCGCGCACGGCGACGCCGTCCGGGTCGCCCCGCAGGGACTCCTTGAACCTGACCTGTCCGAAGACCCGGAGGTCGGCCCGGGCGCCGCAGGGCACGACCCGGACGAGCGCCAGGGTGCCGAGTCCGGTGTCCAGGGAGGCGCAGCGGCCCGGCTTCACCCGGTGCAGGTCGGTCAGCGCCTTCTCGGCGTCCTGGACCTTCGGGCCGGCGGGCGGCGGCGGCACGGACGTCCTCCCGTGGCCGGAGAGCGCGTACTCGGCGCGCAGCGAGGTCACCCCCTTCAGGAGGTGCTCGTCGTGCAGCAGTTTGAGGGCGGGGGCGTAGTCGGCGCCGGCCCGGAGGAGCCGCCCGTCCTTGTCGAGGACGACGGTCGTCCGGATCGGTCCGGGGGCCTGCCGCGCGCTGTCCTGGGTGAGGTCGAGCTCCTGCGGGAGCGCGGCGGAGGCGTAGGTCAGCGGGACGTCCACCTGGTACGTGCGGCTGCCGTCGGCCCCCTTCACCGGCGCCCTGGTCGCGTCGGCGACGCTCACCACCTCGGCGAGCGTCCGGCCGTACGGCGCGTCGTCGCCGGCCCGCTGGAGGGCGCCGTCCATCAGGTCGACGATCTCGCCGGAGGCGGCGGAGGAGTAGCGCAGCCAGCCGCCGTCCGCGGTGCGGTAGGAGACCTGGTTGCCCGAGACGGCGAAGGTCTGCGGCTTCCGCGAGCCGACGGGCTCACCGCCGAGTTCGCGGGCCGCGTCCGCCGGGAAGCCGCGCGGGATCTCGACCACCCGCTCGGCGCGGGCGGTGTCCGCGGCGTAGTCCTGGACGCCGGTCACGCGTTCCACGGCCGTCCCCTTGGCGGAGCCGTAGCGCAGCGTCCAGGTGAAGGCGGAGGACCCGGTGGCCGTGGTGGCCCGGCTCGCGGCGGAGAGCTGGTCGTCGAGCCGTACCGAGAAGACGGGCGTCGGTGTGGGCGAGGGGGTGGCGGCCGGCTTCGCGTCCTGGCCGCCGGACCGGCAGGCCGCCAGTGAGGTCAGCAGCAGCGGCAGTGCCAGCGCGGCGGCGCGGCGGCGTGTCCTGGAGTCGTACATGGTCCCCACCCTCGTTCTCCCGCCCGGTGGGCGATCGGGCGGGATCCTACGGGGCGGGTGCGGCGACCCGGCGATGGACCCCGCACCGGCCACCACGGCGCGACGGCGGTGGCCGGCGGGGGAAGGGGCACGCGGCGGTCCGGTGTCCCCCGTGGACCGCCCCGTGCGGTTCCAGTGTGCGGGCCGGGGCGGGGGGTGTCGTGTGCCTGGGACGCACGGATCGTTGACGCTGGGTGCAGCGGTCAGCCGGTGCGGCCGAGGATGCCGCGCTGGTAGGCGACGGCGACGGCCGCGGCGCGGTCCTTGGCTCCGAGCTTGGCGTAGATGTGCGTGAGGTGGGTCTTGACGGTGGCCTCGCTGATGAAGAGCTCGGCGGCGATCTCGCGGTTGGAGGTGCCCTTGGCGACGAGTTCGAGGACCTCGCGCTCGCGGGCCGAGAGGCGCTCGTCGGCGGGCGCGGCGGGGGTGCGGACGCGGTCGACGAGCCGGCCGGCGACGGCCGGGGAGAGCACGGTGCGGCCCTCGGCGGCGGCGCGGACGGCGGCGAACAGCTCTTCGCGGGGCGTGTCCTTGAGGAGGTAGCCGGTGGCGCCCGCCTCGATGGCGGGGAGGGTGTCGGTGTCCGTGTCGTACGTGGTGAGGACGAGGATCCGGGCGCGGGCGCCGCGCCGGGTGAGTTCGCCGATGGCGTCGACGCCGCCGCCGCCGGGCATCCGCAGGTCCATGAGGACGACGTCCGGGTCGAGGCGCAGGGCGAGGGCGACGCCCTCGACGCCGTCGGCGGCCTCGCCGAGGACCCGGAATCCGGGGTCGGTCTCGAACATGCCGCGCAGGCCGTCGCGGACCACGGGATGGTCGTCGACCAGGAGGAGGGTGATCTCAGTCATGGGGGGCCAACGGTACGCGAGCGCTGATCGCCGTGCCGTGTCCGGGCTCGGTCTCCAACGCGAGGCTGCCGGCGAGGCGTTCGGCGCGGGCGCGCATGCCGTGGAGGCCGAAACCGCCGGTGCGGTGGCGGGCGGGGACGGCGGCCGGGTCGAAGCCGTGGCCGTCGTCGCGTACGTCGAGGGTGAGTTCGTCGCCCATGTAGGAGAGGGTGACGCCGGCGCGGGCGGCGCCGGAGTGGCGCTCGGCGTTGGCGAGGGCCTCCTGGGCGATCCGCAGCAGGGTCGCGGCGATCTCGTCGTGGACGGGGTGTTCGGTGCCGGTGACGGTGAACCGGGTGGTGATGCCGGTGCGTTCGGACCAGTCGGCGACGGTCTTGCGCAGCGCGTCGGGCAGCGCGTCGTGCTCCAGGGCGACCGGGCTGAGGTTCTGCACGGAGCGGCGGGCCTCGCCGAGGCTGTGCCGGGCGAGGTCGGCGGCGCGGCGCAGCCGGACCTGGGCGAGTCCGGGATCGGTGGTGGCGCCGACGGCCTGGAGCTGGGCGATGACGCCGGCCAGGCCCTGGGCGATGGTGTCGTGGATCTCGGCGGCGAGCCGGCGGCGTTCGTCGGCGACGCCGGCCTCGCGGGCCTGGACGAGGAGCTGGGCCTGGAGGGCGGCGTTCTCCTCCAGGGCTTCTTCGAGGCGGGCGTTGGCGCGGGCCAGCGCCTCGATGGTGGCGGCGCGTTCGCGGGCCTTCTCGGCCTCCTTGACGCCGAGGTGGGAGAGGCCGACGGCGAGGCAGCCGTTGAGGACGAACAGCCCGGCGAAGGCGACCCATTGGACGATGCCGCGGGGCGGCAGCCCGCCGGACTGGGAGCCGGCGAGGGTGAGCGCGACGGCGACCAGCCCGGCGCGGACGGCGACGGGCCGGGGCGGCAGGAGGTGCACGGCGTCGAAGTAGCCGATGCAGGCGAAGACGGCGAAGAAGGGGTTGGTCCAGGTGAGCCCGAAGGCGAGCGCGGTGCGGGCCGTGAAGTAGCAGAGCGCGGCGGGCCCGGGGGCGCCGGGGACGGAGAGCGTGGCCGTCTCGCAGGACGTCTCCAGCACGGCCCGCTGATGGGCGGTCCACCACAGCTGGAGGGCGAGGACGGCGGCGAACAGGGCGCCGGCGACGAGGGTCCTGGTGTGGTCCATGATCTCGTCGGCGGAGGCCGCGGCGAGCGCCCCGCCGACGCCCAGCAGCACGTAGGGCCCCCACCGGAAGAACTGCTGCCACCGCTCCTCGACGGTCGTCACACGCGTAGCCATCTCTCCCCCGACCTCCCCGGTCTCCCCCGACCTTCCCCGGCCCACTACTCCCGCCAATCCCGCTACTCACGCCGCTCCTGCTACTCCTGCTATTTCTGCTACTCCCAGCGGAACCAGCGGATCGCGGCACCCGTGAGGAGGACCGCCCACAGGATCGTCACCACGAGCGGGACCCAGCCGGGCCAGGCGCCGCCGGCGGCGGCGTCGAGGGCCTCGGAGGCGGCGCCGAAGGGGCTGAACCCGACGATCTCCCGCAGCGTATCCGGCATGCTCTGGACCGGCACCCAGACGCCGGCGGTGAACATCGAGGGGAAGAAGACGGCCGAGCCGACGGCGGTGGAGATCTTCTGGGTGCGGGAGACGGCGCAGACGGCCGAGCCGAGGGCGAGGGAGCAGGCGGTGGCGAGCAGCAGGGCGAGGAGGTAGCCGGGGAGGTTGCCGGGCAGGGCGACGCCGAAGGCGAGCCGGCCGACGGTGATGGCGAGCAGCGCGGAGACCAGGGCGGCCACGCCGTGCAGGACGAGCTGGGCGGTGAGGAGGGCGCCGGGCCGGACCGGGGTGGTGGACATCCGGCGCAGGATGCCGCGTTCGCGGTAGCCGGCGAGGACCGGGGGCATGGCCTGGAGCCCGGCCATGATGAGCGCGAAGAGGACGGACACGGGCACGTAGACGTCGATCACGCGTCGCCCGCCGAGGTCGGCGGACGCCTCTCTGAAGGAGGGGATCGACCCGAGGATCACGAGCAGCACGGTGGGCGAGAGCATCACCCAGAACAGGGCGGCCGGTTCGCGGCCGAAGAGCCGGACCTCGGTGCGCAGGAGGGTGCGGGTGGCGGTGGTCACTGGTCGGCTCCGGTCAGGTCGAGGTAGGCGTCGTCGAGGGTGGCGTCGGAGACGCGCAGGCCGCGGGCGGTGACCCCGCGGCGGGCGAGCAGCGGGACGAAGGCGTCGACGGTGGCGTCGTCGCCGGTGAGGACGGTCCGCCCGTCAACGGTCTCGACGCTGACGGCGCCGGGCAGGGCGAGCAGGTCGGCGCGGTCCAGCGGGGTGTCGGCGGCGAAGGAGACGGTACGGGCGGTCCCGGCCCGCCGGATGAGCCCGCCGGGGGTGTCGAGGGCGGTGACCCGGCCCCGGTCGATGACGGCGACCCGGTCGCAGAGGCGCTGGGCCTCCTCCATGAAGTGGGTGACGAGCAGGACGGTGACGCCACCGCGCCGGATGTCCTCGACGAGGGCCCAGGTGTCGCGGCGCCCGCGGGGGTCGAGTCCGGTGGTGAGCTCGTCGAGGATGACGGCCCGCGGGTCGCCGACCAGGGCGAGGGCGATGAAGAGCCGCTGCCGCTGCCCGCCGGACAGCTTGGCGTAGCGGACCCCCAGTTGCCCTTCGAGCCCGAGGCGTTCGGCGAGGGCCCGCCAGTCGGCGGGGCGCTCGTGGAAGGAGGCGTACAGTTCGAGCGCCTCGCGGACGGTGAGCTTGGCCTGGAGCTCGCTCTGCTGGAGCTGGACGCCGAGCAGCCGGGTCACGTCGGTGTGCTGGGCGGCGGGGTCCAGCCCGGCGACGCGCACGGTGCCGCGGTCGGGGGCGCGCAGTCCGGCGACGCACTCGACGGTGGTGGTCTTGCCGGCGCCGTTGGGGCCGAGGATCCCGAAGATCTCCCCCTCCTCGACCGCGAAGGTGACGCCGTCGACGGCCTTCCGCTCGCCGTAGGCCTTGTGCAGGTCCTGAACCTCGATCATGGGCATGCCCCAAGGTTCGTGAAAGCGGGGCCCCGCCGGTATCGGCCATCCCGCTCGACCCCCGGTCAACCGATCGGTTGATACCGCCTACGACCGGCCACCGACCTGCACGGCACTGGCCGGTGGCCGGAAAACCACAGGAGTGATGTCAGGGGTGAACCGTAGGCTCAGCCCTGATGCCCACAGAACATGTACCCACCAAGGAATCGCCCGCCGTCGAGGGACGCTCGACCGTGCGCACGCTGCTGCGCCTGTGGCCGTACGTACGCCCGGTGCGCGCCCGCCTCTTCACGGCCGCGTGCGTCGCGATCGTGGCCTCCTGTCTGTCCCTCGTGATCCCGCTGGTCCTGAAGTGGCTGGTCGACGGCCCGGTCACGGACGGCGACACGACGGGGGTGTGGCTGGGCGCGCTGTACCTGCTGTTGCTGGGGATCACCGAGGCGGTGCTCTTCGGCGTCCGGCGCTGGCTGGTGGCGCGCCCCCTCGCGGGGGTGGAGGCGTCGATGCGCGCCGCCCTGTACGGGCACGTGCAGCGGCTGCCGATCGCCTTCCACGACCGCTGGGCCTCGGGCCAGCTCCTCTCGCGGGGCACGACGGACCTCATGATGGTCCGCATGTTCCTCGCCTTCCCGTTGACCTTCCTGCTGGTCAACGCGGTGACGATCCTGGTCGGTTACGCGGTGCTGTTCGCCCAGGAGTGGACGCTGGGCCTGGTGCTGCTGGCCCCGGTCGGGCCGATGGTGCTGCTCTGCTGGCTCTTCGAGCGGCGGTACTCGGTGGTGACCCGGCGGGCGCAGGACCAGGTGGGCGATCTGACGACGGTGGTCGAGGAGAGTGTGCTCGGCATCCGCATCGTGAAGGGCTTCGGCCGGCACCGCAGCCAGACGGACGCGTTCCGGAACCTGGCGGAGCAGCTCCGCGGCACCGAACTGGCCAAGGCCCGGCTGCTGGCCTGGATCTGGGCGGTGATGACGCTGCTGCCCGAACTGGCCGTGGGGGCGGCGCTGGTGCTGGGCACGGTGCAGGTGGCGGACGGGCAGCTGTCGGCGGGCACGCTGGTGGCCTTCCTGTCGACGGCGCTGGCACTGCGCTGGCCGGTGGAGTCGATCGGCTTCCTGCTGGCGATGAGCCAGGAGGCGGCGACGGCGACGGAACGCTACTTCGAGGTGATGGACGCACCCCAGGAGACGGACACGACCGCGCGGCAGACGCCGAAGCCGTCCGACGGCCTCCGCTTCGAGAAGGTGTCCTTCCGCTACCCGGACGCGCCGCCGGACAGCCCGCCCCTCCTCACCGACGTCGACCTGCACGTGCGCCCGGGCGAGACGCTGGCCCTGGTGGGCACGACCGGCTCGGGCAAGACGACCCTGACGGCCCTCGTGCCCCGGCTGCACGAGCCGACCGCCGGCCGCATCCTCCTGGACGGCGAGGACATCACCCTGATGCCCAGGGAGCGCCTGCGTTCCCTGGTGTCGATGGCGTTCGAGGAGCCGACCCTGTTCTCCGCGAGCATCGGCGAGAACGTCCTGATGGGCGCGGACGAGGACGCGGCGGCCCCCGAACTGGCCCGGGCGCTGGCGGTGGCGCAGGCGAGCGCGTTCGTGGAGAAGCTCCCCGAGGGCGCGGACACCCAGGTCGGCGAGCAGGGCCTGAGCCTGTCCGGCGGCCAGCGCCAGCGCCTGGCCCTGGCGAGGGCGGTGGTGGGCCGCCCCCGCTTCCTGGTCCTGGACGACCCGCTGTCCGCCTTGGACGTGCACACGGAGGCGAAGGTCGAGGCGGCGCTGCGGGAGGTGCTGCGCGACACGACGGCGCTGGTGGTGGCGCACCGCCCGTCGACGGTGCTGCTGGCCGACCGGGTGGCACTGCTGTCCGGCGGAAGGGTGGCGGCCGTGGGCACCCACCACGAACTGCTCCGCGAGAACCCCGAATACGCATGGCTGATGTCCGGCGAGACCCAAGAGGACCTTCGATGACGGACACCGAAACCAACACCGACCCCGGCACGGACACGACCGGCACCCGACCGACGGCGGGAGGGGGCCGGAACCGGAGCGGGGGTGGGGGTGTCCGGACGTGGCGGCGCCCGCAACGAGCGAAGCGAAGTGAAGGTCGCAGTCCGGACACCCCCACCCCCGCGGAGGTTCCG
>NZ_JBFBNW010000017.1:0-175124 GCF_040683955.1 Streptomyces sp. NPDC093111 | reverse complement strand
AGAACTACTACGCCAAGAACTTCAACTTCAAGGCGCCGGTCGTCTACGACCGCGACGGCTACCTGTCGCACATCTACTACGGCCAGCGCAAGGACTCGATCTTCTCCGCGACCGCCCCGGCCCGCGTGGGCTTCACGGTCGCCGAGCGCTGCTACACGGTCGGCACGGTCACCTGCACCGAGGACAACTTCAAGTCCAAGGACCCCGGTCAGTACCGGCCCTGGTTCGACACCCCGGTCGACCTGCGCTGCGAGTCCGGCAAGAAGTGCTGGAACGCGGGCCCGTCCTTCTGGACCCGCAAGCGCCTCGACAAGATCACGACCTCGACGCAGCGCCGCACCGACACCAGCGCGCGACAGGTCGTGGACGAGTACCAGCTCAAGCAGTCCTTCGCCGAGCTGAAGACCGGCCCCAACACCGCCCTGTGGCTGGAGTCCATCCAGCGCACCGGCTACGCCCGCAACGGCTCGACCGACGCGAGCGTCACGCTCAACCCCGTGCGGTTCGAGCCGAACACCGAGGACATGCCGAACCGCGTGAAGGCGGTCAACCCGCAGCGTCCGGGCTTCTCCCGGCTCCGCATCGCGCGTGTCATCAACGAGTACGGCGGCGAGACCGTCGTGTCGTACAAGCCGGTCGCGGGCAAGTGCCTCTCGGGCGCGGGCCTGCCGTCGAAGACGGACACCGCGGGTCTGAAGGCGAACGGCGAGCTCTGCTACCCGTCGTTCTGGAACCCGGACCCGGAGTTCGAGGACATCGACTGGTTCCACAAGTACGTCGTGGAGTCCATCGAGGAGCTTCCGAACATCAGCGGCGCGTACCCGACGAAGACCGGCTACGCGTACAAGAACCCCGGCTGGAAGTTCGCCGACGGCGAGTTCACGAAGAAGTCGACCCGGACCTGGTCCCAGTTCGCGGGCTTCGAGCAGACCACGGTGCTCACCGGTTCCGAGGACCCGGCGATCGGCAGCAAGCAGTCGAAGGCCGTCACGCGCTACTACCGCGGCATGGGCGACACCGTCCCGGTCAAGGACGTCCAAGGCGACGTCATCAAGGCGTCGGACGGTTCGACCGTCTACGACCGTGAGCCCTTCGCCGGCCGCATCTCCGAGGAGCTGACCTACTCCAACGCCACGGACGCGGACACCGACTGGCTGTCCCGCGGCGTCACGATCCCCGAGGCCACCGAACTGGCCCGGCGCAACCGCGACGACGGCCTCGACCCGCTGAAGGCGTGGCGCGTCACGGAGCCCGAGGAGATCGCGTACACCAAGTCCTCCGGCACCAACACGGACGACCCGCGCACCGTACGCGAAGTCCGCACGAAGACGACCTACGAGTCGGCGTACGGCCTGCCGACCCAGGTCGAGTCGCTGGGCGACACCGGCAAGACCGGTGACGAGTCCTGCACCAAGTCCGAGTACGTCAACGAGACCTCCAAGAACATCATCGGTCTCTCGAAGCAGGTTCTGTCCTCGCCGACGACCTGCGCGGCGGCGAACTTCGCCGACCTCACGACGCTGACCGGCGCCGTGCGCACCGCCTACGACGGCACCGCGTACGGAACGGCGCTCGCGGGCTCCACGCGGGGCCTGGCGACCGAGTCGTGGGCGCTGAACGGCGACGGCACCGGCTTCGAGAGCTCCGGTACCACCGGCTTCGACGCCGTCGGCCGCGTGGTCAGGCAGACCGACCCGTACCAGCTGAAGCAGGCGACCCCGAAGCCGTCCACGATCGCCTACACCTCCGTGGGCCCGGCCACCGGCCAGGTCTTCAAGGTCACCCAGACCAACAGCCTCGGCTACACCCAGACCCAGGAGCTGGAGCCGGGCCGCTCGGTCACGGTGAAGACGACCGACGCCAACAACCTGGTCAGCGAAGCCGTGTTCGACCCGATGGGCCGGCTCGCCGAGGCATGGTCCCCGGGCCGTACCCCCGGCTCCGGCGTGCCGGACTTCCGCGCGGTCTACACGATCCCCGCGGAGGAGACCTCCCCGGAGGACCCGAACAAGAAGATCCGCAAGCCTCCCTTCGTCACGACGTACGCGCGTGGCTACGAGGACCGGATCGAGACCTCGGTGACGCTGTACGACGGCCTCGGCCGCGAGCGCCAGTCGCTGGAGGAGGCCGACAACCGCGCCGGCTACCTGGTCACCGACACCCTCTACAACAGCTCCGGTGAGGTCTGGCAGACCAACAACGCCTACCTGACCAAGGAGGCCAAGCCGGGCGAGCTCTTCACCCCGCTCGCCGACACCGCCATCCCGAACATCACCCGCTACACGTACGACGGTCTGGGCCGCGTGGTCCAGGAGACCCCGTACATGAAGTACGTGGACCCGACGACCAAGGAGACCTCCTCCCTGGCGTACCCGGAGCGGGCCGTCCGCTACGAGTACGGCCAGGACTGGTCGAAGGTCGTCCAGCCGCAGGGCGACTCGTCCTACCGCGTCTGGACCGACGCGCTCGGCCGCACCACCCGTACGGACACGTTCAACCCGGCGGCGCCCGGCGGCTTCACGTCGACGCGCTACGAGTACGACACGCAGGGCCAGCCGGTGAAGGCGACCGCCTCCGCCGATCCGACGCACCCGTGGACCTGGACCTACGACCACCGTGGGCGGATGGAGACCGCGACCGACCCGGACACGGGCACGACGCGGACCGAGTACGACTTCCTCGGGCGTCCGCTGACCACGACCAACTCCCGCGGCGTGAAGGTCTGGAACGGCTACGACGAGCTGTCGCGGCCGACCCAGCAGCGTCTGGACAGCGCCACCGGTGCCCTCCAGGCGGAGTACACCTACGACACCGTCCCGGGCGGCAAGGGCATGCCCGCCACCGCCACCCGCTACACGGACGGCCTGGCGTACACGCAGAAGGTCAACGGCTACACCAAGGACTACCAGCCGACCTCGACCACCCTGTCCCTGCCGCAGTCGATCGCCGACACCTGGGGTCTCGCCAAGGACTACGCGTACGACTACACGTACTCCGACAACGGACTCCTGGACGAGAGCACCCTTCCCGCGGTGGGCAGGTTCGCCGCCGAGAAGATGGTCGTCCGCTACAACAAGGACGGCAAGCCGCTCTCCATCTCCGGCAAGGACTGGTACGGCGCCGAGACCGTCTACTCCCCGTACGGCCAGGTCCTGCGCTCCACCCTGGGCTCCCAGCCCTACCGGGTGTGGACGCAGAGCTCCTTCGACGAGGGCAGCGGTGAGCTGAAGGAACAGGCGGTCTACCGGGAGAAGAACGACGCCTCCCTGGTCGGCGGCAACCTGGTGTCGAACCGCGGGTACTCCTACGACCCGGCCGGCAACGTCACCTCGATCCAGGAGAAGTCCGTCGGGATCGAGGAGCGCCAGTGCTTCGCGTACGACCCGCTGGGCCAGCTGAAGTCGGCCTGGACCTCCAAGGACCAGACGACCTGTGTCAACCCGCGCAACGCCGACGGTTCGCTGAACAAGAACACCGACGGCACGATGCGGGTCGCCGCGGGCGCGGACGGCTCCGGCTACTGGCAGGAGTACGAGTACGACCTGCTCGGCAACCGCACCAAGCTGACCGAGAACGACCTGACCGGCGACACCACCAAGAACGCCGTCTCGACGTACACGTACGGCAAGAACGCCGCCAAGGACCAGCCGCACACGCTGACCAAGGTGACGAAGGCGTACAAGACCCCCGCGGGGGCGCAGGTCACCGCCGAGGCGACCCGTCTGTACGAGCTGACCGGCGAGACGAAGTCCGTCACCTCGGTCCAGAACGGCGACAAGCAGGACATCGCCTGGACCTATGACGGCAAGGTCGACCGGATCACCGGTCAGGGCTCGAACGGCAAGACCCCCTACGTGGGTCTGGGCCAGAAGTGCCTCGACCTCAAGTCCGGTCTCGCGGCCGCCGGTCAGCCGACGCAGCTCTACGGCTGCAACGGCACCGTCGCGCAGTCCTGGCACTTCGACCCGGCCCCCGGCCAGGCCGACGCCAACCTCGGCACGCTCCAGGTGTACGGCACCTGGTGCGTCCAGCCGGCCGCCAACACGGCAGGTTCGGCCGCGGTGCTCCAGAAGTGCAACGGCACCACCGCGCAGCAGCTCAAGCGCAACGCGTCCGGCCAGCTCACCCACGTCGCCTCCGGCCTGTGCCTCGCGGTCCAGGGCGCGGCGAACGTGAACCAGACGCCGATCGTGCTCGCCACCTGCGACGCCGCCTCCGCGGCCCAGCAGTGGCTGCCGCAGAACGACACCCGTCACATCTACGGCCCCGACGGCGAGCGGCTGCTCACCATCCAGGGCAAGCAGGCCACCCTCAACCTCGGCGAGGCCCAGGTCACCGTCCAGCAGGGCGGCGTCCTGGTCCGTACCGAGCGCACCTACGCCGCCCCCGGCGGCGCGGTCATGCGCTACGCCAACGGCACGGGCGGCGAGACGCTGGTCGCGCAGACCGCCGACCACCAGGGCAGCGCCTACACCGAGGTCGGGCTCTACAGCGGCATGCCGGTCCGGGTGCGCAAGCAGGACCCGTTCGGCAACCAGCGCGGCGCCGACACGGCCGGCCAGAACGTCCAGAACAGCCGGGGCTTCCTCGGCAAGACGCGGGACGACGCCTCCGGCTTCCAGCCGCTGGGCGCCCGTCTCTACGACCCGCTGGTCGGACGCTTCCTGTCCGCCGACCCGGTGCTGGACCTGAACGACCCGCTGCAGGCCAACGGGTACGTCTACGCGCAGAACAACCCGGCCACGTACTCCGACCCGACCGGTGAGTCGATCGTCCTGACGGCCTCGGAGCGGGCCGCGGCCCTCGCGGGCGCGGGTCTCTCGGCGGCGCAGGTCGCGCAGGCCGAGGCCATGCAGGGCAAGTCCCTCACCTCCGTCATCCTCGCCGTGGCGTGGGAGACGCTGAAGGACTTCATCGGCATCAACGACGCCATCGCCTGCTTCGGCGGCGACATGTGGTCCTGCGTCAGCATCGTGGTCGACGCCATTCCGTGGTCGAAGCTGGGGAAGATCCCGGCCGTGATCAAGGCGGTCAACCGCACCATCGACGCCATCAAGGCGTTCAAGGTGGCGAAGAAGGCCGCCGAGCTCGTCCTGAAGGCGGCCAAGGCCGCCGAGGAGGCCGCGCTACGGGCGAAGAAGCTGGCGATCGAGAAGGCCAAGAAGGAGGCGGCCCAGAGAGCCAAGAAGAAGGCCGCCGAGGAGGCCAAGAGAAAGGCCGACGCGGCAGCCGCCGCGAAACGCAAGACGGGTAACGCCCCCCAGAAGAAGGCCCAGACCAAGTCCGCGCCGAAGGTCTCCTCGCAGTCCGGCGGGGGCAAGCGCGGCGGTGGCGGGGGCAAGAGCTCCGCCGGCGGCAAGAGCTCCGGAGGCGGAGGCGGCGGCAAGTCCGGCGGTTCCGCTCGCAGCAAGGGCGGCACCAGCGGCAGCGGCGGTTCCGGCAAGGCCGAGGGCGGGAAGTGCAACAGCTTCGTGCCCGGCACGAAGGTGCTGATGGCCGACGGCTCCACCAAGCCGATCGAGCAGGTCAGGACGGGTGACGAGGTCCTGGCGACCGACCCGGGGACCGGGGAGACCCGGACCGAGACGGTCACCGCCGAGATCAAGGGCCAGGGCCTCAAGCACCTGGTCAGGATCACGATCGACGTCGACGGCGCCAAGGGTTCGAAGACGGCCCGGGTCACCGCGACCGACGGGCACCCGATCTGGGTCCCGGAGCTTCGGGACTGGGTCAAGGCCACCGACCTGAAGTCGGGCCAGTGGCTTCGGACGAGCAGCGGTACGCATGTCCAGATCTCCGCGATCGAGCGGTGGTCCGAGGTCAGGTCCGCCGTCCACAACCTGACCGTCTCGGACGTCCACACCTACTACGTGCTGGCGGGGGCCACCCCGTTCCTCGTCCACAACTGCGGTGAGTCCGCGGATGCCGACGGCGCGGCCGACGAGCTCGACCACGTCGCGCTCGGCCGCGAGATGAAGGACGGCACGGCCAGCGTCACGAAGTTCGCCGAGACGGTGGGCGCGCGCCACTTCATGAGCTCCACCGACTGGCAGGCGGACGTCCTCGACGCCGTCGCCGCCACGTCCCGGGGCGAGGCGCGGATCTCCTTCCTGCTCGACGGCCTGCCAGGAGCCAGCCAGGGTCCGGCCAAGGCGCTGAAGCTCGCGAGAGAGGCGATGACCGCCAAGGGCGGCCCCCTGGCCACACAATGGGAGCTGGTCCAGGTCGCCGACGCCGGACTGATGGATACGGTGGACTTCTACCGGTGGAACCGGCGGTTCAACGAATACAGGAGGGTGGCCACCTGATGACGGCATCGCCGGGCACGGGATTCTCGGACGGCCGGAGCTTCAGCCTCATCGGCTACCGGCACAGCCACGCGCAGGTGATCCTGCGCGGGTTCCCTCCCTTCGACGACCTGGTGGTCGAGAACGGTGAGGGCACCGTCCTGGACGTCTGCTTCAACGGCGTCCAGCGGGTGGCCTGCGGGCGCGACATCGGACCCCTGCACCTGAGGATCGCGAGCGCCGACGAGCGGAGCGCGCTGGAGGAGCGGATCGGGCCCCTCCGCTGGGGCGAGGTCTTCCTCCTGGAGCCGGACTCCGTCGAGAGCTACGTGGTGGCGGGGAAGGCGCGCTGGGCCGAGTTCCTGGTGCCCGTCCCGTTCACGCTGCCGAGTCCGCTCGACGCCGACAACAAGGAGGAGGCCGCGGCCTACCCTCCGGTCGGCGGCACGGTGCACATGCTGCCCGTGGCGTGACCGCGCGAGGGTCCGATCCGGAGCGGCGGTGCCGTCACCGCTGATCCGGACCGGACCCGGCATGACCGAGCACGGGGCCTCCCCCACCACCGGTGGGGGAGGCCCCGTCGTCTTCCGCGGGTGCGGCATGATGGGAGGCCCGCCGACGACCCCCGAGATGCGATGCGTGCCCATGCCTGAGCCCGAGCCCACCCCCGTGACGATCCTGCTCGTCGAGGACGACGAGGTGATCCGCCGGTCCGTCGCGATGGCGCTGGAACGTTACGGCTACCGCATGACCGTCGCGGGCGACGGACTGACCGGGCTCGAACTCTTCCGCGAGGGACAGCACGACCTGCTGCTCCTCGACGTCATGCTGCCGGCCCTGGACGGCATCGGGCTCTGCCGCCGGATCAGGGAGACCAGCACGGCCCCGATCCTCATGATGTCCGCGCGCGGCGACGCCCTCGACGTGGTCTCCGGGCTGGAGGCGGGCGCCGACGACTACGTGGTCAAGCCCGTCGACACCGCCGTCCTGGTGGCCCGGATCCGCTCCCTGCTCCGCCGGGCCTCCGCCGCCTCCCCGCCGCCCGCCGGCCCCGACGCCTCCGGCCCGGCCGGACTCCTCGCCTTCGGCGACCTCACCATCGACCCCGCCGCCCTCGAAGTGCGCCGGGACGGCCGCGAGCTCGCCCTGGCCCCGACCGAACTGCGGCTGCTCCTGGAGTTCTCCGCCCACCCCGGGATCGTGCTGGACCGCCAGACCCTGCTGCGCGAGGTCTGGGACTACGGCTGGGACGGCGACACCCGGGTCGTCGACCTCTGCGTCCAGCGGCTGCGCAAGAAGATCGGCGCCGACCGCATCGAGACGGTCCGGGGCTTCGGCTACAAGCTGCGGCGCTGAGGGAGGAGCTCCGGATGGCCCCCGTACGCGCGCTGCTCAACCTCCGGTCGCTGCGCTGGAAGATCGTTCTGCTGGTGGGACTCGCCTGCTCCGCCATGGCCCTCACGGTCGGCGTGCTCGTCCACGAGTCGACCCTGCGGCGGTCGATGCACGAGGGCGCGGGCAAGGCGCTGGCCGCCCTCGAACCCGTCGTACGGGCGGGCACCACGACCCAGCCCGGCGAACTCCCCGACGCCCTGCTGCGACAGGTCGAGAGCGACGGCGTCGCGACCCTGTACGAGAACCGGCCGCCGGCCCCCGTCTTCTGGGCCGCGCGGACCCAGGACGGGCAGCTCTACGCGACCAGGGTCGACATGACCGCCGACCTGCTCACCCGGCAGGCCCTGGACCGGCACATGTGGAAGTACTCGCTGCTCACCCTCGGCATCGTCGTCCCCGTCACGGTCCTCGCGACCGAACTGCCGGCCCGGCGGCTGCGCCGGGTGGCCCGCACGGCGCGCCGCATCACGGCCGGCGACCTGGACGCCCGTACGGAGACGAGCCGTGGCGGCGTCGACGAGATCGGGGAGATCGGGGCCGTCGTGGACTCGATGGCCGACAGCCTCCAGCAGCGCATCGCGAGCGAGCAGCGCTTCACCGCCGACGTCGCGCACGAGCTCCGCACCCCGCTGATGGGCCTCGTCACCTCGGCCGGACTGCTGCCCGAGGGCGAGGTCACCGACATGGTCAGGGACCGGATCGGCGTGCTGCGCGACCTGATCGAGGACCTGCTGGAGATCTCCCGGCTCGACGCCGGGGCCGAGGAGCCCCGGTTCCGGCCGGTGCTCCTCGCGGAGCTGGTCCGGGAGTCGGTGGCGCGGACCGGGACGACGGCCCGGGTGACCGCCGACGAGACGGCGGTGGCCGACACGGATCCGCGGCGCCTGGACCGGATCGTCGCCAACCTCGTCGTCAACGCCCACCGCCACGGCGCCGGCCCCGTGGAGATCACCGTCTCCGACCGGACCGTCACGGTCCGGGACCACGGCCCCGGCTTCCCGGCGGACCTCCTCGCCGAGGGTCCCCAGCGGTTCCGGACGGGCAGCGCCGAACGGGGCCGCGGGCACGGCCTGGGCCTCACGATCGCGTGCGGCCAGGCGGCGGTGATCGGCGCGGTGCTGACCTTCGCGAACCATCCCGAGGACGGGGGAGCGGTGGCGACGCTGCGCCTGCCGGAGGCGGGCCCCGGCACGGCCGGCCCGTAGGTCAGCCTCCCCGGGCCCCGTGCCCGGCCCCGTGCCCCGGCCCCGCGCCCCGGCCCCGAGCCCCGGCCCCGAGCCCCGGCCCCGATACACGCCCGATACACGACCGACGGCTTCCCGAGCCCCCGTGAAGCCCTCGCCTCCGCCGTCCGGACACACCGGTCCCGCAGCCTGACTGTCGTACCGATCTTGTACGGCAGCCCCGGAGGTGGCCCCCATGTCCCTTTCCCCCTCGCACCGCAACCGCGTCGCGGGTGGCGCGCTGGCCCTGCTCCTCGTGACGGGCCTGGGTGTCGCCGTGGCCGGGACGGCGGGCGGTTCGGCCTCCGTGCCGCACCAGGACGGCGGACGGCCCCGGGTCGTCGTCGACGACGGTGCGCTCCCGTGGCCGGCGGGCGGGCAGACCGCCGTCGTCCTCGAAGGGTCCGGCCCGGTCGGCACGCGGGGCGACGGGCGGCCGGTCCCCATCGCGAGCCTGACGAAGGTGATGACCGCGCACGTCATCCTGGAGGAACACCCCCTGAAACCGGGCGAGTCGGGTCCCCTGATCGAGGTGGACCAGCAGGCCGCGTACGAGGTGGGCGTCGGCGGCGAGTCCACCGTGCCGCTCCAGGCCGGGCGGCGCTACTCCCAACGTCAGCTGCTGGAGCTGCTGTTGATCCCCTCCGGGAACAACGTCGCCCGGCTGCTGGCCCGCTGGGACGCCGGCAGCCAGGAGGCCTTCGTGGAGAAGATGCGGCGCGCCGCCGCCCGGCTGGGCATGAACCACTCGACGTACACCGGGGCGAGCGGGATCGAGGCCACCACCACGAGCACCGCGACGGACCAGCTCGCCCTGGCCCGGAAGGCGATGAGGAACGCCGTCTTCCGCGACATCGTGGCCACCCGGTCCGTGACCGTGCCCGGCGTCGGCACGATCACCAACACCAACCCGCTGCTGGACACGCCGGGAGTCGTCGGCATCAAGACCGGCTCCAGCACCCCGGCCGGCGGGAACCTGCTGTGGGCCTGCGAGGTGCGCGTCGGCGGCACGACCCGCCTGCTCGTCGGCGCGGTCCTCCACCAGCGGGCGGACACCACGCCCGCCGAGGGGCTCCGGGAGGCCGTCGACGGCAGCCGCCGTCTGATCACGGGACTTCGCGACAGCCTGACCCGGGAGGGGTGAACCGTGACGACCACGATCCGTCCGGCGGACACCCCGACGACGGAGCGGGGCGCGGAGGCCCGTCCGGCGCGGGCGGGACGCCGGGGTACGGCCGCCCTCGTGCTCTGCGCCGCCCTGCTCGCCCTCGTCATCGTCCTCGCCGGACACGGAGGTCTTCCCGACCTTCCCGGTCACCTCGGCAGTCTGGCCGAGACCCTGCTGCCGTGGACGGCCCTCGCGATCCCCGTGCTCGCGGCCCCGGCGCTGCTGCGCCGGTCACGGACGGCGACGGCGGCCCTGATCCTTCCGGTGGGTGCCTGGCTGACGGTCTTCGCGGGCACCCTCGTCGACAAGTCGACGCCCGGCGGGGACCTCACCGTCGTCAGCCACAACGTCAACCAGGACAACCCCGACCCCGGGGGCACCGCGCGGAGCCTGATCGCCTCCGGGGCCGACATCGTCGCGCTCCAGGAACTCTCCCCGGACACCGCGCCCGCCTACGAACGCGCGCTGGCCGCCGCGTACCCCCACCACTTCTACGAGGGCACGGTCGGCCTGTGGAGCACCCGCCCGCTGCGGGACGCGCGGGCCGTGCCGATCATGCCGTGGACCCGGGCCCTGCGCGCCACGGCGGACACCTCCGAGGGCCCGGTGGCCGTGTACGTCGCCCACCTTCCGTCCGTCCGCGTCGGAGCGACCGGCTTCACCTCGGGCGGCCGCGACGCCGCCGCCGCGCTCCTGGCGGGATTCCTGCGGGCCGAGCGCTCCCCGCGGGTCCTCGTCCTGGGCGACTTCAACGGTTCCACCGACGACCACGGGCTGCGCCCGCTCACCACCGGCAGGGTGTCGGCCCAGTCGGCGTCCGGCGACGGGTTCGGCTTCACCTGGCCGGCCCGCCTCCCGCTCGTACGGATCGACCAGATCCTCGTCAAGGGGGTGCGGGCCACCGGGTCGTGGACCCTGCCCGCGACGGCGAGCGATCATCTCCCCGTCGCGGCCCGCGTCGACCTCGGGCCCGCCCAGGGCGCCCCGGAGGGCGCCCGTCCCGGCGGCTGAACCGCCGGCTGAACCGCCGGCCGGCCGGGCCGGGCGAGGTTCGGGTCAGGCCAGGTGGACCGGCAGGTCGTAGAGGTCGTTCTGGGTGACGACCGGCTTGTTCCGCAGTTCCTCGCGCGGCACCGCGAGCCGCAGCCCCGGGAAACGCGCGTAGAGCGCCGGGAGCGCCACCGCGGCCTCCAGGCGGGACAGGGCCGCACCCGGGCAGACGTGCGGGCCGTGGCCGAAGGAGATGTGCCGGTTCGGGGTGCGGGTGACGTCGAAGTCGCCGGCGGTCCCGCCGTGCTGCGCCTCGTCGCGGCCGATGGCGCCGAAGGACACCACGAGGCCCTCGCCCTGCGGCAGGACCTGGTCGCCGACCTCGATGTCCTCGGCGGCGAACCGGATCAGGACGTGCGAGGTCGGCGTCGACCAGCGCAGCGTCTCCTCGATCACGTTCTCCCACGGCACCTCGCCCTTGAGGACGAGCTCGCGCTGCTCGGGGTGGGTCTCCAGGGCCACCACGGCGTTCACGATCAGGCTGATCGTGGTCTCGTGACCGGCCGCCACCATGAGCTGGAGGGTGTTGGTGATCTCCTCGGTGGTCAGCCGGTCGCCGTCCTCGGACGCCTCGATCAGCGCGCTCGTCAGGTCGTCGCCCGGCGTCTCCTTCTTCGCCGCCACGATCCCGGCGAACAGCGCGCCGAGGTCCGCCATCATCTGCGGCACCTCCTCCGGCGGCGTCTGCGTCGAGAAGAACTTGTCGAACAGCGCCTTCATCCGCGGGTGGTCCGCCGGGTCCACGCCCATCAGCTCGCTGATCACGTTCATCGGCAGCGGGTAGGCGAACTCGGCCTTCAGGTCCACCGGCCCCTCGGCCGGACGCTCCGCGAGCCGGTCGAGCAGGCCCGTCGTCAGGGCCTCGATCCCGGCCCGCAGCCGGTCCACCCGGCGGGCCGTGAGCGCCTGCGCGACCAGGGTCCGCAGCCGCCGGTGCTCCTCGCCGTCCACGGTCAGCATGGACTTTCCGGGGTTGGCGAGGCCGATCAGCGGCCAGTCCAGCGGGATCTCGCCGCGCTGCCAGGCGCCCCACACGCCGATGTCCTTCACCAGCCGGGAGTCCGTGAGCAGGGCCCGTGCCTCGGCGTGCCGGGTCACCGCCCAGACGGGGACGCCGCCGGGCAGCACGACGCGGGCCAGCGGCCCGGCCGCGCGCAGCCGGGCGCTCTCGCCGTCGAGGTCGGAGACGAACGGGTCGAGGACGATCGGCTCGGTGCCGGATCCGGCGGTGTGGTCCATCGGGCAGGTCATGCGTGGGCTCCAAGGGCGGGGGTCGGGGTGTACGTGACGGGGAGCGCGGTCAGTCCCCGCAGCCACGGCGACGGGCGGCGGGTGAGGCTGTCCTCGGAGGCCGCCAGGTCCACGTCGGGCAGCCGGTCGAGGAGCACCTCGATGCCGGTCCGCGCGATGGTCTCGGCGACCTCCTGGGCGGGGAAGGGGCAGCGGTGCTCGCCGTGTCCGAAGGACAGGTGGGCGTTGTTGCCGCCGGTGAGGGCGGACCCGGCGTCGGCCCGTACGTGCGGATCGGCGTTGGCGGCGGCGAGGCCGAGCAGCACGAGGTCGCCCTGGCCGATCAGCCGCCCGCCGAGCTGGGTGTCGCGGGACGCCCACCGGCCGGCCACGTTCTGGGTGGGGGTGTCCTCCCACAGGACCTCGTTCATGGCCTCGCCGACGCTGTGCCGGCCGCCCGACAGCGAGGCCGCGAAGCGGTCGTCGGTCAGCATCAGGCGCAGCGAGTTGCCGATCCAGTCGGCGGTCGGCTGGTGTCCGGCGGCGAGCATCACCATGAGGTCCTGGGCGACCTCCTCGACGGTGAAGCCCAGGGTGTTGCCGAGCATCCGGGAGGCCACGTCGTCGCCGGGCTCCGCCAGCTTGGCGGCCAGCAGCGCCCCCATCGACGAGGCCAGGTGCTGCTGGCCGGCCAGCGCGTTCTCCCGGCCGTTGATCATGTCGTTCATGGCGGTGACCAGCGCCGGGCCCTGCTCGTCGGCGAAGCCGTAGATGCTGGCGAGGACCCGGACCGGCAGCAGCGTCGCGTACTCGGCGATGATGTCGCAGGAGCCCTTCGCGCAGAGCGCGTCGATGAGCTCGTCGGCGAAGTGCTCGGCCCGGCGCTTCAGTTCGAAGGGGTCGACGCCCTCCAGCGCGGCCGAGATGACCCCGGCGCGCTCGCGGTGCCGCTCGCCGACGGTGTAGAGGATGGACGGCTGCCTGCGGCCGATCATCGGGAGCAGGGGCCAGTCGGCGGGGATCGCGTCCCACTGGTTCCACAGCTCGGAGTCGCGGGAGAAGAGCACCGGGTCGCTGGTGACCTGGTGCAGTTCGCGGTAGCCGAGCACCAGCCAGGCGGGCACGTCGCCGTCGAGCACGACCGGGGCGACGGAGCCGTGCTCGCGCCGGATCCGCCGGTACAGCTCGGTGGGGTCGGTGTGGAACCTGGGTCCGCTCAGGGGGACGGGCGCGGGCTCGGTGGTGGTCACGGGGCGTGCTCCGGTATCGGCTCGGGGTGGGTCCGCGGGTGGGACGCGTGCGGGCGGCCGCTGGGCTCGGTGATCGCCTTGAGGTGCTCGACGAGGGCGATCAGGACCTGCTTGCTCGACTCGCGGGACCGGGCGTCGCAGAAGACCAGGGGCACGTCCTCGCCGAGGTCCAGCGCCTCCCGGACGTCGGCCGGCGCGTGCGCGGGGCCGCCGAAGTCGTTGCAGGCCACGACGAACGGCGTGCCGTGGTGCTCCAGCCGGTCCACGGCGTACCAGGAGTCGGCGATCCGCCGGGTGTCGACGAGCACGACCGCGCCGAGCGTCCCGGAGAACAGCCGGTCCCACAGGAACCAGAACCGCTCCTGGCCGGGCGCCCCGAACAGGTACAGCACGTTGCGGGTGTCGAGCGAGATCCGGCCGAAGTCGAAGGCCACCGTGGTGGCGGTCTTCGCCGCGACGCCGTCGGTGTCGTCGATGTCCTCGCCGGCCTGCGACATCGTCTCCTCGGTGTTCAGCGGGCGGATCTCGCTGACCGAGCGGACCAGGGTGGTCTTGCCGACCCCGAAGCCGCCGACGACGACGATCTTCAGTCCGTTGTCGGCGGTGCTGCTGAGGGTCTGGTGCGGGGGTGCGGTCGGATGCGGTTCAGAGGTTACGGAGTCCAACGAGCACCTGCTCCAGGATGTCGTGATCGGGAAGGCGGTACGAGGAGGGGCGGGGGTGCCGCGCGCTGATCCGGCCCGTGTCGTGCAGGTCGGCCAGCAGGATCCGGGTGATCGACACGGGCAGCCCGAGCCCGGCCGCGACCTCCACGACGGCGGTGGGGAAGCGGCACATGCGCAGGATCGCCGCGTGTTCCGACTGCATGCCGGGCACCGGGTCGCTCTCGGCGACCACGAGCGTCACCACGTCGAAGGCGGTGGACCCGCTGCGGCTGCGGCCGCCCGTCAGGGTGTAGAGCCGGTCGGGGGAGTCGTCCCGACCCGGCCTGACGCGGCTCATCCCCGCGGCCTCGCGACGAGGTGCTCGCCGAGCTGCTCGACGAGCTCGGTCATGTTGTGCCCGACGAGGCCGGCGTCGGCCTCCTCGTCGGCGATGAGCGCGAGGTGGGCGCCCTCCCCGGCCTCGACGATGAAGAGGATGCCGCCGTAGAACTCGGCCATCGCGGAGCGCACTCCGCCGGTGCCGTCGCCGAACTCGACGGAGGCGCCGTGCGACAGGCTCTGGATGCCCGCGGCGATCGCGGCGAGCTGGTCGGCCTGGTCGACGGAGAGCCCGGTGGTGCGGCAGAGCTTGAGGCCGTCACGGGAGAGCACGAGGGCGTGCCGGGTGCCGGGGGTCCGTTCGAGGAGCCCCTCCAGGAGCCAGCTCAGCTTCTCGTCGGTGGTGGTGCCGGTCATCGGGGATCGCCTTCCGAATGGGGGTGGTTCGAGGACGGCGGCGTGGCGGGCGCGGCCGCCTGGTCGGGTGCCGGGCCGTCGGGTACGGATTCGTCGGGTGCGGAGCCCTCGCGGGCGGCCTCGTCGGGGGCGGACTCCGCGCCGCGCACGGCCTTGTGGAAGCCGCCGAAGCGGATCGAGACGGTGGGCGCGTCGGCGGTGCGGGGCGCGCGCTCGGCGGCCGGGCGGGTGGCCTCCTGGTGCGCGGCGAGCGTCTTCCCGCGCCGGCGGCGGGGCAGGACGATGTCCCCCGGGGCGTCCTCGGGCTGCGCCCCGGTGTCGGCGGGCGACGTGTGCGCGGTCTCGGGCTCGGCGGCCCGGGTGGCCGCGGGGGCGGCCGGCGGCGCGGTCCGCTGTGCCGGTACGGGCACGGGCGCGGTGGGCGTCTCGGCGCCCCGGCTGATGATCTCCTGGGGGAGCATCAGGACCACGCCGGTGCCGCCGCGGGCGGAGGGCCGGAAGGAGACCGACAGGTTGTGCTTGCGGGCCAGGCGGCCGACGACGTGCAGGCCGAGGCGGGTGCCGGAGAGCCGGCCGAGGTCCTGGGCGGCGGTGTCGACGGCGGACTCGGCGCGCCGCAGCTGGACGTCGCTCATGGTCAGGCCGCTGTCCTCGACGGTGATGACGACACCGGCGGGGACCTCCTCCACGTACACGTGGACCTCGGCGCTGGGCGGGGAGAAGTTGGCAGCGTTGTCGAGGAGCTCGGCGAGCGCGTGCATGACGCCCTCGGCGGCGTGCCCGGCGACGGCGGCCTCGCTCCTGGAGTGCAGCCGGACCCGCTGGTAGCCGGCGATGCGGCCCATGGCGCCGCGCAGGATCGACTCCATGACGATGGGGCGGGCCCAGCGGCGGCCGGAGCGGGCGCCGGTGAGGACGGCGACGGAGTCGGCGAGCCGGCCCGCCTGGGCGGTGCGGTGGTCGAGGTGGAGCAGGTCGGTGAGCACGTCCTCGTCGGCGTGCCGGTGCTCCATCTCCCGCAGGTCGGCCATCATGCTCGTGGCCAGGGCCTGCATCCGGCCGGCCGCGTTGGCGGCGGCGGCCAGGGCGGCCGAGCGGGCCGATTCGGCGCGGCGGATCCGCTCCTCCATGCGCGCGAGGCCGACGGCGTGCTCGGTGGCGAGCCGCTCGGCCTCCTCGCGGTGGCTTCGGACGAGCTCCTCGGCCTCGGCGCGGTGCCGCTGGGCGAGGGCGCCGGTGCGGGCCGCGTGCGCGGCGGCCTCGGCGGCGGCGGTGGCCTCGTGACGCTCCCTCAGGGCCGCTGCCTCGCTGTCGGCGGCGGCCTGACGGTGGGCGGCGTAGGCGTCCTGGGAGGAGACCTGCGCGGCGAGCCGGTCGGCCCGCTTGGTCAGGGCGCGCAGGGCGCGCGCGTACCAGGTGACCGCGAACGAGGCCGCGGCCAGGAGGAGGACGCCGCAGGCGGCGAACCAGGCGATGGGGGAGCGCACGTCGGCCGGCGCCGCGGTGACCGCGGCGACGGTGAGCGCACCGCCCGCGGCGGCGGTGAGCAGCGAGGCGGTCAGGGCGGGACGGAACGGGCTGGGTGACGCCGACATCAACCGGACTCTCAAGAGCAGGCAGGGGAGGTGCGGGGACGACCGCACTATAGAGGCGTCTTTGATCATTTCGGAACTTGTGTGATCCGATTGGCATCCGGAGTGATGGGAAAGTTTCCAATTGCCCCATGATTCCTGTCGTCCTGACCCCCTGTCGGGATCAAGCGGAGGCCAACCGGAAGCGGACTCCAGCGCTCCGTTCAGGGCGTCGCGTGGTAGTAGCGCACACAGGTCCGGACCATCCCGTCCGGGGCGATGGTGAACACGTCCACGAAACGGTGGTCCGCCGGCTGCGGCGCCGCCGCCGTCGGCGCCGGGACCCGGCGGCCCGTGGCGATCACCGTGCGGTCCCGCGCCACCAGCCGCTCCACCTCGTGGCGCGCCGTCGGCAGCACATGGCCCACATGCGCCCGCACCGCCTCGCTGCGGCCCCGGGCCGGCGGCAGGCCCGGCAGCTCGAAGACCACGGCGTCGTGCAACAGGGACGCGCAGCCGTCCAGGTCGCCCGCGTCGAGGTAGTCGTAGACCAGCCGCACGTGGTCGATCCCCGCGGCGGTCACCAGATCCACCGCCCCCTTTCCGTCGGCCCACACGGTCCTCGTGTCGTCATGGCTGTTCAACGGTGTCAACCCCCTTCACTCTCGCTCCAGGATTCTGCGGCGCCTCCCCAACTCCGCGTTATCGCCTCCCTATCCCCGACCGGGCTCTACACGGCATGGACAGGGCGGGAAGAGATGTGGAGACTGTCCTCACTTGAGCCTGACATCCCGGCGTGGCCGGTCTGGTCCTGGCGAGTCGACTTCTTCTTGTTTGGGTGGGGGATCAGTGGCTGCTGCCGCCGGTGGGTTAGCGGACGAGGACGTCCAGGGCGGGCCGCGCCTGACCTTCCGGGTGCTGGGGCCGCTCCAGGTCCAGGGCTCCGGCGGGCCGCTGCGGGTGCCGCCGGGCCGGCAGGAGGTGATCCTCGCCGCGCTGCTCCTGGAGAGCAACCGGGTCGTGAGCACCAGCCAGCTCGTGGACCTGATCTGGGAGGACAACCCGCCGGAGACCGCCCGCACGCAGGTGCAGATCTGCGTCTCCCGGCTCCGCAAGCTGCTCGCCGGCGCCGAGGGCGAGGTCGCCCTGGTGACCCGGCCGCCCGGCTACGTGCTGCACACCGGCGCGGGGAACGTCGACGCCGCCCTCTTCACCAGCCTCGTCCAGCGCGCCCGCGCGCTGCGCGAGAGCGGCGACGCCGAGCAGGCCGTCGGCCTCCTCAGGTCCGCCGTCACCCTCTGGCAGGGCGAGTGCCTCAGCGGGCTCGACAGCGGCCCGCTCGCCAACAAGGCCCGCCAGCTCAACGAGGAGCGCCTCGCCGCCGTCGAGCTGCGCATCCGCATCGAGCTCGAACTCGGCCGGCACGACCGGCTCGTGGGCGAGCTCCAGCGCCTCACCCACGAGCACCCGCTGCGCGAGAAGCTGCACGGACAGCTCATCCAGGCCCTCTACTGGTCCGGACGCCAGGCCGAGGCGCTCGAAGCCTTCCGCACCGCACGCCGCTACCTCGCCGAGGAACTGGGACTCGAACCGAGCCGTGAACTCCGCGAGCTCGAAGCCGCCATCCTCGCGGGCGAACTCCCCCCGCCGGACGCCGCCGCGCCTGCCGTCGCAGCCGGTGCGAGACCCGGCGCGAGACCCGCCGGCCCGGCCCCCGAAGCACGCCCGGAGCAGCCGCCGACCTCCGCCGAGGCCCCTGCGGCGCCCACTGCTGAAACGATTCGGCAGGACACCGTCCCGCACCAGCTGCCCGCCGACATCGCCGACTTCGTCGCCGACGGACAGCGCCTCGCCGCCCTGGAGAAGGCCCTCGCGGGCGGCGACGGGCGCGGCACCGTCCCCCTCGCCGCGATCACCGGCAAGCCCGGCACCGGCAAGTCCACCCTCGCCGTCCACGTCGCCCACGCCCTCGCCGAGACCGGCTTCCCCGACGGACAGCTCTACTGCGACCTGCGCGGCACCACCGGCGCCCCCGCCACCCCCGTCGAGGTCCTCGGACGCTTCCTGCGCGCCCTCGGCATCCCCGGCCAGCTCATCCCCGAATCCCTCGACGAGCGCGCCGAGATGTACCGCACCCGGCTCGCCTCCCGCCGCGTCCTCGTCGTCCTCGACGACGCCGCCGGCGAGGGCCAGGTCCTCCCGCTGCTCCCCGGCAGCCGGGGCTGCGCCGTCCTCGTCACCAGCCGCGCCCGCCTCACCGCGCTGCCCGGCGCCCACCGGGTCGAACTCGACGTGCTCGACGAGGACCGCGCGCTGGAACTGCTCTCCCGCATCATCGGGCAGGACCGCGTCACCGGCGAGGCCGCCGCCGCCGAAGCGCTCGTCCGCACCGTCGGCCGGCTGCCGCTCGCCCTGCGCATCGTGGCCGCCCGGCTCGCCGCCCGGCCGCACTGGACCCTCGCGTCCATGGTCCACCGGCTCGCCAACGAACGCCACCGACTTGACGAACTCGCACACGGTGAGATGACGATGCGCGCGAGCCTCTCGCTCACCTACGAGGGACTCGCGCCCGGCGACCGGGGGCTGCTGCGGCTTCTCAGCATGGCCCAGGCGCCCACCCTGCCGAGCTGGCTCGCCGGCGCCCTCCTCGACGACCGCCGGCCCTTCCCCTCGGACCTCCTCGAACCCCTCGTCGACATGCAGATGCTCGACGTGGCCGGAATGGAGACCGGAGGCTTCCGCTACCGCTTCCACGAGATCATCCGGGTCTACGCCCGCGAGCAGCTCGCCGTCCAGCACCCGCCCGAGGAGCGGAAGGCCGCCTTCGCCCGCATGGCCGGCGGCTGGATGCACCTCGCCCAGCAGGCCCACTGCAAGGTGTACGGGGGCGACTTCACCGTCCTGCACGGCGACGCGCCCCGCTGGGAACCCCCGGCCGCCTACACCGACGAGGCGCTGGCCGACCCGCTCGCCTGGCTCGACGCCGAGCAGGGCGCCCTCTGCGGCATGGTCGAGCACGCCGCGGAGGAGGGCCTCCACGACCTCAGCTGGGACCTCGCGACCTCACTCGTCACCCTGTTCGAGGTGCGGGGTCACTACGACCTCTGGGAGCGGACCCACCAGATCGCCCTCGCCGCCGTCCGCAAGGCCGGAAACCTGCGCGGCACCGCCGCCGTCCGTGCCTCGCTCGGCTCGCTCTACATGAGCCGCAACCAGTACGACACCGCCCGCCAGGCACTGAACTCGGCCCTCGACGTCTTCCAGGCCCTCGACGAACCCATGGGCGAGGCCCTCTGCCGCCGCGACATGGCGCTCATCGCGCGCAGCGGCGGCGACGACACCACGGCACTGGAGCTCTACGGGCGTTCCCTCGCGGACTTCGACCGGGCCGGCGACGTCGTCGGCCGCGCGATCGTCCTCACGCAGAGCGCCCAGATCCGCATGCGCCAGGGCGAGAGCGACAGCGCGCAGCGGCAGCTCGACGAGGCGCTCGACATCTACGAGGGCATCGGCTACACCGGCGGCCGGGCACGCACCCTGCGCCGCGTCGGCCAGCTCCTCCTCGAACAGGGCCGGAGCGACCTCGCGGTCCTCACCTTCACCGAAGTGCTCGAACTCTGCCGGGACTCCGGCGACGCCATCGGCGAAGGGCACCTGCTGCGGGACCTCGGTCACGCGTTCACCGTGATGGGACGGCCGGACCGGGCGCGGGACTTCTTCGACCGCGCCGTCTCGGCGCGGGAACAGATCATGGACTTCGGTGGCGGCGCACTCGCGCGCCTGGACCTCGCACGGCTCCTGACGACGGAGCCGGGTCGCTCACGGGAACTGCTCACCCCGGCGGTCGAGGTCTTCCGGGACCGGCGCATGGCCCGGGAACTCACGGAGGCGGAGCGACTGCTCGGCGCCTGCTGAGACGCGGACGCCCCCTCGTCGTACGGGGTGGGACTGTCCCAGGGGTCGGTCGGTCCCCGGGGTGGGTCAGTCCCAGGGGTTGTTGTCGGTGCAGGTGGGGGTGGTGCCGGGGGTGCCCGTACCCGTGGTGCCGGTGCCGGTTCCGGCCGGGACGCAGCCCTCGGGGGTGGTGGCGTTCGCCGTGGCGGCGGTCCCCGGGGTGCCCGTCGCCGGGACCGGCTCGTCGGCCCAGCTGGTCTGGAGGCCGGCGCCCGTCACCAGGACGATCAGCGCGGTGGTGACGGCGGCGCGGAGGGCGGTGCGGGTGGTGGCGGCGGTCTTCGACATCGGATTCTCCGTAGTGTTCGGGGCTGGCGTTTCCTTCTGGACACCAACTTAGGAACGAGCGGATTCACCGCACCGGCCGCAGCCTTATCACCCCGCTATCACCGGACCGCACCCCCTATCACGGCCCCGGCATCGCTATCCCCGACGCCGTCGCGCTATCGCGGGACGGTCCCGGACGCCCGACCCGCCCCCGATGCCGGTTAGTGGCGGGATGCCCCCCGGATAGGCGCATTCGGAGGATGGTTCCCAGCAGCCGGCGAGACGCCGCCCGAAGCAGCCCCGACCAGGCCGCTTTCCGGCCCTCGCCCCCACCTGACCAGCGGGAGCTCTCCATGACCACCAGTCTCTCTCCTGAGGGCGCGCCGACGGCCACCGCCGCACTGGGCACCCTCATCCAAGGACACCGCCGCCGCATCGGCCTCACCCAGCGCGAGCTCGCCGACCTCTCCACCATCAGCGTCCGCGCCATCCGCGACCTGGAGAAGGGGAAGGCCCTGCGGCCCCGCGCCGACACGATCCGGCTGATAGGCGACGCGCTCCGGCTCGGCCCGCGGGCCCGCACCGCCCTGGAGGAGTCCGTCTCCCGCGGCCACCAGGGCGGCGCCGGCCGCTCGCTCCTCCCGGAGCGCTGCGCCCCGCCGGTCCCGCTGCACCCGCTGATCGGCCGGGACGCCGAGGCCGCGATCCTCGCCGAGGAACTGCGCTCCGGTGCCGAACGGCTCGTCACCGTCGTCGGCCTGAGCGGCGTCGGCAAGACCCGACTCGCCCTGGAGACCGCGGCCCGCCTGCACACGAGCGGCTTCCCCGTCCTCTGGCACACCGCCCCCGACGCCGTCACCGACTGCCTCCCCCCGGCCGACGAGGCCCCCCTCGCCGCCCTCGTCGCCGACTGCGCCGCCTATCTCCAGGGCGCCGGCACCGCCGGTACGCGCGCGGAGACGGGCCGTCCGCACGCGGGCGCCGCCCCCGCGGCGCGGGCCGTCGCCGACCCGTACGGCTCCGCAGACGGGCACAGACCCTGGGGCGGCACAGCCTCCCCTTCGCCCTCCTCCCTCTCTTCCGGCGAGCTGCCGCCCCTCGCCCTCGCCGCCGCGCTCGGCGACCGTGAGGCGCTGCTGGTCCTGGACGGTGTCGACACCGCCGGGCTCGACTTCTCCCGCCTCACGCGGCTCCGCCGCGAACTCCCCGGCCTGCGCCTCCTCCTCACGGCCGACACCCCCTGGGACGTCCCCGGCGAGCGCCTCTTCCTCCTCGCCCCGCTAGACGCGCCCCTTCCGGCGGGCCCCGCGGCCCCCGGCACCGGTGCGGACGCGCCCGCCGTACGGTTCCTCCTCGCCCGGCTCCGCCGGATGCGCCCCGAACTCCTCCCCGACGAGCAGACCCTGGCCCACACCGCCTGGATCGCCCACCGCCTCGACGGGCACCCCCGCGCGCTCGCCGCCGCGGCCTCCTGGCTCGGCGTCTGCGACCTGCCCACCCTGCGCGACATCGTCGAGTCCGACCCCGCGGCCGTCCTCGACCACCTCGCCGACGGACACGGCGGCTCCCGCCTCCGCGACCGGGTCGCCCACACCCTCGCCGCCCTGCCGCCGGAGCAGCGGAACCTGCTCACCACGCTCTGCGCCGCCCAGGACAGCTCCGTGGCCCCGGACTTCGGGCTCGTCGACGTCGTCCGGCTGACCGGCAGGACCCTCGCGGACGCCGGCCGCATGGTCCGCGCCCTGCTCATCGGCGGTTTCATCCGTCCCAGCACCGATCACGGCCGCTCCGGCTTCCGGGTGCTGTGCGTGGTCCGCGCCGCCCTGGGCCAGGCCGACGGCGCCGGCGCCACGGCGGCGGAGGTTCCGGCCGCCGCTGCCCCCGCCCCTGCCGCCTGACTGCCGCAGCGCCGCCGATCCGCTGCCGTACCGCCGGATCAACTGCCGCTCGCGGGGCTCCCGCACGGGTTGTATGGCGCTTGCCCGGCCGCCGAACGCGGCGGCCGACGGCACCGCGTCACCGACGTCACCGCCGTTCCCGCGCGTCCCCGTCTTTCCCGTCGTTCCCGGCCGTCGACCCGGCCACCGACCCCGGTCACCCACCAGGAGCCCCCATGCCGTTCGACCAGCCCGTCGCCTCCGCACCGGCCGCCGTCCGGTTGCCGCTCTCGGTAGCCCAGCGGGACATCTGGACGGCCCACCTCCTCGACCCCACCGGCATCACGTACAACGTCGGCGAGTGCCGGGAGATCCAGGGCCCGGTCGACCCGGAGCTGATGGCGGCCGCCTGGCGGCGCCTGGTCGAGGAGGCGGACTTCCTGCGGGTGCGGGGCTTCGTGGAGGACGGCGAGCAGGTCTGGCAGCTCCTCGACGCCGACGCCGGGGACCGCGCGCTGGCCTTCACCGACCTCAGCGGGGCCGCCGATCCCGAGGGCGCGGCCTGGGACCTGGTCGACGGCCTGATCGGCACCCCCTTCGACCTCACCGGCGAGTCCCCCGTCCGGTGCGCGCTGATCAAGCTGGCGGAGGACCGCTTCTTCTACTTCTACGGCTTCCACCACCTGGTCGTCGACGGCGTCGGCGCCTCCATGGCGCTGGCCCGTCTGGTCGAGCTGTACGAGCGGGCCGTGGCGGGCGAGCCGTGGGGCGACACCCCGTTCGGCACCCTGGCCGAGCTGCTCGCCGACGACGCCGCCTACCGCGCCTCCGAGGAGGCCGTCGCCGACCGGGCCGCCTGGCGCACCCACCTGGCCGGCGCCCCCGACGCGCCCGCCGGTCTCGTCCGGGGCCGCGAGCGGGTGCCGTCCGCCCACGGTGGGCTGCCCTTCGGGCGCCGCAGCGTCCCGGTCTCCCCGGCCGACGCCGAACGTCTCCGCACCGTCGCCCGCGCCTCCCGCGTCTCCTGGTCCGTGCTGTTCGTGGCGCTCTTCGCCGCGTACGTCCAGCGCGTCACCGGGCGCCAGGAGCTGATGATCGCCCTGCCCGTCACCGGCCGCACCACCCGGGCCGCCCGCAGCACCCCCGGCATGATGTCGAACATCGTCCCGCTGCGCCTGCGGGTCCGCCCGGAGGACCGCCTCGCCGACCTGGTGCGCACGGTGTCCGCCGAGGTGAAGCACGGCCTGCGCCACCAGCGGACCCGGTACGAGGACCTCGGCCGCGACGCCGGCGTCATCGACGGCACCCGCCGCCTGGCCACCCCGGTCCTCAACATCATGGGCTTCCAGAGCGAACTGACGGTCGGCGGCCATCCGACCGTCAACCACAACGTCAGCAACGGCCCCGTCGACGACCTCAGCCTCGCCGTCTTCGACCTGGGCCCCGCGCACGGCCTGCGCATCGACTTCGACACCCCGGTCCAGGACGTCGACCCGGCCCTGATCGCCGCCCACCAGGACCGCTTCACCGCCTTCGTCACCCGCTTCCTCGCGGACGACGAGGCCCTGGACGCCACCGTGGCCGGCCTCGCGCTCCTCGGTGACGACGAGCGCGCGCTGCTCACCGGCGCCTGGGCGGGGCCCGTCGGGCAGCCGGTGGAGACCGGTCTCGTCGCCCGCTTCGAGGAGCGGGTACGGCTGCACGCCGACCGCACCGCCCTGATCGACAGCGAGGGCGCCGTCACCTACGCCGAGCTCAACGCCTCCGCCAACCACCTCGCCCGCGCACTGCGCGACGGCGGCCTCGGGCGCGGCGCCCTGGCCGGCGTCCTGCTGGAGCGCGGCATCCCCTTCGCCACCGCTCTCCTCGCCGTCCTCAAGACCGGCGCCGGCCATGTCCTCCTCGACCCCGACTTCCCCGAGGAGCGGCTCCGCTCCGCCGCCTCCGACGCGGGCATCACCCACCTCGTCACCACCCCGGACCTCGCCGCCCGCGCCGACGGCCCCTGGACCGTCACCCACGCCGGATCTCGCCCCGGCCCGGACGCCGTCGCCGAGAACCTCGGCGTGCCGATCGGCCCCGACGACCCCGCCTGCGTGATGTTCACGTCGGGCTCCACGGGCCGCCCGAAGGGCATCCTGTCCTCGCACCGGAACCTGGTGTCGACGGTGAGCGGCCAGACGTACGGGCGGTTCGGCGAGGGGGAGACCTTCCTCCAGTGCTCGCCGGTGTCGTGGGACGCGTTCAGCCTGGAGTTCTGGGGCGCGCTGCTGCACGGCGGGACGACGGTGTTGCAGCCGGGCCAGCGTCCGGAGCCGGTGCTGATCGAGGAGTTGTCGCGCCGCCACGGGGTGACGATGCTCCAGCTGTCCGCGAGCCTCTTCAACTTCCTCGTCGACGAACACCCCGGCGCCTTCGACACCGTCACCGTCGCCTACACCGGCGGAGAGGCCGCCTCCCCGGTCCACGTACGCAAGTTGCAGCGGCTGAAGCCCGGCATCGAGGTGGTCAACGGCTACGGCCCGGCCGAGTCGATGGGCTTCACCACCACGCACGCGCCGTCGGCGGGGGACACGGAGGAGACGGTCATCCCCATCGGAACGCCCCTGGTCAACAAGGGCGCCCACGTCCTCGACCCGTACCTGAACCTCTGCCCGCCCGGCGTGACCGGCGAGCTGTACCTGAGCGGGGACGGCCTGGCCCACGGCTACCTCGGCCGGCCCGACCTGACCGCGACCCGCTTCGTACCGGACCCGTTCGGCACCGCCCGGGGCGGCCGGCTGTACCGCACCGGCGACCTCGTCCGCTTCGACGCGGAAGGCCGCCTCGTGTACGAGGGCCGCGTCGACGACCAGATCAAGATCCGGGGCTTCCGGGTCGAGCCGGGGGAGGTCGAGGCCGCGCTCCTGACCCATCCGCGGGTCACCCAGGCGGTGGTGACGGTCCATCAAGAACGCCTGGCCGCCTACCTGGTGGTCGACGAGGCGGGCGCGGAGCCGGAGGACATCCGCCGGCACGTCGCCGACCGGCTCCCCGAGCACCTGGTCCCCAGCCACGTCACCGTCCTCGACCGGCTGCCCCTGACCCCCAACGGCAAGATCGACAAGCGGGCCCTGCCCGCCCCCGCCGCACTCCTGACCGTCCGCCGCGCCCCGCGCCACCGCACCGAGGAGGTCCTCGCGGGCCTGTACGGGCTGACCCTCGACACCGACCCGGACACGATCGGCATCGACGACAGCTTCTTCGCCCTCGGCGGCCACTCCCTCCTCGCGGCCCGGCTCACGAACCGCGTCGCCGACGCCCTCGGCGTGCGGCTGACCATCCGGGACGTCTTCGGACACCCGACCGTCGCCGCGCTCGCGGAGCTGATCGTGGAACGCGGCGGCGAGTCCCCGGGCACCACCGCGCTGCCCGCGCTGGTGCCGGGGGAGGGCGACGGCGAGCTGGTGCCCGCCTCGTACGCGCAGCGGCGGCTGTGGCTGCTGGCCCAGCTGGACGGCGGGAGCGCGGCCTACAACGTGCCCACGGTCGTCCGGTTCGACGGCCCCGGCCCCGATCTCGCCGTACTGGAGTCCGCGCTCCACGACGTGGTCACCCGGCACGCTCCGCTGCGGACGGTCTTCGAGGCCGTGGACGGCGAACCGTTCCAGCGGGTCCTCGACCCGGAGCGGGCCCGCCCGACGATCGAGCGCCGCCGGACCGACGCCGACGCCCTCGACGCGGGCCTCGCCGAGGCCGCGGGACACGTCTTCGACCTGGCGTCGGACCTCCCCGTCCGCGCCACCGCCTTCGAACTCCCCGACGGATCCGTGGTGCTGGCCCTGCTCCTCCACCACATCGCGACGGACGGCCTGTCGAACGGGGTGTTCTTCGCCGACCTGGAGCGCGCCTACGCGGCCCGTGCGGCGGGCGAGGGCGCGGTCCTCGCACCGCTGTCGGTGCGGTACGCCGACTACGCGGCCTGGCAGCGCCGTGTCCTCGGCCCCGCCGACGAGCCGGACAGCCTGCTCGGACGCGAACTCGACTTCTGGCGGCAGAACCTGGCCGGCCTCCCCGAGGCGCACGGCCTCACCCTCGACCGCCCCCGGCCGGCCCACGCCTCGCACCGTGGCGGCCAGGTCGAACTCGACCTCGGCGCCGACCTCTTCCAACGGGCGCGGCTGCTCGCCCGGGAGGAGGGCTGCACCCCCTTCATGGTGGTGCACGCGGCTCTCGTGGCGGCGCTGGCACGGCTGGGCGCCGGTCCGGATCTGGCGATCGGCTCGCCGGTGGCGGGCCGGAACGACGAGGCGCTGAACGATCTCGTCGGGTTCTTCGTGAACACGCTGGTGCTGCGCACGGACAGCTCGGGCGACCCGACGTTCCGCGAGCTCCTGGGCCGCGTCCGCACCGCCGACCTGGACGCCTTCGCCCACCAGGAAGCCCCCTTCGACCTCGTCCTGGAAGCGCTCAACCCGACCAGGACGCTGTCCCGGCACCCCCTCTTCCAGATCTGCCTGACCGTGGAGAGCGGCGCCGGCACCTCGAAGCCCCTCGTGCTCCCCGGAGTCGCGCCGGCGCCCATGGAGAACATCACCAGCGGCTCCGCCAAGTTCGACCTGGAGTTCTTCCTCCGCTCCGACGACGAGCACGGCCTGCGCGCCACCGTCCTCTTCGCCGCCGACCTCTTCGACGCGGAGTCGGTCCGGCGCACGGCCTCGGTCCTCGGCCAGGTCCTCCACCACGCGCTCGCCGAGCCCGACCTCGCCCTCTCCGCCCTGGACGTCCTGACCGAGGAGGAGCGGCAGCTGCTGACCGGCTCCTGGGCCGGGACCAAGGCCCCAGGAGCGGGGGAGGGTTCGCTGGTCGGACGCTTCGAGGAGCAGGCCGCCCGGGTTCCGGAGCGGACGGCGCTGGTGGACGGCGACCGGAGGATCCCGTACGCCGAACTCAACGCCTCCGCCAACCGTCTGGCCCGCCACCTGGCCGAACAGGGCCTGGGGCGGGGGGACATGGCGGGCGTGCTGCTCGACCGGGGCGCGGACTTCGCGATCTCCGTCCTCGCCGTCCTGAAGACCGGCGCCGCCTACACGCTCCTCGACCCCGACTTCCCCGACGAGCGCCTGCGCTCCGCCGCCTCCGACGCCGCCATCGGCCACCTCGTCACCTCCCCGGCCCTGGCCGGGCGGGTCTCCGGCCCCTGGACCGTCACCCACGCCGCCGACCGGCCCGCCGACGCGGACGCCGCCGACCTGGGCGTCCCGCTCGGGCCCGACGACCCCGCCTGCCTCATGTTCACGTCGGGCTCCACGGGCCGCCCGAAGGGCATCCTGTCCTCGCACCGGAACCTGGTGTCGACGGTGAGCGGTCAGACGTACGGGCGGTTCGACGAGGCGGAGGTGTTCCTCCAGTGCTCGCCGGTGTCGTGGGACGCGTTCAGCCTGGAGTTCTGGGGCGCGCTGCTGCACGGCGGGACCACGGTCCTCCAGCCGGGCCAGCGGCCCGAACCGGTACTGATCGAGGAGCTGTCGCGCCGCCACGGGGTGACGATGCTCCAGCTGTCCGCGAGCCTCTTCAACTTCCTCGTCGACGAACACCCCGGCGCCTTCGGGACCGTCACCGTCGCCTACACCGGCGGCGAGGCCGCCTCCCCGGCCCACGTCCACAAACTGCACCAGATCCGCCCCGGCATCGAGGTCGTCAACGGCTACGGCCCGGCCGAGTCCATGGGCTTCACCACCACCCACCTCGTCCCGCCCGCCGACCGGCCCCACACCCTCGTCCCCATCGGCGTCCCGCTCCTCAACAAGGGCGCCTACGTCCTGGACCCCTCCCTGAACCTCTGCCCGCCCGGCGTGACCGGCGAGCTGTACCTCACCGGCGACGGACTCGCCCACGGCTACCTCGGCCGGCCCGAACTCACCGCCACCCGCTTCGTCCCCGACCCCTACGGCCCGCCCGGCACCCGCCTCTACCGCACCGGCGACCTCGTCCGCTTCGACCGCGACGGCCGCCTCGTGTACGAGGGCCGGGCCGACGACCAGATCAAGATCCGGGGCTTCCGGGTCGAGCCGGGCGAGACGGAGGCCGCGCTCCTCACGCACCCGCGGGTGAGCCAGGCCGTGGTGACCGTGCACGCCGAACGGCTCGCCGCCTACCTGGTGGTGGAAGGCGAGGCCGTCGCCCCGGAGGACATCCGCCGGCACGTCGCCGACCGGCTCCCCGAGCACCTGGTCCCCAGCCACGTCACCGTCCTCGACCGGCTGCCCCTGACCCCCAACGGCAAGATCGACAAGCGGGCCCTGCCCGCCCCGGCCGCCCTCTCCAGCGGCGGACGCGCCCCGCGCACCCCGCTCGAAGAGACCGTCCTCGGCCTCTTCGCCCGCACCCTCGACACCACCACCGCCCTCACCGTCGACGACGACTTCTTCCACCACGGCGGCCACTCCCTCCTCGGAGCCCGCCTCACCAACCACATCGCCGGAGCCCTCGACGTACGGCTCACCGTCCGCGACGTCTTCCAGCACCCCACCCCCGCCCGGCTCGCCGCGCACATCGACTCCCTCAGGACCGCTCCGGCCAGGAAGGCGCGCCCCGCCCTCCGCCGCCGCAACGACACGGATCGGATCAGCTCATGAGCACCCACGCCACCCCCGCCTTCACGCCCGCCCCCGAGGACGTCGTCTGGGACCTGCCCGGCGACGCCCCGCACCGCCTGTCCCTGCTGGTCCTGCCGCACGCCGGCGGCAACGCCCACGCCTACAGCGCCTGGCGCGAGCACCTCCCGGCCGACGTCCGGCTGCTCATCGGCCAGTACCCGGGCCGCGGCGCCCGCTACTGCGAGGACCTGCCCGGCTCCGTCGACGACCTCGCCCTCCCCGTCGTGGACGCCCTCCCCGCCGACACCGGCCCGCTGGTCGTCCTCGGACACAGCATGGGCTCCCTCGTCGCCTTCGAGGTGGTCCGCACGCTCCAGGCCGCCGGCCGCACCCCGCTCGGCCTCGTCGCCTCCGCCTGCCGGGCCCCCGTCCTGCCCAACCAGGCGCCCGTCCACCCCGAGCGGCTCGACGACGACGAGCTGGTCGCCTCCATCAAGGAGCGCGGCGGCACCGACGACGGCATCCTCGACGACCCGGAGCTCCGCGAGATCGTCCTGCCCTCCATCCGCGCCGACTTCGCCATCGACGACGCCTACCAGTGCACCGCCCCCGACGTACGGCTCGACTGCCCGGTGGCCGTCTTCGGCGGCGACGTCGACCCGATCGTGCCCGTCGGCCTCCTCGACGGCTGGGCCCTCGTCGCCGGGAACGACGTCGCCCCCGTGGTGCTGCCCGGCGACCACTTCTACTTCCAGCAGGACCTGGCCGGCTTCTTCGCCCGCCTCAACCCGGTCCTGACCTCCCTCCAGGGCGCGCCCGCCACCGCCGCCTGACCCCGCCCCAGGACACCCCGGGCCCGCGCGGCCCGTACCCCGCCCGACCCCGCCCGCCCCGCCCCGCCCGTACCCCGTGAAGCAGAGGAACCCCGCCATGACCACCTTCGCCCCGAACCCGGCCGTCACCGAGGACGGCATCAGCGTCGTCCGCGAGCCCGGCAAGCCCGCCGTCGTCCAGGTCCCCCGCCACGCGACGATGGCCGAGGCCACCGGCTGGCTCACCGCCCGGCGCGCCGACATCCAGGCCGAGCTGCACCGCTCCGGCGCCGTCCTGCTCCGCGGCCTCCCCATGACCGACGCGGAGACCTTCGCCGAGGCCCGCGACGCGCTGATCGCCACCCGCGCCGGATACAAGGAGAAGGCCACCCCGCGCACCGACTTCGGCGAGGGCGTCTTCTCCTCCACCGACCTGCCGGCCATCCAGCCGATCCGCCTCCACAACGAGAACAGCTACACCCTCGACTTCCCGGGCGTCCTGCTCTTCGGCTGCGTCACCGCCCCCGAGACCGGCGGCGCCACCACCGTCGGCGACATGCGGCGCGCCCTCGCGCTCCTCCCGGACGAGCTCGTCGCCCGCTTCACCGAGGCCGGCTGGCTCCTCGTCCGCAACTACTCCGACCTCGCGGGCATGCCCTGGCGCAAGGCGTTCTCCTCGGAGGAGCCGGCCGGCGCCGAGGAGTACTGCGACGAGCACGCCATCGGCTACGAGTGGCTCGACGAGGACACCCTCCGCACCCGCCAGCTCCGCTCCGCCGTCATCACCCACCCGGTCACCGGCGAGCGCGTCTGGTTCAACCACTTCGCCTTCTGGAACGCCCGCGGCCTCGACGAGGACGTCCGCGAGGTCCTCACCGAGACCTTCGGCGCCGACGGCCTCCCCTTCGACACCCGCCTCGGCGACGGCACCGCCCTCACCGACGCCGAGGTCGACGCCATCATCGACGCCTACCAGGCCGTCACCGTCCGCGAGACCTGGCAGGACGGCGACCTGATGCTCGTCGACAACATCCTCTGCGCCCACGGCCGCGAGGCGTACACCGGCGCCCGCAAGATCCTCGTCGCCATGGGCGAGCCCGTGCCGCTCGCCGACTGCGCCCCCACCGTCGCCCCCTCCGCCACCCCGTTCGGAATGTGAGCCCCGCCATGACCGCCGTCCTCCCCGAGCCCGCCACCCTCGCCGCGCCCTCCGCCGCCGCGCCGCTCACCGGACCCGCCGACTGCGCCTGCGCCGCCTGCGCCGCGGGCACCGGCCACGCCGACCTCCTCGCCCGGCTCGCCACCGCCCCCGGCGGCCGTACGGCGGTGGTCGCCGCCGACCGCAGCCTCACCTTCGACGAACTGCGCGCCGAGGCCACCGCCGTCGCCGCCCGCCTCACCGCCCTCGGCGCCGGCCCGGAGAGCGTCGTCGCGCTCTGCCTGCCGCGCGGCGCCGGACTCGTCACCGCCCTCATCGGCACCCTCACCGCGGGCGCCGCCTACCTGCCGGTCGACCCGGCGCTCCCCGCCGACCGCCGCCGCTACCTCCTGGAGGACTCCGGCGCCGACCTCGTGGTCCTCGACGCCCCGGGCGAGTCCCCGGCGCCCGGCGCCCGCACCGTCACCCTCGCCGAACTGACGGCCGCCCCCGACGCCGACGCCGCCTACCGCCCGGCGCCCGTGACCGCCGGCACCCTCGCCTACGTCATCTACACCTCCGGCTCCACCGGCCGCCCCAAGGGCGTCGAGATCGGCCGCGGCGCCGCCTCCCTGCTCCTCGCCGAGCTGGAGGGCGTCGGCGCCGCCACCGGCGAGGCCGCCCGCGTCGGCTGGAACGCCTCCCCGTCCTTCGACGCCTCCGTGCAGCAGTGGGTACGCCTCTGCCGCGGCGACACCCTCGTCATGATCGACGAGGAGACCCGCCGCGACCCGTCCCTCCTCGCCGCCTTCATCGACGCCCAGGGCCTCACCGACCTCGACATCACCCCCTCCCACGCCGACCCGCTGCTCGACCTGCTCACCCCCGACGGCGGCCCCCGCCCGCTGACCCTGCTCGTCGGCGGCGAGGCCATCAGCCCCGCCCTGTGGGACCGGCTGGCCGCCGCCCACACCTCGGGCCTGCTGCGCGCCCTCAACGTGTACGGCCCGACCGAGACCACCGTCGACGCCACCGCCGGCTGGATCGACCGGCCCGGCCAGGCCCACATCGGCACCGTCCTGCCCGGCCTGCGGATGCGCCTGCTAGACGAGAAGCTGACCCCGGTCGCCCCCGGCGAGGCGGGCGAGCTGTACCTCGCCGGACCGCGCGTGGCCCGCGGCTACCGCAACCGGCCCGTCCTCACCGCCGAACGCTTCCTCGCCGACCCCGACCCGGCCGCCGACGCCGCCGACGGCGGCCGCATGTACCGCACCGGCGACCGCTGCCGCCTCCTCCCCGACGGCCGGCTCGCCTACCTCGGGCGCGCCGACGGCCAGATCAAGCTGCGCGGCCACCGCATCGAACTCCCCGAGATCGAGGCGGCCCTCACCCGCCAGGACGGCGTCGCCGAAGCCGCCGTCGTCCTCGGCGAGGACGCCTCCGGCAGCCCGGCGCTGATCGCTTACCACCGGGGCGGTGACCCCGAGGCCCTCCGCACCGGCCTCGCCGCCACCCTCCCCGCGTACATGCTGCCCGCGGCCTTCGTACCGGTCGAGCGCTTCACCACCACCCCCAGCGGCAAGCTGGACCGCTCCGTCCTGCCGACCCGCATCGAGGCGCCCGCCGCCGCCCCGGCGGACACCGCCTCCGACACGGGCCTGGAAGGCCGCGCCGAGGAGCTCATCGGCCGGGTGTGGAAGGAGGTCCTCGGCGCCGCCTCCATCGGCCCCGACGACAACTTCTTCAAGCTGGGCGGCCACTCCCTGCTCGCCATCAAGCTGGTCTCCCGGGTCCGCGCCGAACTCTCCGTCGCCCTGCCGGTCAAGGCCGTCTACGCCAACCCCCGGCTGCGCGACCTCGCCGCCCACATCGAGGAACTGACGGCCGCGCGGGACGCCTGACCGCCGGCCCGACCGGCGCCCCGCCCTCCGTCTCCGGCCCACCCCACCCGTTCCGCCATCCACGAGGAGCAGCAACCGTGATCCCCCTGTCCTATGCCCAGCGTCGGCTGTGGTTCCTGAACCGCCTGGAGGGTTCCTCGGCGGCCTACAACGCGCCTGTGGTGCTGCGGCTCGCCGGGCGGCCGGCGGTCTCGGTGGTGGAGGCGGCGCTGCGGGACGTGCTGGAGCGGCACGAGGTGTTGCGGACGGTGAATCCGGCGGTGGACGGGGAGCCGTATCAGGAGATCGTGGCCGGTGCGGTGGTACCGGTGGAGGTCGTGGGTGTGGGGGTGGGTGAGGTCGACGCCCGGGTGACCGAGTTCGCGCGGTTGCCGATCGACATCACCCGTGAACTGCCGCTGCGGGTACGCCTCTTCGAGGTGGACGGCGAGGTCGACGGCGAGGCACCCGGCGATGCGGCCGGCGGCGTGGACGGTGACGCGGGAGCCGGAGGTGCCGTGCTGGTGCTGTCCGTCCACCACATCGCCACCGACGGCTGGTCCGTGGGCTTCCTCCTCCGCGACCTCGACACCGCCTACACGGCCCGCTCCGAGGGCCGGGCCCCCGACTGGGAGCCGCTGCCGGTCCAGTACGCCGACTACGCCCTCTGGCAGCACGACATGCTCGGGGACCCCGCCGACCCCGAGAGCACCGCCCACGAGCAGCTCGCCCACTGGCGCGGCGCCCTGGCCGGCATCCCCGACGAGACCCGGCTGCCCGCCGACCGCCCCCGCACCACCGAACCGACCCACGAGGGCGCCGCGGTGACGGCGGAGCTCGACGCGGCGGCCCACCGGGCGCTGGCCAAGGTCGCCAAGGAGCAGCGGGCCTCCTTCTTCATGGTCGTCCGGGCCGCCCTTTCCCTCGCGCTCCGGGCCGCCGGTGCCGGGTCCGACCTCGTCGTCGGCACGGCTGTCGCGGGCCGCCCCGAGGAGGACCTGCACGAGCTGGTCGGCTTCTTCGTCAACACCCTCGCCCTGCGCACCGACCTCTCCGGCGACCCCACCCTCGGCGAACTCCTCGGCCGGATCCGCGACACCGACCTCGCCGCGTTCGCCCACGAGGACCTGCCCTTCGACCTTCTCGTCGAGGACCTCAACCCCGAGCGCTCCCTGGGCCGCCACCCCTTCTTCCAGGTCATGGTCAGCGCCCAGAGCCGGCCGGAGAAGGAGCACACACTCGGCGGCATCCCCGCCACCCTCGTGGAAGCCGACCTGGCCACCGCCAAGTTCGACCTCAGCTTCCACTGCCTGGAGCGGAGCGACGCCTCCGGAGAACCCGGCGGCCTCGCGCTCGTCCTCCAGTACGCCACCGAGCGGTACGACGAGCCCACCGCCCACCTCCTCCTCGGCCTCTTCCGGCGCGCCCTCACCACGCTCGCCGAGCGGCCGGACCACACCCGGCTCAGCGCCGTCACCCTGCCGACGGAGGACGAGCGCACCGGACTCGACCGCCGCCACCGGGCCCTCGCCGACGCGGCCGCCGCCGCGAAGGCCGCCGCGGACGCCGGAGCGGAGGCGGAGGCCCGCCGCCTGCGGGGCGACGGCGCCCGGCCGAAGGGCGCGGGCCCGCTGACCGCCGACCCCCGGGTGGAGATCCTGCGCGGCCTGTTCGCCGAGGTCCTCGGGAGGGACGAGGTCCTGGAGGGTGACAACTTCTTCAAGCAGGGCGGGCATTCACTGCTCGCGGGGAAGTTGACGAACCGGATCCGGGGTGCGCTCGGGCTTCAGGCGGCGATCAAGGACGTGTTCCTGGCGCCGACGCCGGGGCAGTTGCTGCGCCGGCTCGACGAGCGGGGCGGCGGTCCCGCCCGGCCCGCGCTCCGGCCCGTACCGGATGCCCTGCGCCCGGCCCGGATCCCGCTCTCCTATGCCCAGCGGCGGCTGTGGTTCCTGAACCGTCTGGAGGGTTCCTCGGCGGCTTACAACGCGCCTGTGGTGCTGCGGCTCGCCGGGCGGCCGGTGGTGTCGGTGGTGGAGGCGGCGCTGCGGGATGTGGTGGAGCGGCATGAGGTGTTGCGGACGGTGTATCCGGCGGTGGACGGGGAGCCGTATCAGGAGATCGTGGCCGGTGCGGTGGTACCGGTGGAGGTCGTCGGTGTGGGGGTGGGTGAGGTCGATGCCCGGGTGACCGAGTTCGCGCGGTTGCCGATCGACATCACCCGTGAACTGCCGCTGCGGGTACGTCTCTTCGAGGTAAGCGGCGAGGTGGACGGCGACACGGACGGCGACGTGGACGGTGACGCGCGAGTCGGAGGTGCCGTGCTGGTGCTGTCCGTCCATCACGTCGCCACCGACGGCTGGTCCCTCGCCGGTCTGCTCGGCGACCTCGACACCGCCTACGCGGCCCGCGCCGAGGGCCGGGCCCCCGAGTGGGAGCCGCTGCCCGTCCAGTACACCGACTACACCCTCTGGCAGCGTGAGCTGCTCGACGGCGAACACGGCGTCAAGGAAGCGCAGTTGGCGCACTGGCGGCAGGCGCTGGACGGCATTCCCGGCGAGACCCGGCTGCCCGCCGACCGGCCCAGGCTCACCGAGCCGAGCAACCGGGGCGCCGTCGTCACGGGCGAACTCGACGCGGCGGCCCACCGGGCGCTGGCCAAGGTCGCCAAGGAGCAGCGGGCCACGTTCTTCATGGTCGTCCGGGCCGCCCTGGCCCTCGCCCTGCGGGCCGCCGGGGCCGGGTCCGACCTCGTCGTCGGCACACCCGTCGCCGGACGGCCGGAGGAGGCGCTGCACGACCTCGTCGGCTTCTTCGTCAACACCCTCGCCCTGCGCACCGACCTCTCCGGCGACCCCACCCTCGCCGAACTCGTCGGCCGGGTCCGGGACGCCGACCTCGCCGCCTTCGCCCACGACGACCTGCCCTTCGACCTCCTCGTCGAGGACCTCAACCCCGAGCGATCCCTCGGCCGCCACCCCTTCTTCCAGGTCATGGTCAGCGCCCAGGACGCCGACGGCGACAGCACGGTCTCCCTCGGCGGGATCCCCGGCACGCTCGACAGCGCCGACCTCGGCAGCGCCAAGTTCGACCTCTCCTTCCACTGCGCCGGCACCCAGGGGACCGAGGGCGAGGCCGGACCGCTGCTCATCGGGCTCCAGTACGCCACCGACCTGTACGACGAGCCCACCGCCCGGCTCCTGCTCGGGCTCTTCCACCGCGCCCTCGCCGCCCTCGGCAGGGAGGACGGCGACACGCGGCTGAGCGCGGTGCCGTGGACGACCGACGAGGAACGGAAGGCCCTCGACACCCGCCACGAAGCCCTCGCCCGGGCGGCCGCCGCCGAGGCCCCGACGGGCGACCGGAAGCGGGGGAGCGGCCCCGGTACGGCGACCGCCGACCCCCGGGTGGAGATCCTGCGCGGCCTGTTCGCCGAGGTCCTGGCCCGGGACGACATCCTGGAAGGGGACAACTTCTTCAAGCAGGGCGGGCATTCGCTCCTCGCGGGGAAGCTGACGAACCGGATCCGGGGTGCGCTCGGGCTTCAGGCGGCGATCAAGGACGTGTTCCTGGCGCCGACGCCGGGGCAGTTGCTGCGCCGGCTCGACGAGCAGGGCGGCGGTCCCGCCCGGCCCGCGCTCCGCCCCGTACCGGACGCCCTGCGCCCGGCCCGGATCCCGCTCTCCTACGCCCAGCGGCGCCTGTGGTTCGTCAACCGGCTCGAAGGGCCCTCCGCCACCTACAACATCTCCGTCGTCACCCGGCTGCGGCGCCCCGTCGAACACACCCGGTTCGCCGCCGCCCTCGCCGACGTCGCCGCGCGCCACGAGGTGCTCCGCACCGTCTACCGGGCGGCGGACGGCGAGCCGTACCAGCTCGTGCTCGACGACGCCCGGCCCGTACTCGACCGGATCCTCGCCGGCGGGGACGCCGAGGTGCGGTCGGCCGTCGACAGCGCCGTCGGGTACGTCTTCGACCTCGCCGCCGAACTCCCCTTCCGCGCCACGCTCGTCACCGGCGACGACGGGCGGCAGACCCTGGTCCTGCTCACCCACCACATCGCCGGGGACGGCTGGTCCACGCCCTGCCTGCTCGCCGACCTCGACACCGCGTACACGGCCCGCGCCGAGGGCCGGGCCCCCGAGTGGGAGCCGCTGCCCGTCCAGTACACCGACTACACCCTCTGGCAGCGGGACCTCCTCGACGGCGAACACGGCCTCGCCGAGGACCAGCTCGCCCACTGGCGCACCGCCCTCGCCGGAATGCCGCCGCTCATCGCCCTCCCCACCGACCGGCCCCGCCCGCTGGAGAGCGACGGCTCCGGCGCCCTCACCGGCTTCGAGGTCACCGCGGCCACCCACCGGGCCCTGCTCCGCTGCGCCCGCGCCCAGGGCGCCACCCTCTTCATGGTCGTCCAGGCCGCCCTCGCCGCGCTCCTCGCCCGCCACGGAGCCGGCACCGACGTCGCCCTCGGCACCACCGTCGCCGGCCGCGCCGACGACGCCCTCCACCCGCTCGTCGGCTTCTTCGTCAACACGCTCGTCCTGCGCACCGACACCTCCGGCGACCCCGCCTTCGCCGACCTGGTCCGGCGGGTCCGCGAAGCCGGGCTCACCGCCTACAGCAACCAGGACCTGCCCTTCGACAGGCTCGTCGAGGACCTGAGCCCGCAGCGGTCCGCCGCGCACGCACCGCTGGTGCAGGTCATGCTCCAGGTCCACGCCGCCGCCACCCCGGCCGGCCCGGCGGAGGGCGCGTCCCGCCCGTCCGCGCTGGAAGGCGAACCGGTCGGCTTCCAGGGGACCGGAGCCAAGAGCGACCTCACCTTCGCGCTCACCGAACGCGCCGACGCCGACGGCACGCCCGCCGGACTCGCCGGCGCCCTCGAGTACGCCACCGCCCTCTACGACGAGGAGACCGCCCGGCTCCTCGCCCGGCGCCTCGTCGAGACGCTCGACGCCTTCGCCGCCGACCCCGGACTCGCCCTCTCCGCCCCGCGGTACGCCACGCCGGAGACGGTCACGCCCGCACCGCTCGGTGCCGGGACCGTCCTCGACGAGCACGGCCGCCGGGCGCCGGTACGGGTGCCGGGCGAGGTGTACGAGCCGAACCCCGGCGGCGGGCTGCGCGCCACCGGCCGCAGGGCGTACGCCACGGCCGACGGCTCCCTCCGTACGGTCGCCACCCTCACGGTCGCCGGATACCCGGTCGAGCCCGGCCGCGTGGAGGAGGTCCTTCACGGCCACCCGGCCGTGACCGGCGCCGTCGTGGAGGTCCGCGACGCCCGCCTGCACGCCACCGTCACGCGGGCCGCCGGTACGCACGCCACCGCGGAGGAACTGCTCGACTGGGCCGCCGAGCGGCTGCCCGAGTACCTCGCACCGGCCCGGATCGAGTTCACCGGCGCCCCGCCCGCCGAGCCCCCGACGGAGGCCGCACCCGGCGCGGACGCCTCCGCGCAGGAGCGGGAGGAGCGACTGCTCGGGCTCTTCCGGGACGTGCTCGGCGGACGGCAGCTCGGCAGCCACGACAACTTCTTCAAGAACGGCGGGCACTCACTGCTCGCGGTCCGCCTCCTCAACCGCATCCGCGGCGAGTTCGGCCAGGACCTCACCCTCCGGGACGTCTTCCGCAACCCCACGGCCGCCTCCCTCGCCCGCCGCCTCGCCACCCCCACGACCGACCAGACCGCGCCCCACCCCGACCCGAAGAACCCCACGCCCCCGAAGCCCCCCATCCCCACCCCGGGCCGCCCCGTCCCGCCCACCCCGACCCTCAAGCGCCGCACCCGAGCGGGCAGCCGCCAGGGCCGCTGACCCCCGGGGCCGGCCGACACCTCAAGGCCAGCACCTGCCCCCGGGCCCACGAGGCCCACCGATCCCTCCCCGGCCACACCGCCGGTCCTCGGGCCCAGAAGGCCCGCCGATCCCTCCCCGGCCGCACCGGGCCGCACCGCCCGTCCACGGGCCCACGAAGCCCCCAGTCAGCCCCGGCCGCACCAGGCCGCACCGCCCGACCCGGGCCCACGAGGCCGTCAGTCCGCCCCCCGGTCACACCAGGCCACCACCCGCCCCCGGCCCACAAGGCCCCTCCTCGTTCCACCCTCCGGCCGCACCAGGCCACCCACCCGTCCCGGCCCCACGAGGCCCGGCGACACCGGGGTCCACCCACCCCGTGGCATCCCGCGCACCGGCAGCTCCGGGCGGCACTTCTGCCGCCCGGAGCTGCCGCGTCTACTGCCCCGGGAGCGCCCGGGGCGCACCTAGCGTGGACGGCACGGAGGCGAGAGGAACCGTTCGCCCCGGTCTCTCGGCCCCAGTCACCGGAGGAAGTCAGCATGGCCCCCAGCAGAACGGAAGACCTGCTCGACGGCGGAGCCTCTCCCGCCCCCGCCCCGCCCGTGCTCGATCTGATCGCCCGCCAGGAGCGGACCCGTCCCGACGCGGTCGCCCTGGTCCACGCCGACGCGCGGCTGACGTACGCCGAGCTCGGCGCCGCGGTCCGTGCCCGGGCCGCCCTGCTCGCCGCCGACGGGGCCGGTCCCGGCCGGCTCGTCGCCCTGCACCGGCCGCGCGGCATCGACGCGATCGTGGGCCTGCTCGCCGTCCTCGCGACCGGCGCGGCCTACCTGCCCCTCGACGTCCAGGCGCCCGACGCCCGCAACGAGGCCATCCTCAACGACGCCTGCGGCGCCGCCGCGCCCGCCCCGTCCGAGGTGGCCCGCCACGGCGAACTGGTCCTCGGCGGACCCGGCACCGACGCGGGCGCCGCCTACGTGATCTACACGTCGGGCTCCACGGGCGTCCCCAACGGCGTCGTCGTCGCCCACGACTCCCTCGCGCACTTCATCGCCGGCGCCACCCCCGCGTACGGCATCGACGCCGACGCGGTCGTCCTCCAGTTCAGCCCGCTGCACTTCGACGCCAGCGTGCAGGAGGTCTTCGCGACCCTCGGCGCGGGCGGCACCCTCGTGCTGCGCACCGACGACATGCTCGACGTCGCCGAGCTCCTCGCCGGCTGCGCCCGGCACGGCATCACCCTGCTGGACCTGCCCGCCGCGTACTGGCACGAGCTGGTCTACGTCCTCACCACCGGTTCGGTCCGCCTCCCGGACTGCCTGCGGACCGTCATCATCTACGGCGAGGCCGCGCTGCCCGAGCGGATCGCCCAGTGGCGCGGGCTCGTCGGCGACTCCGTACGGCTGCTCAACGCGTACGGGCCGACCGAGACGACCGTCGTCGCCACCGTCGCCGACCTGACCCGGCACGCCGCCGGGCCGGTGCCGATCGGGCGCCCGCTGCCCGGCGTGCGGGCCGCGATCGTCGGCGGCGAGCTGTGGCTCCTCGGCGGCGGCCTCACCCGGGGCTACCTGCACCGGCCCGAGCTGAACGCCCGCCGCTTCACCGAGCTCGACGGCGAACGCGCCTACCGCACCGGCGACCTCGTCACCCTCGGCGAGGACCGGCAGATCCTCTACCACGGGCGCCTCGACGACGAGGTGAAGATCGGCGGCCAGCGCATCGACCCCGCCGCCGTCGACTCCGTCCTCGCCGGACACCCCGCCGTCCGCGAGGCCGCCGTCGTCGCCCAGCAGGACACCGACGGCGTCAAGCGGCTCGTCGCCTTCGTCGTCACCGACGGCGGCACCGGCGCCGAGGAGCTCCGCGACCACGTACGGGACCGGATGCCCGCCGCGGCGGTCCCCACCGTCTCCGTCGTCGTCGCCCTGCCCCGCACCAGCTCCGGCAAGATCAACCGCAAGGTGCTGCGGACCACCGACCCCCGGCTGCCGGTCGTCCACGAGGAGCCGCTGCCCGCCGAGGACCGCGTCCCGCTCTCGCACGCCCAGCGGCGCCTGTGGCTGCTCGACCAGCTCGACGGGCCGTCCGGCGCCTACAACATGCCGATCGTCCTGCACCTGGACACGGCCCCCGACCGGGCCGCGCTCGCCGCCGCCGTCGCGGACCTCGTCGAACGCCACGAGGTGCTCCGCACCGTCTTCCTCGCCCCCGAGGACGAGCCGTACCAGCACATCCTCGCCCCGGCCGCCGTCCGGCTCCGCACGGTCGACGCCCCGGAGGCCGAACTCCCCGGCCTGATCGCCCGGTTCACCGCCGAGACCTTCGACCTGTCCCGCGAACTCCCCCTGCGCGTCGCCCTGTTCTCCGCCGAGGACGCGGCCGGCGCCACCCTCGCCGTGCTGCTCCACCACGTGGCGGGCGACGGCTGGTCCCTCACCCCGCTGATGACCGACCTCGCCCACGCCTACACGGCCCGCGCCGGGGGCCGGGCCCCCGAGTGGGAGCCGCTGCCCGTCCAGTACGCCGACTACACCCTGTGGCAGCACGACGTCCTCGGTGACGCCGCCGACCCGGACTCCGTCCTCGCCCAGGGCCTCGCCCACTGGCGCGCCGCCCTCGCGGGACAGCCCGCCGTCACCCCGCTGCCGCTCGACCGGCCCCGGCCCGCCGTCCGTGACCACGCGGGCGCCATGCTGGAGACCGCCCTCGACGCCGACGTCCACGCCCGTCTCGTCCACCTCGGCGAAGAGCACGACGCCAGCCTCCTGATGGTCCTCCAGTCCGCCCTCGGGCTGGCCCTGCGCGCCACCGGCGCGGGTGACTCCGTCGCCATCGGGACCCCCGTCGCCGGCCGCGACGACGAGGCCCTCGACGAGCTCGTCGGCTTCTTCGTCAACACCCTCGTGCTGCCCACCGACACCTCGGGCGATCCCGCCTTCGGCACGCTCCTCGACCGCGTCCGCGACACCGACCTGGGCGCCTTCGCCCACCAGCGGATCCCCTTCGACCTGCTCGTCGAACACCTCAACCCGCCCCGGCACCCCGGCGTCCACCCCCTCTTCCAGGTGATGCTCACCCTGCGCGCCACCGGACCCGACCAGGGCGCCTTCCCGTTCGGCCCGGTCACCGGCCGGTTCGCCGAGGAGGACGGCCCCGCCACCACCAAGTTCGACCTCACCGCCGCCTGCGTCGACGCCCGCGACGCCGACGGGGCGCCCGCCGGGCTCCGCCTCGGCCTGGAGTACGCCCGGGACGTCTTCGCCAACGAGCAGGTGCCCCGGCTCCTGCTCACCGCCCTCGAACGCGCCCTGCGCGCCGCCGCCGCCGACCCCGGCACCGCGATGGCGGACGAGACCCTCGTCGCCGCCGCCGACCGCCGCGCCCTCGACGAGCGCCGGGCCCGCACGGGCGACCCGGAGACGCCCGTCGACATGGCCGGCACGGCCGACACCGACGGGACCGCCGGTTCCGGTGCGGGCGTCGACGCCGAGCTCGTCGACACGCTGTGCGCGATGTTCGCCGAGGTCCTCGGGCTCGACCAGGTCGGCCCGCACGAGGGCTTCTTCACCATCGGCGGGCACTCCATGAGCGGCGTCCGCCTCGCCAACCGCATCCGCGCCCGCCTCGGCGCCGACATCCAGGTCCGCGACCTGCTCCTCGCCCCCACCCCCGAAGCCCTCGCCCGCCGCATCACCGCCGCGACCGCCGCCACGGCCGCCGACGGGACCGCCGCGGCCGACGGCGTACCGGCCGCTGCCGCCCGGCCCCGGCCCGCCCCGCGCGCCGACCGGCCGGACCGCGTCCCCCTCTCGTACGCCCAGCGCAGGCTCTGGTTCATCGACACCCTCGAAGGCCCCAGCGCCTCCTACAACATCCCGCTCGTCCTGCACCCCGCCGAGCGCCTCGACCCCGCCGTGCTGGCCGACGCCCTCGCCGACGTGACCGACCGGCACGAGGTGCTCCGCACCCGCTACCGTGCCGTCGACGGCGAACCCCACCAGGAGATCCTGACCGGCGTCCGGCCCGCCCTCGACCTGCGCACCGTCCCCGCCGGCCGGCTCGCCGAAGCCGCCGCCGAGGCCGCCGGACACGTCTTCGACCTCGCCGAGGAGATCCCGCTGCGGGCCGCCCTCCTCGAATCGGAGGACGACGGCGCCGAGCGTGCGCACGGCGCTGACTGTGCCGACGGTGACGACCGTGCGCATGACGCCGGCCGTGCCGACGGCACCGACCGTGCCGACGCCGTCGACGGGACCGACGGCACCGACCGATCCGGCGGGCCCGGGCAGGTCCTCGTCCTGGTCGTCCACCACATCGCCGCCGACGGCTGGTCCACCGGACCGCTCCTCGCCGACCTCGCCGGCGCCTACCGGGCCCGCGCCGAGGGCCGCGCCCCCGAGTGGGAGCCGCTGCCCGTCCAGTACGCCGACTACACCCTGTGGCAGCACGACCTCCTCGAAGGCCCCGGGGCCGACGCCCACCGCGACCACTGGCGCAGCACCCTCGCCGGCGCCCCCGCCGCCCTCGAACTGCCGGCCGCCCGACCCCGGCCCGCCGAGGCCAGCCACCGGGGCGACCGGGCCCCCGTCACCGTCGACGCCGCCACCCACGAGGCCCTGGAGAAGCTCGCCCGCGACAACGGCGCCACCCTCTTCATGGTCCTCCAGACCGCCCTCGCCGCCGTCCTCACCCGGCACGGCGCGGGCACCGACCTGCCGCTCGCCACCATGACCGCCGGCCGCGACGACGAACTCCTCGGCGGACTCGTCGGGTTCTTCGTCAACACGCTCGTGCTGCGCACCGACACCTCCGGCGACCCCGCGTTCACCGAACTGCTCGACCGCGTCCGGCGCACCGACCTGGCCGCCTACGCCCACCAGGAACTCCCCTTCGACCGGGTCGTCGAGGACCTCAACCCGGTCCGCACCACCGCCCACCACCCGCTCGCGCAGATCGTCGTCCAGCTCCACCACGACTACACGCGGGGCGTCCCCGGCGCGGACACCGCCGCCCGCCTCTTCCGCGAGGACGGGCCCGGTCTCCTCACCACCGTCACCACCAAGTTCGACCTCACCTTCGCCCTCGACGAGCGGCGCGACGCCGACGGCCGCCCCGCCGGTCTCGCCGGCGGACTGGAGTACGCCACCGACCTGTTCGACGCCTCCACCGCCGCCCGGATCGCCGCCCACCTGGAGCGGACCCTGCGGGCCGCCGCCGCCGACCCCGGCGTACGGATCGGGGAACTGCCCCTGCTCACCGACGCCGACCGCTTCCGCCTCGTCGCCGACTACAACGACACCGCCACCGTCCTGCCCGAACGCGGCACCGTCCACGGCCTGATCGCCCGCCGCGCCGCCCGCACCCCCGACGCGCCCGCCCTCCTCACCGACGACGAGACCCTCACGTACGCCGGTCTCGACACCCGCGCCGACGCGCTCGCCGCCCGGCTGCGCGCGGCCGGAGTCCGGCGCGGCGACACCGTCGGCGTCCTGCTCGGCCGGGGCGTCCCCCTGGTCGTGACCGCCCTCGCCGCCCTCAAGACCGGCGCCGCCTACCTGCCGCTCGACCCCCGGCTGCCCGAGGCGCGCATCCGGCTCATGCTGGAGGACGCCGGGGTCCGCCTCGTCGCCACCGACGGCACCCACACCCCGCCGGAGGGCACGTCCGTGCTGCGCGTGGACGCGGCGGGCGGGGCAGATATGGCAGACGCAGCGGACACGTCGGACGCGCCGGAGGCCGTCGCCTCCGAGGACGACCTCATGTACGTGATGTTCACCTCCGGCTCCACCGGACGGCCCAAGGGCGTCGGCGTCACCCACCGCAACGTCGTCGAACTCGCCGCCGACCGGGACCTCTCCCTCGGCCAGGACCGGCGCATGCTCGTCCACTCCGCGACCGGCTTCGACGCCTCCGTGTTCGAGATCTGGGCCCCGCTCCTCGGCGGCGGCAGCCTCGTCCTGCTCGCCGGCGACGGCACCGACCTGGACGAGACCGCCCGGGCCGTCCGCCGCCACGGCGTCACCACCGCCTACTTCACCGTCGGCCTCTTCCATGTCATGGCCGACGAGGGACTCGACACCCTCCGTCTGCTGCGCGAGGTGTGGACCGGCGGCGACGTGGCCTCCCCGGCCGCCGTCCAGCGGGTCCTCACCCACTGCCCGGACACCGTCCTCGTGCACTCGTACGGCCCCACCGAGACCACCTTCGCCTCGCACAACCAGTGGTTCACCACGAAGCCCGGCGAAGGGCGCGTCCTGAGCGGTGCCGGACTCCACCTCGGGCGGCCCATGGACAACACCCGCAGCCACGTCCTCGACGAGCACCTCCGCCCCGTCCCGCCCGGCGTCCCCGGCGAGCTGTACGTCGCCGGCGGCCACGTCGCCCGGGGCTACGTCGGCCGGGCCGGTCTGACCGCCGAACGGTTCGTCCCCGACCCCTTCGAGGGCGACGGCAGCCGCATGTACCGCACCGGCGACCGCGTGCTGTGGACGGCGGACGGCGAACTCCGCTTCCTCGGACGGGCCGACGGCCAGATCAAGCTCCGGGGCGTGCGCATCGAGCCCGGCGAGGTCGAGCGGGTGCTCGCCGCCCACCCGGCGGTCGGCCAGGCCCTCGCCGTGGTCCGCGAGGACCGGCCCGGCGACAAGAGCCTCGTCGGATACGCCGTCCCCCGCGCGGGCGACTCCGTCACCGAGGCCGAACTCCTCGCCGAGGCCCGCGCCCAGCTCCCCGAGCACCTGGTGCCGTCCGCGGTCGTCGTCCTCGACGCCCTCCCGCTCACCGTCAACGGCAAGCCCGACCGGGCCGCCCTGCCCGCCCCGCACCGGCCCGCCGCCGACCCCGGCGGCCGCGCCCCGCGCAACGCCCGCGAGGAAGTCCTCTGCGCGCTGTTCGCCGAGATCCTCGACGTCCCCGAAGTCGGCATCGACGACAACTTCTTCACCCTCGGCGGGCACTCCCTGCTCGGCGTCCGCCTCGTCAACCGGATGCGCGGCGTCCTCGGCGTCGAGCGCACCGTCCGCGACCTGTTCCGCTCGCCCACCCCGGCCGGGCTCCTCGACGCGCACGAGGACTCCGGAACGGAGGGCGGCGACGCCTCCGCCCTCGGGGTGCTCCTCCCGCTCAGCACCCGCGGCACCCGCCGCCCGCTGTTCTGCGTCCACCCCGGCACCGGCGTCGGCTGGGCCTACGCCGGCCTCGCCCGGCACCTCGGCGACGACCAGCCGCTCTACGCCCTCCAGGCCCGCTCCCTCAGCGACCCCGGCCACCGGCCGGGCAGCGTCGAGGAGATGGCCGACGCCTACCTGGAGCGGATCCGCGGCATCCAGCCCTGGGGCCCCTACCGGCTGCTCGGCTGGTCCTTCGGCGGCCTCGTCGCCCACGCCGTCGCCGTACGGCTCCGGGAGGCGGGGGAGCGGGTCGAACTCCTCGCGCTCATGGACGTCCACCAGACCGGACCCGGCAGCGTCTCCGTGCTGCCGCCCGAGGAGCGCGCCGCCGCCGAGCCGCCCGCCGACCTCGCCGAGGCGATGGAACGGATCCGCCGCGAGGACCCGGTCCTCGCCGGGTTCACCGCCTCCGAACTGCGCGCCGTGCTCCGCGCCTCCGAGACCCACGCCGGTCTCATGGCCCGGCACGTCCCCGGCGTCGCCGACACCGACCTCCTGTTCTTCACCGCCCGCAGGCCGGCCGAACCGGAAGGCGCGCTCGCCGCCACCTGGATTCCCTTCACCGAAGGAATCATCGAGAACCACACCATCGAATACGGACATCTCCAGATGGCCGAACCGGAACCACTCGCACACATCGGAAGCATTCTCGCGGAGAAGCTCTCCGCACTCCAGAAGAAGGAAATGAGGACTCAGTCATGAGCGATTCCATCAACCCGTTCGACAACGCCGAGGGCACCTTCCACGTCGTCGTCAACGACGAGGGCCAGCACTCCCTGTGGCCGACGTTCGCCGCCGTACCGGCCGGCTGGACCAGCGTCTGGGGCCCCGGAGAGCGGGGCGAAGCCCTGGAGTTCATCACGGTGAACTGGGCCGACATCCGCCCGCGCAGCCTCGTCGCCCAGTACGCCTGACCCCCTGCCCCGCCCCTGGACTCAGTCCCCTCCGAGCACGCCCCGAAGGCGCCGCGCCCTGCATCCGCAGCAGGGCGCGGCGCCTTTTCCGCGTGCTTTTACCGCGCCGTCCCCGGCATTTATCGGAATCGAAAGTGCCGGTCGTTGCTGCCGCTCGGACTTCCCCTTCCGGAGCCCTCGGAAAATTACTCTTCAGACATGAAGATTCTCCTGAGCGGAACCGCCTCGGATTCCCACACATGGAATCTCGTGTACCTCCGGCTCTTCCTGGAGGAGCACGGCCACGAGGTCGTCGGCCTCGGCCCCTGCGTCGACGCCGGACTGCTCGCCGACGCCTGCCTGCGTCACACCCCCGACGCGGTCGTGCTCAGCAGCGTCAACGGGCACGGCTACCGCGACGGCCTGGACGCCGTCCGCGCGCTCCGCGCCGAACCCGCCCTCGCCGCACTGCCCGTGGTGCTCGGCGGCAAGCTGGGCGTCGTGGGACGCCGCCAGGACGAAGAGCTCCAGCGCCTCCTGGACGCCGGCTGCGACGCCGTCCTCGGCGACGACGTCGACGCCCTGCGGTCCTTCCTCGCCGCCCGCGCCCGTACGGAGGTCCTGGCGTGAGCGCCGACGCCGCCACCACCGCGCCCGGCGCCGGCTTCGGGGCCTTCGTCGCCGCCGCCTCCGCGGCCGGCCGGCTCGTCGTCCAGCCCCGCATGGGCTTCGGCGACCCGGACCTCATGCGGACCGGCCTGGCCTGCACCCGCGCGGCCACCGCCCACACCGCCGGCACCCTCACCGTCGACAGCTACACCCGCGTCGGCGCCCTCGCCGCCGCCCGCGCCGCCGTCGCCGACGGAGCCCGCCTCAACGGCTACCCCATCGCCGCCCACTCCCCGGACACCACCCGCGCCGTCCTCGCCGGACTCCGCGGACCCGACTTCCCCGTCCAGGTCCGGCACGGCTCCGCCCGCCCCGAGCCCATCATCCGCGCCCTCACCGCCGCCGGCCTCGACGCCACCGAGGGCGGCCCCGTCTCGTACTGCCTGCCCTACGGCCGCACCCCGCTGCGGGAGTCCGTCGCCGCCTGGGTCCGCGCCTGCGAACTCCTCGCGGAACAGAGCGCGGTCACCCCGCACCTGGAGAGCTTCGGCGGCTGCCTCCTCGGCCAGCTGTGCCCGCCCGGCCTGCTCGTCGCCATGAGCGTCCTGGAGTGCCTGTTCTTCGCCCAGCACGGGCTGCGCAGCGTCTCCCTCAGCTACGCCCAGCAGACCGACGCCACCCAGGACGAGGAGGCGCTGCTCGCCCTGCACCGGCTCGCCGCCGAGTTCCTCCCGGCCGGCGTCGAACACCACGTCGTCCTCTACACGTACATGGGCGTCTACCCCCGCACCGAGAGCGGAGCCCTCCGGCTCCTGGAGGCGTCCGCCCGCCTCGCCGTCCGTGCCGGAGCCGGGCGCCTCATCGTCAAGACCGCCGCCGAGGCGCACCGCATCCCCACCGTCGACGAGAACGTCCGCGCCCTGGAGACCGCGGCCGCCGCGGCCGCGCTCGCCGGCGCCCCCGCCCCCGACCGGGCCCCGGCGGACAGCGAGGTCTACCAGGAGGCCCGCACCCTCGTGGAGACCGTCCTCGGCCTCCACCCCGACCTCGCCCGCGCCCTCCCCCTCGCCTTCGCCCGCGGCCTCCTCGACGTGCCCTTCTGCCTCCACCCCGACAACGCCGGCCGCACCCTCGGCTTCATCGACCCCGCCGGCCGCCTCCGCTGGGCCCGCACCGGCGCCATGCCCCTGCGCCCCGACAGCGGCGCGGACACGAGCCCGTTCACCTCGGCGGGGCTGCTCAGCGCCCTGCGGTACGTGGCCGACCGGTACGACCAGGAGCCCGCCGACGGGCGGAACGAATCCGGCGACGGCCGTGACGGTCGGGCGGCTGTGACGCCGCTGGCCGTCTGATCCGGTAAGCCGCTCCTCCCTTCCTCCCTGCCTCCGCTCCTCTGCCCCAACTGCTGCCTCTACTCCGACTGTTCGACCCGCCCGACCCGCCCGACCCGCCCGACCCGCCCGACCCGCCCGACCCGCACGGTCGTCCGACCGCCCCGACTCCGCCCGACCCGCTCGCCCCTCCCGTACGAGATCAGGAGCCCCGCCATGGACCAGCCCGCACCCTTCCCCTCCGCCCCGGCCAGCCCGCCCCCGCTCGGCGAGCACCTGCGCTCGCCCGAGCTGCGGGCCGCGATGACCGTCCAGCAGGAGGCCCTCCAGGGCGCCCGCGACTACCTGCGGGGCCAGGGCTTCACCGAGCTGCTCCCGCCGCTCGTCGGCCCCGTCACCGACCCGGGCGGCCGAGGCGCCAAGGCCCTGGACGTCGACTACTACGGGCACCCGTACAAGCTGATGACCAGCGCCATCCTCTACAAGCAGGCATCCCTGCGCGGCTTCCCCCGGCTCTTCTACATCGCCCCCAACGTGCGCGTGGAGCCCGAGGAGACCGCCACCACCGGCCGGCACCTCGTCGAGTTCCACCAGATCGACGTCGAGATCGCCGACGCGGGCCGCGAGGAGGCCCAGGAGATCGCCGCCGGGCTCCTCACCCACGTCACCGAGCACGTCTGGACGACCATCCCCGAGGTCCTCACCGGACTCGGCCGCATGGAGGCCGACTTCGGGGACATCCGCGCCGGCAAGTACGACGTGCGCACCCATGAGGAGGCCGTGAACCGGCTGCTGTCCCTCGGCCACCCGCAGAACCCCGACGGCGAGATCGACTGGGCCGGCGAGCGCATCCTGTCCCTGGAGAGCGACCGGCCCTTCTTCGTCGACGACTACCCCAAGGGCTCGCGCGGCTTCTACGACCGCGAGGACCCCGAACGCCCCGGCGTGCTCCGCAACTTCGACCTGATCGCCCCGCACGGCTACGGCGAGCTGGTCTCCGGCAGCGAGCGCGAGGCCGACTACGCCACCCTCGTCACCCGGATGCGGGAGAGCGGCGAGAACCCCGCGAAGTACGCCTGGTACCTGAAGGAGGCCCGCGAGGGCATCCCGTCCAGCGCCGGCTTCGGCATGGGCCTCCAGCGCCTGGTCCGCTTCCTCACCGGCTTCGACGCCCTCTGGCAGGTCAGCGCCTACCCGAAGCTGCCCGGTGTGGTGACCCCGTGACCATCATGATCCCCGCCGCTCCCGTCGTGGAGCAGAGGGGCGACGACTCCGCCTCGTCCGCCCCGCTTACGTCGTACCTGCCGCTCACGGCCCCGGTATCGGTATCGACCCCGGCCGCCGCCACGGTGTCGGCCCCGTCCACCCCCTCCGGACCCTCCGCACCCTCCACCCCCTCCGTCCCGTCCGGGCTCTCCGCCCCCGGGTTCCCCGAGGCACAGGTGCGGGCGAGGGCCAGGACCGGATCCGCGGCCGTGTTCCCGGACCCCGCCGCGTACGGGGCCCACCTCTTCGGGCCGGCGGCCCCCGCCGCCCCCGCCGTCTTCGGCGGAGACGCCCTGGACCGTACGCGGATCGTCCCGCCCGTCTTCATGCCGGAGCGCCTGGAAAAGCTCATCGACCTGGCCCGCGAGCCCGAGTTCGGCGACGTCGACCTCACCGCCCGCGTCGGCGGCTTCACCGCCCGGCTGCCGCTCTACCTCTCCGCGTTCGGCTCCACCCGGGCCGGCAGCGGCGACCTCGCCGTCCACGCGAGCCGCCAGGCCGCCCGGCTGGGCATCCCCATGGTCATCGGCGAGAACATGGTCCCCGTCCACGGCTACCGCAAGGCCGGCGACGCGACCCGCTCCGCCCTGCGCGCCCGGGTCGAGGCCTACCTGGAGGCCGCGCCCGACGGGGCCGGCGGCATCGTCGTCCAGCAGTCCACCGAGGACGCCGACTCCGAGGTGTGGAACCTCCTCTACAGCGATCCCGCCTTCCGCCCGCTCCTGGAGACCGGCCGGCTCGCCTTCGAGCTGAAGACGGGGCAGGGCGCCAAGCCCGGGCTCGGCGGCATGACCGTCGTGGGCAGCGCCGAGGCCGAACAGCTCGCCCGCCGCTTCACGGTCCGCGAGGTCTTCGGCGAGGACGCCCCGCAGCGGCTCCGCTGCGCGACCCCCGGCACGTTCACCGAGGAGATCCTCCGCCAGCAGCTCCGCTTCATGCGCAACAACTTCCCCAAGGCCCGTACGTGGGTGAAGTTCCACCCCGGCCGCGACATCGAGAAGGCCGCCCGTACCGCGTGGGCGGCCGGAGCGGACGCCGTCACCGTCGACGGCGCCGAGGGCGGCACGGGCTGGGCACCCGGAGTCTTCCTGGACCAGGTCGGACTGCCCCTCGGTGAGTGCCTGCGCCGCATCGGGCGCCCGGAGGGCTGCCTCCTCGCCACCGGCGGCATCTGGGAGGGCGGCCGGGCCGTCCGCGCCCTCGCCCTCGGGGCCACCGCCGTCGGCCTCGGCCGCGCCGCGCTCGTCGCCGTGGACGAGGACCCCGAGCACGGCCTGGAACGCCTCGTCGAGGCCATGGCGCTCGAACTCCGGCTGCTCATCAGCGCCCTGGGCAAGTACGCGCCCGCCGCCCTGGGGCCGGACGACCTCTGGGACCCGGTCCAGGGAGCGGTCCCGTGTTGAGGCCGCCCCGGCGCCGGGCCTCCCGCACCGTGCACGCCCGCTTCTCGGTGCGGGAGACCCCCGGCGTCACCGTCGGCGCCCCCGGCCCCCTGCCGTACGGCGTCGACGGCACCGCCCGCCGCACGGCGCAGCGCGCCCTCAGCGAGGCCGGCCGCGGCTACCTCGGCGGCCACGTCGAACTCCGCGCCCCCAGGGGCCTCGGCCCCCGCGTCCTGCGCAGGGCCACCGACCGCGCCGTGGCCCTGGCGGTCGCCGCCACCCTCCACGGCGCACCCCCGACCACCTGCGTACGCCTCCGCCCGCGCACGTGAGGGAACTCGCACCCGCCCGACCCGTGTACGCCCCCGCCCGCGCACCCAGGGGAACCCGCACCCGTCCACCCACGTACGCCACCGCGCCCCGCACCTGAGGGAACCCGCACCCGCCCGCCCCCGTACGCCTCCGCCCCGCGGCCGAGGGAACCCGCACCCGCCCGACCCGCCACGACGCGGGCCCCGTCCACCCGCAGCCTCCCGCCCACAGAAAGCCGACCCCATGGCCACGCCCCTCGCCGATCCGCCCGGCCCCACCGTCGACTGGCGCCGCATCAGCAGCCTCGTCGTCGGCCAGGCCGCGGTCCAAGCCGGCAGTTTCGCGCTCCTCATCGCCATGAGCTGGACCGCGGTCCAGCTCGGCGGCCGAGGCGCCGTCACCGCCGTCACCCTCGCCGCCACCCTGCCCCGCGCCCTGCTGCTCCTCTTCGGCGGCGCCCTGACCGACGTCCTCGGCCCGCGCGCCCTCCTGCTGCGCGCCACCAGCGTCCGCGTCCTCGTCCTGGCCGTGGGCACCGTCGTCACCGCCACCACCCACAGCCTGTGGCCGCTGATCGTCATCGCCCTCGTCGACGGCATCCTGCTGGGCATCAGCGGTCCGGCCTCCGGCGTCCTGCTGCCCCACCTGGCACCCCAGGAGCAGCTGGGCCGCGCCAACTCCCTCTACTCCATGGTGCTGCGGCTCGCCCCCATCGCGGGCTCCCCGCTCGGTGCCTGGCTCGTGGTGGTCGGCGGCCTGCCCGGCGCGATGACGGCCGCCGCCGTCGGCTCCGCCCTCTGGCTCGGCTGCGCCGCGCACGTCACCCACGGCATGCGGCGGCCCGAGGCCGTGGGGAACGGCGGCCCGTCGCTGCTGAGCCGCTCGGGCGACGGCTTCCGCCTGCTCGCCGCGCACCCGCGCCTGCGCTGGATGTTCGTGGCCTGCTTCGCGATGGACCTGGCCTTCCTGTGGCCGGCGGAGGTCGCGCTGCCGCTGCGCGCCGCCGACCAGGGCTGGGGTGTCGGCGCGGTCGCGTTCGTCCTGGCCGCGTTCAGCGCGGGGGCGCTCGCCTCGGCCGCCCTCGGCGCCGCGCTCGCCCACCGCATCCCGACCCACCTGAAGCTGGTGGTGACGGGCACCGGCCTGGCCCTCGGCATGGGCGCGATGGCCCTCGTCCCGTCGCCGGTGACGCTCGCCGGCGCCGCCGCAGCCGTCGGCCTGCTCTCGGGCCTCAACGGCCCCGCGCTGGTCACGGCGTATCAGCAGGCCGTGCCCGAAGGCCGGATGGGTGCCGCGATGTCGACCTTCGCCCTGTCCGGGATCGGCGCGGCCCCGCTCTCGCTCGCCGTCTTCACCCCGCTCTCGATGCACCTCGGGGTGACCGGCACCTGGCTGCTCTGCGCCGGCCTCGCCCTGGTCTCCCCGATCGCCGCCGCCTTCGCGCTGCGCGCCGACACCACGGGGAAGGCCGCCGAGCGGCGCACCGAGGACCGCATCCGTACCGCACCGGAGACCACCGCCACGTCCGTGTGAGGCAGACATGACCCTCCAGACCCCCGAACCGCCGTCCACCCGTCAGACACCTGGGCCCACCCTGTACGCACCCGGGCCCGAGGCCCTCCACATCCCGCCGCCCGACCTGTCGTCCGTCCTCGGGGCCCCGGCTGCTCAAACCGGCGCCACGGGGCTGTCCGTCCCGTCGTCCGGAGCAGGGACCTCGGCCGCTCAAGCCGGAGTCCCGGGCCCGTCCGTCCCGTCGTCCGTCCTCGCGGCCCCGACTGCCCAAGTCGGCGCCACGGGCCTGTCCGTCCCGTCGACCGTCCTCGCGGCCCCGGCCGCCCAAGTCGGCGCGACCGGCCTGTCCGTCCCGTCCTTCGACCCGTCCGCCCCTCCGTCCGTCCCTCCGGCCGAGCCGTACCTCCGGCCCGGCCCCGTACTCCTCCGTCCGTCCCCGCTCCCGCCGCTGCCCGCGGCGCCGGTGCTGCCGCCCGGGCCCGGGACGGGCCGGCCGCAGCTCTGGCTGGTCGCCACCGAGACGCACGAGGACAGCGCCGCCCGGTACGCCTCGCTGGTCCTCGACGCGGAGGAGCTGGCTCGGGCCGGGGAGTTCCGGCGGCCGGGCGACCGGGCGACGTACCTGTGCGCGCACGTCGGCCTGCGCCGGCTGCTCGGCGCCCACCTCGGCGTCGCACCGCGCGGCGTCACGGTGGAGCGGGCGCCCTGCCCCTGCTGCGGCGAACCGCACGGGCGGCCGGTGCTCCCGGACGGGCGGCTGCACTTCTCGCTCTCGCACTGCGAGGGGATGAGCCTGATCGCCGTCGCGACCACCCCGGTGGGCGTGGACATCGAACGGATCCCGGCCCCGCACCTGGTCGCCGAACTCGCCGAGGTCCTTCACCCGGCCGAGTCCGCCGAACTGGCGGCGCTCGCCCAGGACCTGCGCCCGGCCGCCTTCGCCCGCGTGTGGACGCGGAAGGAGGCGTACCTGAAGGGGACCGGGGTCGGGCTCGGCGCCGACCCCTCGTCCGAGTACGTCGGCTCGGGCCCCGCCCCGACCGCACCGGCCGGCTGGCTCCTGGCCGACGTGGCCGTGCCGTCGGGCCACCAGGCGGCGGTGGCGGTCCGCCGGTGACACCCCGGCGGCCCCGCCTCGCCGCCCCCGGTCATCGGCGTCCCCGCCCACCAGGGGCCCCGCCTCGCCGTCCCCGCCCACCGGCGTCCCCGCCCACCGGTGGGGCGGCCGGTGGGGCGGCCGGTGGGCGTGGTGGCACCCGATCCCGCCCCGCCCCAGGCGCGTAAGGGAGCGCGGCGGCGCGCGCGGGTCGAACGCGTGATTCCCGGCCGCCTGCCCGAAAGGATGAACAGAGCCCGACGACGGTGTTTCGCCCCGGCGCCGCCGTCACGCTGCTGCCGTGCGTAAGGAGCGCGAGTACACGGTCCCGCCCCAGCGGACGAGCCGCCCCGCGGCCGTCCCGCCCCCGCCTGTCCCCGGCCAGGCCCGGTACCGGCCGGGGCCGCCGCTGCGGGACCGGACCCGGTACTGGATCGACCGGACCGTGGTGAAGGGCATGACCGCGGTCGCGGGCTGGCTGGCGCTGGTCAGTCTGGCCGTCGTGGCGCCGGCGAGCGTCCTCCTCGTCTGGACCGACAGCCGTTCGCCCGCCACGGTCCAGGGCAAGATGGAGACGGTCTGGCGGACCGTCGGCCAGACCCTCCGGCTCGGCGGCGAGGTCGGCCCGCCGCTGCGGATCGTCCTCTCCGTGCTGCTGGCCCTGGTCTCCCTGCTGTACGTCTCCACGCTCGTCGGCCTCGTCACGACCGCCATCACGGACCGCCTGACCGAACTCCACCGCGGCCAGTCGACCGTCGTGGAACGCGGCCACTCGCTGGTCCTCGGCTGGTCCGAGCAGACCCCGACGCTCGTCGCCGAACTCCTCGCCGCGCACGCGCAGCGGCGGTACGGCGCGGTCGTGGTCCTCGCCGACCGCGACAAGCTGGACATGGAGCGGGAGTTACGGGCGGTGGCCACGGCCGCCGGTGCCCGCCGGGTCCGGCTGCTGTGCCGCCGGGGCCGCCCCGCCGACCCGGTGGCCCTCGCCCGCGTCAGCCCGGCCGCCGCGGGGGCGGTCGTGGTGCTGCCGCCGGACACGCCCGAGGCCGACACCCAGGTCGTGAAGACGCTGCTCGCGCTGCGGGCCGTGGTCGGCGACGCGCGCCCGGTACGGGTCGTGGCGGCCGTCCGGCAGACCCGGCACGTGGCCACGGCACGGCTCGCGGCCGGGCCCGGCGCCGTGGTCCTCGACGTCGACGGCATCGCGGCGCGGATCCTCGTCCAGTGCGTCCTCGAACCCGGCCTCGCGCTCGTCCTGGAGGACCTGCTCGACTTCGCCGGCGCCGAGCTGCACGTCCACCGTGTCCCCGGGCTCGGCGGCCGGACCTTCGCCGAGCTGCGGGCGGCCTGCGCGGACGCGTGCGTGGTCGGCCTCGTGCGTCCGGACGGCACGCCGCTCCTCAATCCGCCGCCGCGCACCGTCCTCGCCCCCGGCGGCGCCGTCGTCGTCCTGGCCGAGGACGAGAGCCCACCGACCTGGACCACACCCCCGGCACCGCCCCCGCCGCCTTCCGCAGCGCGGACGACGCCGACGAAGCGCAGCAAGCCCGCCCGTGCGGGGAAGGCAGCCAAGCTCTCGCATCCCCGCCCCGCCGGCACCGCCGCCACCGTCACGCCCCCGCGCCGCGTCCTCGTCCTCGGCTGGAACCGGCGTGGCCCGGAGATCGTCGACGGCCTCGCCCGCAACGGGTGGGAGGCGATCCGCGAGGAGGCGCTCCCCGCCCCGGACCACGCCCGGCACGCCGACCACGTCCTCGTCCTCGGCGGACCCGACGGGCACCCCGACCCCGACGAGCACACCCTGGTCACCCTCCTCCAACTCCGCGCCGCCGAACGGCAGTCGGGGCGCCGTACCCCCACCGTCGCCGAACTGGCGGACGCCCACCACCACCCGCTCGCCCCGGGTGGCCCGCACACGGACCTGGTGGTCGGCGGACGGCTCGTCGGCCTGCTGATGGCCCAGGTCTCGCAGACCACCGAACTCGCGGCGGCGTTCGACGAGCTGTTCTCCCCGACGGGCAACGCGGTCCGCCTCGACCCCGCCACCGACTACGTCCCCGCCGGTACGGAGGCCCCCTTCGCCGCGCTCGTCGAGGCCGCCGGCCGCCGCGGCGCCACCGCCCTCGGCTACCGCCCCGGCGGCTCCCGGACCCCGCTTCTCAACCCGCCGAGGACCGGGATCCGCCGCTGGTCGCACGAGGACACCCTGATCGTCGTCAGGGGCGACGCGCGCCCCTCGGAGGAGATCGGGTGAGCACCGGCCGGGTGGTCCGGAGCCGCCCCGCCCCACCCTGGGAGCGGGGGCCGGGGATTCCCGGCCGCGCCCGCTCGATCACGCCTGGTGCCCGACCGGGGCCACTCGGGTGTGGGGCGTCGCACGATTCCCTCACCCGTCCGCGATGAGTTCGCGCCGCGCGGCCGGTCCACCCTTCAGACCCGTCCACCAGACCGGTCCACCAGACCCGTCCACGCGGAGGAGTGGCAGATGACACCCACGACCGATTTCGACCTCGGACCCCAGGCGCTGATCGTGGCGCGGCTCGCTGCGGGCGTTCCGGAGGCGCGGCTCGCCGCCCGCACGCCGTGCCCGGAGTACGCGGTGACCGAGCTGCTGGGACACCTGGCCGGCCTGTCCGTGGCGTTCCGTGACGCCGCCCGCAAGGACCTGGGCCCCAGCACGGCCGTCCCGCCCGGCAGCACCCGTCCGGTCCTGCCGGCCGACTGGCGCACGGAGCTGCCCCGCGCCCTGTCGGAACTGGCCGAGGCATGGCGGGACCCGGACGCGTGGACGGGCCTCACGCGCGCCGGCGGCGTGGACCTGCCCGGCGAGGTCGCGGGGATGGTCGCCGCCGACGAACTGGTGATCCACGGCTGGGACCTCGCCCGCGCCACCGGCCAGGACTACGCCCCCGACCCGGCCGCCCTGCGCGCCTCGCACGCGTTCCTGCGGGCCGCGGCCGAGGAGGGCGACGACGGCGGCGGCATCTTCGGCCCCGTGGTGACCGTCCCCGAACGGGCCCCCCTCCTGGACCGCACGGTGGGCCTGAGCGGCCGGGACCCGCACTGGAGCGCACCCGACGGAACGTGATCCCCGATACGGGCGGTGTGGAAACCGTGAAGTGGGGAAGGGCGGAGTGCGAGGTGCCCAGTGCGCCCGCCCATCCGTACGAGGGGAGTTCCCGGGCCATGACGGACGCCACCACCGCCACCGCCACCGCCGAGCGTGCCGCGTCGGCCCCCCTGCTGTCCGCGAGTGCCGTGTTCGACGGCGCCGCCGACGGCGGCGCGATCGGGTCCGCCCGCGCGTTCACCGCCGACTTCCTCACCGCCGCGTCGGCGGTCGGGCGTCCGCCGGTGCCGGAGGACCGGGTCGGCCTGGCGACGCTGGTGGTCAGCGAGCTGGTGACCAACGCGGTCCGGCACACGTCCGGCCCCTGCCGGCTCCTCCTGGAGCTGCGGCGGGACGCCGTGGAGATCTCGGTGTTCGACCGCGCGGCGGCCGCCCCCGTACCCCACGGGCACGATCCGGCGCGGGTCGGACAGCACGGCCTGGAGATCGTCGTCGCCGTGTGCGGGAGCGTGGCCGTGGAGCCCGGACCGGAGGGCAAGCGGGTCCGGGCCCGCCTGCCCCTCCTGGCGGGGGACCCCGGGACGGGGTGAAGGACGGGTGGCGAACGCGTCGGGGCTCGTAGCCGTACTCGGACTCGAAATCGCGCTCGCCCGACCCGCCCGGCGGCGGTCGAAACCGCCCGCCCGGGATCCGGACGGGCGGTGGGGGACCGTGGTCGCCTACGCGCGCCGTCCGGCGCGGACGCCTTCCGCGATGCGCTTGCCGACGGCCGCGTCGATGTTGGTCCAGTACGTGTAGGCGCGGGCCAGGACGGGTTCGCTGACGCCGTCGAGGAGGTGGCCGACCACGTTGTCCACGAGGCGGTCGCGGGCCGCGTCGTCCAGGACCTCGCGGACGAGGGTGCCGGCCTGGCCCCAGTCGTCGTCGTCCGGGTGCGCGACGTACGCCGCCCGGGTGATCGCGCCGTCGGCGTTCCAGCTCGGCGGGTTTCCGTACCGTTCGGTGTCGGCGGCGGGTCCGCCCTTGGAGTTCGGCGCGTACACCGGGTCGGAGGTCTTCCGGTACGCCATCGCCCCGTCCTTCGAATACGTGTGGACGTCGACGACCGGCGCGTTCACCGGAAGCTGCTGGTAGTTGGTGCCGATGCGGGCCCGGTGGGCGTCCGCGTACGAGAAGAGGCGGCCCAGCAGCATCCGGTCCGGGCTCGGGCCGATGCCGGGGACGAAGTTGTTCGGCTGGAACGCCGCCTGTTCGATCTCCGCGTGGTTGTCGGTGGGGTTGCGGTCCAGCGTCATCCGGCCAACCGGGATCAGCGGGTAGTCGCCGTGCGGCCAGACCTTCGTGAGGTCGAAGGGGTTGAACCGGTACCCCGCCGCCTCCTCGTACGGCATGACCTGCACGTGCAGGGTCCAGGACGGGAAGTCCCCGTCCCGGATGTGCTCGAACAGGTCCCGCACGTGGGCGTCCGTGTCGACGCCGGCCATGCGGTCCGCCTCGGCCTGCGGGAGGAACTCGACGCCCTGGTCGGTCTTGAAGTGGTACTTCACCCAGAAGCGCTCACCGGACGCGTTGATCCACATGTACGTGTGCGAGGTGTAGCCGTTCATGTGGCGCCAGGTCCGGGGGATGCCCCGGTCTCCCATCAGCCAGGTGACCTGGTGGGCGGACTCCGGGGACAGGGTCCAGAAGTCCCACTGCATGTCGTGGTCGCGCAGGTTGCTGTCCGCCCGGCGCTTCTGGGACCGGATGAAGTGCTGGAACTTCATCGGGTCCTTGATGAAGAACACCGGCGTGTTGTTGCCGACCATGTCGTAGTTGCCCTCGGACGTGTAGAACTTCACCGCGAAGCCACGCGGGTCCCGCCAGGTGTCCGGGCTGCCGCGTTCGCCGGCGACCGTGGAGAACCGGGCGACCAGGTCGGTGCGGGTCCCCGGCTGGAACAGCGCGGCCTTGGTGTAACGGCTGACGTCGTGGGTGACCTCGAAACGGCCGAACGCCCCACTGCCCTTGGCGTGCGGCTGGCGTTCAGGGATGCGCTCCCGGTTGAACTGCGCCATCTGCTCGATCAGATACGCGTCCTGGAGCAGGACGGGACCGCCCGGCCCCAGGGTCAGCGAGTGTTCGTCGCTCTCCACCGGCGCGCCGGAGTCGGTCGTCGTCGCGGGTCGGCCTTCGGTCATCGTTCTGCCTTTCGTCGTCGCACACGCCCACCCCACGCTCCGCCCTCTTCGCGAGGGCCGCTACCGGAGGGACCGCGCCGCGACGACCCGGCGACGGGGGTGCTCAGCCCGGAACCCCCGGCACCGCCAGCCTGTCGAGCGCCGCCGCCGCCAAGGCGGTGACGGCGGGCGGCAGGGCCGTCCGGGGGTCCGGGGCGAAGAGGGGCGAGTGGTTGGGCGGCAGCCGGCCCGCCGACGCAGCCCACTGGCGGGGGCTCGCGGTGCCGACCATCCAGTAGACGAGGGGGACGTCCCCCGCGCCGTGGAGCGCCGCGCCCGCGCCGCCGTACAGCGGGAAGTCCTCCGAGGCCAGCGACGGCGGCCAGTCGGCGACCCGGGCGGACCCGTACAGCGCCGTGTGGGCGGCGCGGACCGCCAGGGTCGCCACCGGATCGCCCCACAGGGCCGGGGTGCGCGAGACCGTGGTGATCCCGGGCTCGCGCGGGCAGGCGGAGGCGGCGCACTCGGCCCGGACGATGCGTTCCACCGCCGCGAGCGCGCGGTCCAGGGACGCGTCGGTGAGGGCCCGCAGGCCGATGCCCAGCTCCGCCGTGTCCGGGACCACGTTCACCGCCGTGCCCGCGCGCAGCGTGCCGACGGTGAGCGTCAGCTGATCGGCGGGGGCGCTCTCGCGCGAGACGATCGTCTGCAGCCGGGTGATGACGGCCGCCGCCGTCACCACCGGGTCCACGGCCAGGTGGGGCGTCCCGGCGTGACCGCCGCGCCCGTGCACGACGACGTCGAGCGCGCTGCTCGCCGCGGTCATCGGCGCGTGCCGGGTGCCGTGCGCGACCATGCCCGACGGCAGCGGCGCCGCGTGCTGGGCGAGGACGACGTCCGGCCTGCCGAACCGCTCGTACAGACCGTCCGCCAGCATCGCGCGCGCCCCCGTCAGGGTCTCCTCGGCCGGCTGGCCGAGGACCACGAGGGTGCCGCGCCAGTGCGCGGTGGCGCGGGCGAGGAGGTCCGCCGCCCCGGCCGCGGCGGCGAGGTGGAGGTCGTGGCCGCAGGCGTGCATGGCGCCGTTCACGCTCGCGTACGGCAGCCCCGTCCGCTCCTTCAGGGGCAGGGCGTCGAGCTCGGCCCGCAGGTACACCCGGGGGCCGTCGCCGTTGCGCAGGACGCCGACGACGCCGTGGCCGCCGACGCCCCGGGTGACGTCGAGCCCCAGGGCCGACAGCCGGTCCGCGAACAGCGCCGCCGTACGGCGCTCCTCGCCGGACCGCTCCGGGGACCGGTGGACGTCCAGATAGAGGGTGAGGGCGGGGCGCAGCGCCTCGCCGGCCGGGGCCAGGGCGGGGTGGACGGGTGCGGCGGGGGCCGCCGGGTCGGGCGGCGCGGGCTCGTTCACGGGACTCCTAGGGGAAGGTGGCACGCCGCTGGCGTCGCGTGCCAGCGAAGTGCGTGCGGGAGACGTGCCGAACGGTGAGCGGGTGGCGGTGGAATGAGGGACGTACCCACCCCCGGGCGGTCCCGTTCGGGACCGTGGTCAAGAGGAGGCGCCATGAACAAGGACCTGAGCACGCTCGCCGACGAGATCCTCGAGCTCGAGGCCGAGACCTTCGAGATCTCCGACTACTCGGACGCCAGCGAGGTCGTCCTGGCCGGTTCCACCAGCACCAGCTCGACCTCGACGTGCAGCTCCACCACCAGCACCACCTCCTGCTCGGCCTGATCGACGTCCCACCGGCCGTTTCGCGGCCGGACGCGCGCCCGGTGTCCGTTCGTTCCTCGGACACCGGGCGCCTTCCGTTCCGCCCCTCGGCTACGGGAACGGGTGCGGGACCATGCGGATCTCCGCGTCGTCGAGGTCCGTCGCCCGATGCCCGCCCCGGCGCAGGGCGGTCCGCAGCCGGGGCATCAGGGGAGCCCGCTGCCGGTTCCAGCCGAAGTCGATCGGCAGCAGGCCCGGTACGAGGGTGCTCACCGTGCACAGCCCCATCCGCTCCTGCTCGGGCGTGGTCTGGTCGACGACGACGACGTCGTGGCCCGCCGCGGAGAGCAGGCCCGTCACGGCCCGGAGATCGTCGCGGAGGTCGTCCGTGCGGGGCCGTCCGGTCGCCTCCCAGTCCCGGTAGACCTCCTCGAACGGGCGTACCGCCAGGGGCTCCAGGAAGTCCCGGGCGTGCTCCGCCATCCGCGGCAGCCCGTACAGCTGGGCGTGGTCCTTGAGGTGGCGGACGAGGTGGAAGTCCTCGGCCATGGCCTCCAGTTCGGCCTCGCGCTCCCGGGTCTGCCGGGAGAGGTGCGGGATGTAGGTGAGCACCTCCGACAGCGCCCCCTCGACGGCGGAGCGCGGGTCGAGCGAGGCCGCCGCCGCGAACGAGAGGGTGCCGGGGCCGCCGTCCCGGCGTACGGCGACGGCGGTGACCACGGGTACCGGCAGGTCGATGCGGTTGTCGAGGACGTGGACGTCGTACCCCTGGAGCGCGGCACGTTCCGCCATGGCCGCGGAGCTCCGCCCGCCGACGGTGGCCAGGTCGATCCCGGTGAGCCGGGCGCCGCCGTACCAGGCGTTCAGGAAGGCGTCCCGCTCGACGAGTTCGAGCAGCCCGCCCAGGATCGCCTCTTCGAGGCTGCCGCCGATGGCGCAGCCGTTGGAGCACTCGAAGACGAAGTTGTCGGCCGCGAGTCCCGCGCTGTAGTACACGAGCCGGGAGGGGACCAGGACCGGCCGCTCGTCGCGCAGCGACCAGCCCCACTCCCAGGGGATCGCGCGGTCCGGGTCGAACGGGTCGACCAGCGGATCGTCGCGGTAGGTGCGCGGATCGTAGAAGCCGCAGACGGCGGGGTCGACGGCGTCGTCCCGGAGCTCGTTCCAGGAGCCGGTCACGGGCGTGCGCCGGCCGCGCCGGTGGGTTCCCGCGTACCGTTCGAGGCCCTCCAGGAAGGCCAGCGTGCGGCTGGTGGAGAAGGTGTTCTCCTGGCCGCTCCACGTGACGTCGTTGAGACCGGCGTAGCCGCGGACGAAGACGCTCCCGGCGACCGGTGCCGTGGTCGGCGAGGTCACGCTGATCCAGGTGCCGCCGCCGAGCGCGCCGCAGACCGGGTTGGCGAGCGCCTCGCGCGGCAGCGGGTACGAGGACGCGGGACGCAGCCGGTACGTGCCCGGGTCGGGCTTCCGGCGCTCGACGAGGGCCGGTGTGCGCGGCTCGGCCGGGACCGGGCCGGGGGCGCAGTCCGGGCAGAGCGGATCGGCGAGGAGCGGGTACGTGCGGACCGCGAGCGTCGTCAGGTCGACGCGGGACACCTGCGGCAGCGCCCGGTCCGCGGGGTCCGGCGCGGCGGGCTCCGCGCCGGGGCGGCCGTCGAGCACCGCCTGGTGGAGGGCCGCGACCGTGTCGTACACGTGGTCGGTGAGCAGGGGCCAGATCCCGGCCGGGCGCGGCCCGTCCGGGCCGCCGGTCTCCAGCGCGTCGCGCTCGCTGCGGCTGCGCAGCCGCTGCCAGCGCAGGGCCAGGCAGCGGCCGCAGGCGGGCGAGGTGCCGTCGCCGCCCCAGGGTCCGACGAGCACGGCGGAGGCGGTGAGGTGGACGCGGGCGGCGGCGCGCTCGGCCGCCCACGGGTCCGGGGCTCCCCGGCCGCCGAGCGGCGCGCCGGCGTCCGTGGCGCCGACCGGGACGACGGGCACGTCCCGCCCGAGGCGCGACGCGAGCGCGGCCCGCAGCCCGGCCCGCGCCTCGTCCAGCGGCAGCGGCAGCGGCAGGGGCGGCGACGGCCGCGAGCCCGGCGCGGTGCTCCCCGCGGTGCTCACGAGGACCTGGTCCAGCGGAAGGTCTTCACCGCGACCGCGCCGAAGACCAGGGCGAACGCGAGCAGTCCGACGCAGCCCACCCACACGTCGGAGGAGTCGCCGCGGCCCGCGAGCGCGTGGGACACGGCGTCGTTGAGATAGCGCAGCGGCATGGCGAGGGAGACGTTCCGCAACCAGGACGGCATCGAGTCCAGCGGGAAGAAGGACCCGGACAGGAACGCCATCGGCAGCATCAGGAAGTTGGCGACGGCGGCGACCGACTCGGGCGTGTTGGCGAACGACCCGATGATCACCCCGAGCAGCAGGAAGGTCGTGATGCCCAGCACGAGCACCGGGATCAACAGCGGCCAGCCGGAGGCCGGTTCGAGGCCGAACACGGGCAGCATCGCCACCCCGACGAAGAGCAGCGACTGCACGGCGCCGACGACGAGCGCGATCACGTAGCGGGAGCCGATGACGGCCGAGAGCGGGGCCGGCGACATGCGGATCAGCCGCAGGATGTCGTCGGTCCGCCACTGCATGAGGGTGAAGGCGATGCCGAACACGGCGGCGTTCGCGACACCCCAGGACAGCACCCCGGACGCGGTGTACGAGAGGTAGGTCAGACCGCTCTCCTCCACGGCCTGGCCGCGGAAGATCAGCCCGAAGACGACGAGGAACAGCAGCGGGAAGGCGAACGTGAAGAAGAGGGTGGTCCGGTCGCGGACCTGGGCCCGGTAGCCCGCCCAGGTCAGTGCGGCGTAGGCGCTCATGGTCAGGACTCCGTGGTCTCGGCGTGCGGGTGGGCGGTCCGTCCGGCGCCGGTGAGGCGGGCGGTCAGGTCCAGGTAGACGTCTTCGAGGCTGGCGGTGCGGGTCTGGACGCCGTCGAGACCGACCAGCTTGTCCACGGCGGAGAGGACGCGGCCGGACGCGTGGGTCTCCAGGACCAGCGAGCCGCCCTCGACGGTGACCCGTTCGACGCCCTCGATCGCCGCCGCCCGGCCCTCGTCGAGGCGGCCCAGGGGAAGCAGGAGACGGCTGGGGGCCCGTGAGGCGCCGACCAGGTTGTGCGGGGAGTCGGTCACGGCGATCCGGCCGTCCACCAGGATGGCGATCCGGTCGCAGAGCGCCTCCGCCTCGTCGAGGTGGTGGGTGGTGTGCACGATGGTGCGCCCCTCCGCCTTCAGGTCGCGCAGCACCTCCCACAGGGCGCGGCGCGCCTGCGGGTCGAGGGCGGCGGTCGGCTCGTCGAGGAAGATCAGCTCGGGGCCGTGGACCAGCGCGGAGGCGATGGCCAGCCGCTGCCGCTGGCCGCCGGACAGGTTCTCGACCTGGACGCCCCGCTGTTCGGTGAGGCCCACCGACTCCAGCGTGGCGTCGACGGCGCCGCGGGGCGCTCCGTAGAGCGCGGCGACGGTCCGCAGGTGCTCGTGCGCGGTCTGCCGCACGAAGAAGGCCGAGCTCTGGGTCTGCACGCCGAGCCGGGGGAGCAGCGCGGTGTTGCGGGGCCACGGCGACTCGCCGAAGACGGCGACCGTCCCGGTGTCGGCCCGGCGCAGTCCCTCCATGATCTCGATGAGGGTGGACTTGCCCGCACCGTTGGGTCCGAGGAGACCGAAGAACTCGCCCCGGTGGATCTCCAGGGTGACGTCGTCCACGGCCTGGCGGTCCCCGTACCGCTTGGAGACTCCCTGGACCCGGACGGCGGCGGACGGCGAACCGCCCGCGGCGGATGTGGTTGACATGGCCTGTACCTCACTCATGTGGTGCGTGGTTCCTTCGGGTCAGCCGAGCAGGTGGAGGACGAGAGCGATCGTGGCCGCCGCGGCGACGAGGACCACGAGGGTCGAGCCGAGGGCGTACGCCGTGTAGATCCGCCGGGCCCGTGCCGAGTAGCCGGCCAGGGCCTCGGCCGCTTCGTCGCCGTGCCGGCGCAGGGACAGGTAGGCGCGGGTCTCGGGGGCGAGGTGATCGGCTCCGAGGGCGTGCCCGAGCATCCGGTAGCCGTCGAGGGGCGGCAGCGGTACGAGGTTGCTCAGCGCCTGGATCGTGCCGAGCACCAGGAGGCCGGCGAGCGGGGAACGCTCCGGGGCGTCGGCGGGGAGCAGCCACCACCACACGCCGAACGGCAGCAGGAGCAGCATGTTGAGGTAGGCGCCGGCCCCGGCGATGACCAGTTTGGCCCGCCGGCTCGGCAGGAACAGGTAGTTGTCCACTGTGCAGTAGAGGAGGGCGGTGGGCAGCCGCCAGCGGAGGCCGATCTCGGTGACGTGCCCCCCGTAGTGCTGGGCGGCCACGCCGTGCGCCAGTTCGTGGAGCGTGATGGCGGCCCAGAGGAACAGGGCGACGCCCGTCAGCGCGATCGGCTGCCGGACCAGTTCGGCCGTGCCGTCGAGCAGGGTCCCCGACTGCCACGCGAGCCCGCCGAGGAACAGCAGCACGGCGGCCAGGAGGGGGAGTTGGACGGCGGGGTGGAGCAGGGGCCGGAGGAGGCGATGGAGGCGTGCGGTGGTCGCGTCGGCGTCGGCGACCATCGGACGGGTGCCCCGCCACAAGGAGTTGGGGCGTGCGGGGGCGACGGGCCGGGGAGCCGGGTCGGGCGCGCCGACGAGGAGGCCCCGGGTGCCGAGCAGGCCGAGGAGCCGGTTCCAGTGCCCCTCGCCCAGCCGGCGCCCGAACTCCTGCGCGTACGCGGGTGCGAGCTCGTCCAGGGTGCGCGTCCCGTCGAGCCGCGCCATGAGGAAGTGCTCCTTGACCCCGACCTCGAAGGCGTCCCCGGTGACCGGGTGCCGGACCAGGTGGACGGTCCGGGGGCCGCGCAGGAGGGGCGGGCTGAGGAGCACGCCGGGGCGGAGGGCGGGGCGGTAGGCCCGTGCGGCGGTGGCGGTCACGCGTCCGCCGCCGTGCCGTGCGGGTCTCTGAGGACCTGGCCGAGGACGAAGGACAGGTAGGCCTCGTCGCGGATCGTCACGTGCAGCCGGTTGTTGGTCATGTGCATGTACGGGGAGAGGAGCCGGGGGAGGACCGACGGCAGATGGGTGAGCGGCGCCGTCGGGACGGCGTCCGCCGGTTGTGCGCGCACCTGCCCGGTGTCCTCGCGGGCGGGCCCCTCGTGCAGCGGGAAGTGGAGCTCGCCCCGCTCGGTCAACTCCGCGATCCGGCCCCGGAGTTCCAGGCAGTGTTCCGCCCAGCCCCGCAGGAACGACGGGAGCCGCCCCAGCTCGCCGCCCGCGATCGCGGCCCGGACGGCGGCGAACCGGCGGCCCAGGGCGGGAGCCATCTCCGCGTAGTTCCGCTCGTACTCCGCCGAGCCGATGAACCCGGTCCCGGGGAACGCCCGGTGCCAGAACGCGTAGTAGCCGTCCAGATAGGCGGCGAGCCGGTCCTCCTCCGGCAGGAAGCAGCTCGCCATCACCATCATCAGCTGCGCGGAGGTGCCGAGCAGCACGGTGCGCAGGTGCAGGTTCATGGTGCGGAAGGCGTCGACGACCAGGTCGCTGGAGTGCCGGAAGTGCCACTCGGCGAGCTCGACCCCGGCCGGGCCGCCGTACTTCGCGTACTCGGGGGCGTACGGCTCCTCGCTGAACGAGTTGTTCGGTCGCAGCCGCATCCGGCCGTCGTCGCCCATGTACCGCCCCCGGTCCTCCCCGGGGAACTCTATGTCGAACAGGGCGTTGTAGAAGTCCTTCAGGAAACCTGAGTCGACCTCGTACAGCGCGGGCCGGCCCTTGAGGAAGGCGGTGAGCGCCTCCTCGGCACGGCGTCTCACCTCGGGCGCCGCGGCGGGGCTCGCCGGGCGCAGCCGCAGCCGTACGTGCGGGCCCTCCAGCCAGTAGTTGATGAAGAAGTGCCCCGAGAGCAGCCCTTCCTCGGTGAGCCGGGCGACGAGCGGCCGGACACAGTCCACCAGCATCGGGCGGGGGCTGGCCGCGTAGAAGACGTGCAGCGCGATCCAGTCCCCCGGTTCCCCGGCCGGCGGGCCGGCCGGGCCCGCGCCCGGTCCGGGCACGAGGTCGGGCGCGGCGGTGGGGCGGGGCGAGATCAGTTCCGGCATGTCTGGCCGTCCTCCGTGCGGTGGCGGGAAGTGAAGGTCTCCACGGCCAGTTCGGCCACGTGCCGGCCCTGGCCGGACGTCAGGTGCAGGGCGTCCTCGGCCGGGAGCATCTCGCGCAGCACCACGCCGGAGCCCGGCTCCCGGTCCACCAGGGCGTCGAACGAGGTCAGCGACAGCGGACTCTCGAAGTCCACGTACACGGGCTTGGCGCCCAGGGCCCTGCGGCCCTCGCGCAGCACCGTGGCGAACACCTGGTCGGGCAGGCCGTGCCAGCGCTGCCAGCGCCGCCACTCCAGGTACCAAGCGGCCTCGTCCGCGCCGGGACGGCGCACCGGCAGCACGGCGGCGTCGGCCGTCCAGGCACGCCGGCTCAGCACGAGGTCGCCGTGGACCACCCGGGGACGGCTCGTGACCCCGTCGACGGCCGGACCCTCGGGGACCCCGCCCCACACCTCGGCCGGGGTCATGGAGCTCGGCGAGAGCAGCAGCAGGGTGCGGGGGATCTCCGGAAGGGCCACCGGCACGAGGTAGCCGAGGTAGACCGGCACGACCTCGCGGCCGAGCCGACGCGAGCGCAGCACGAGCCGGTCGGTCTCCTCGTCGTGCGCCAACGAGAGGTCGCTCAGGTCCAGTCGGGCCTCCTCCGGCACCGTCGCGGTCTCGCCCGGACACACGATCTGGTAGTCCGTCAGCCTGCCGTGCAGGTTCAGGTTGCTGGTGACGGGACCACCGGTCAGCTCGGCGAACACCGCCCCCCGGGGCGGACGGTCGCGCAACTCGGCGCGCAACCGCTCCGACAGCCCGTCCCCGTCGGGCGGCCCGGATCCCGTCACCCCGTCGAAGACGTGGGTGAACCGGCTGAAGGGGAAGGCGAGTCCGCCGTACGACCGGTTGAGGACCGCACGGGCGCCCGCCTCCGGGCCCGGGCCGGGCCGGGCCACCTGGAGGTGATGGCTCCGCGGGACGAAGTCGCCGACCAGCGGATCCAGGCGCGCCGACACCGCGTCGAGCAGGTCGGCGGGCAGCCGCAGTTCGTCCTCCATGCCGTGCCGTTCCCACAGCTCCCGCATGCCCGCGACGAAGTGCCGGCGGGCGTCGTCAAGGCCCCGCAGCGCGGGCTGGCCGAGCCAGTTCTCCTCGGGCACGTACTCCCCGTGCGCGTCGAACGGCGTGCGCTTCGCCGCGAAGGACACGTACTGGTCGAAGAAGTCCTCGTGGAAGTCGTGCACGAGGCCGAGCAGGTCGTCGCAGCGGCCCCCGCGCCCGTAGCGGGCCAGGAAGAAGCCGTGCAGGGTGACGCGGTGGGGCAGGGTGAGGTCGAACATCGGCAGGACGCCCTCGACCGCCCGCAGGGCCCGTCGCGTCGGTTCCGGCAGGAGTCCCGTTCCGCAGGGCAGGTCGTCGCCCGCGCTGACGTCCTCGTAGAGGAGGGTGCGCGGCAGCGTGGCCTCCCCGGCCCCCAACTCCCTCTGCACGTCCTGGAGCTGGGCGCGCAGGGTGCGCAGGAGTGTCCGCCGTTCGGCGAGCCCGGCGGCCGGGTACGCGGCCAGGCAGGCCGCCGGGCCGTCCAGGGCGTCCGCGACCGCCTCGGCCCACGGGACCGCGAGCTCACGCAGGGCCCGCTGGAACGACCCCAGCGGGTCCGGACTGTGCACATCGGTGCGCAGGGACGGCACTTGGACCATGCCGAGCTGCAACAGCGCGGCGGCGTACCGCTCGCACTCGGCGGGGTCGGCCCCGTGCTCGTTCCCCAGCCACTCGACCAGGTCGCGGTGGCGCAGCCCGGTACCCGCGTCGAGGAAGGCCAGCAGGCGTTCCAGGGTGCCACTGCCCCGGAGGTAGAACAGCCGGTCGCGGACGGAGTCGAAGGTGACGGCCGCGTCGTCGTCGCCGCTCGTCACCCACTGGCGGACGTAGCGGATCCGGTCCTCGTCCCGGCCCCAGCCCGGGGACAGCACGACGGGAAGGTCCCGGCGGCGCACGGGGTCGGCGAGGATCAGCTCGGCGAGCCGCCCCAGGGCGACGACATTGAGCCGTACGTGACCGGTCCAGGTCTCGGGACCGCCGACGCGCACGGCGGACCCTTCGCCCGCCGCGGCGTCGAAGACCCCGGTCGCGACCGGGGTGAGCGTGCTGAACGGGCTGGTCTTGCACGCCGTTCGGTAGAGGTAGGCGAGCGCCGAGCGCTCGATCTTGCGCATCCGTTTGCCCGGGTCGTCACGGGTGTCGCCGAGGTAGGCGTCGAGCCGGCCGTCGAGCACCGGCGAGGCCAGGAGCAGGCCGCGGCGCAACGGATCGCGCGAGAGCGCGGTCCGCAACTCGGCGCGTGCGGTGCGCAGTTCGTCCGCGAGGAGCGCCGGACCTTCGCCGAGGAGCCCGTCGTACGCGACGCGGTCCTCCAGCCAGGCGGCGACCCGCGCTCCGGCCGGCCCGTCGAGTCCGGTCACGAGCCGTACGGCCGCCGCCGGATCGGCGGGCAGCCGGTTGTTGAAGATCTGGCGGCGCAGGGCGAGGAGCGCCCGCCGGGCCCCGTCGCCGACCGCGTCGGCCGCCTCCACCAGGGCGTGGAGCTCGTCGCTCACGGCGGCGCCGCCCTCGACGAGCCGGCGTTCACGGGTCAGGGCCTCGTCCGCCCAGGCGCGGGTCCCCGGACAGCGCAGCCCGTGCACGGTCTCCACGGGCAGCCCGGCGGCCCGCAGCAGGAAACGCCGGCCCAGCTCCCACGCGGCCGGACGCGGGGGCGGCGCATCAGTGCCGGTGCCCGTGCCTGGGCCCGTGCCCGTCCCGCCGTCCGTGCCGTTGTCGGTGTTCGTCAGCAGAGTCATCGTGGGTCCCCCTCAGGCGATCTCGTGGCGGAAGTCGGCGGGCCCCGGGCGCTCGTTGCCGAGCGGCATGATCAGCAGGGGCGCCTCCGCGGTGCCCTCCAGGCCGAGCCGCTCGACGAACGACACGTTGTCGAAGCCCAGCGCCACTCCGGCGCCGAGCGACAGGGCGGACGCCGCCAGATAGAACGTCTGCGCCACGGCGCCCGCCGTCCCCACCGCGAGCCGGTAGCCGCGGTCCCCGACGGCGTCCAGGACTGCCGTCGTCCGCACCGTGGGGACGAGGACGACGCCGGCCTGCTCCAGGTTGTAGTTGGCCAGGAAGTAGTTCTCCTGGAGGAACGCCGCCTGCGGCCCGGGGACGACGAGCGCGAGCTCGCCCGCCTCGGGGTCGTAGACGTACGCGCCGGGCGCGAGGCCCGTGACGTGGTTGACGAAGGCGTACAGCCGGACCTGCCGGAGAGCGCCGTCCGGGTCGGCCTCCCCGCCGAAGGAGGTCGCCGCGCAGGCCGCGAGCACGGACGACAGCTGGCCGGGCGTGACCGGCCGGGCCGCGTCGAAGCGGCCGAAGCTGCTGCGCCGGGCCCGCAGGACGCCGCGCACCGGCACCTCGGGGAAGGCGGGCGCGGGCAGCGGGACCCGGGTGCCGCCCTCGGGGACGGGCCGGGCGGCCGCCGGGGCGAGCGCCCCGGGCGCGGGCCGGTCGGCGGCGCCGGCCGAGGTCGCCGCGTGCATCGCGAGCACCGTGGGGAACTCGATGACGGTCCGGGAGCGTTCGACGTCCCGGTGCCGCACCGCCGGATCGGGGCCGTCGGCCACCGCCGTACGCGGCGCGGAGCCGGCGCCGTCCCAGCGCAGGGGCACGACGGCGAAGACGCCCTCCTCCTCGCCGGCCGTGCCGAGCAGACCGTTCAGCCGTGGCTCGTCGAACCACAGCACGGGCGCGGTCCGCAGTCCGTGGGCGGCGGCCCAGATCCGCCAGGTCTGCGCGAGCGTCCCGACGTCCGTGCAGACCACGTGGTAGCCGAAGCTGTTGTACTTGAACGCCGTCTGCCAGTACTTGACGCCGAGGATCAGGTACTGGTCGCTCTCCAGGGCCTCGGCGGGGGCGTCCGGCCCCAGCGCCTCGCGCACCCGCGCCGTCACGTCCCCCGTCAACAGCCGCTGCATCGCGTGCCGGTGGACGTCGTAGTGGTGGATCCCGGGAGTGAGCGGGCCCGACGGGCCCGAGGCCCAGTAGACGCCGACCGGGTAGAGGCCGCCGCCGCCCGCCGTGCCGCGGGACCAGTTGGCGTGGGTGTAGAACGGCAGCCCGGACAGGTCGCTGTTGGCCTGGATGCCGAGACGGCGGCCGGTCAGCCCGTACGAGTCCTTGAGCATCGCGGACAGCAGCGGGAGGGTGAAGCCGGCGGGCGCACCGGACGGTCCGGCGGCCGTGGCTCCGCCGTCGGGCCGGGGGAGCAGACCGGCCCGCGCGGGCGCGTCGGCCAGGTCGTTCCCGTCGGGCAGGGCGTAGGACTCCGCACCGGGATAGAACTTCGCCCGGCGCGGCCCGTCGGGCCAGTCGGGGACGAAGTCGGCGGGTTCCATCGGAACGCGGCCGCGGTGCAGGACGGCATCGGCGTACTCATGGGCGTACCCCATGGGGGCGGCCTCCTTTCGGACGGCGTGCGGGACGGGCACCGCTACGGGAAGGGGTGGGGTGCGGGGTGGAGACCGGCGGGGCCCAGGGCCGCGCGCATCCGGGGCATGTGCCGGGCCCGCTGCCGGGACCAGCCGAAGTCGATCGGCAGGAGACCCGGCACCAGGACCTTGACGGTGTGCAGCCCCAGGGCGCGCTGCTCGGGAAGGGTCTGGTCGACCACCACGACGTCGAAGCCGGCCGCGGTGACCGCGCCCACCGCGCGCAGCAGGTCCCGGCGCAGGTCCGGGGCGACGGCGGAGCCGTCGGTGTCCGGCCACGCGAGGTCGGCCACGGCCAGGGGCGGCCGGGGGTTCGGCCGGCGCAGCAGGAAGTCGGCGTGCCGCCCCATCTCCGGGACGCCGTAGACCAGCGGATGGTCGTGGAGGGTGGTGACCCGGTCGAAGTCGGCGGCCATCGCCCGCAGTCGGGTCTCGTCGCGCCGGGTCCGGCCGACGAGGTTGACGGAGTCGGTGGCGATCTCGCACAGCGCCGAGTCCAGCGCGGACTCGGGGTCGAGGCCCGCGCCCGCCCCGAAGCACATGCGGCCCACGCCCCCGTCGAACCGTTCGGCGCACGCGGTGACCACGGGCACGGGGAGGTCGGCGCGGGTGTCGAAGAAGCGCGCCCGGTAGCCGTACATGGCCAGCCGGTCGACCATGTGCCGGGTGCTCGCCCGGGTGCTCGTCGACGGGTCGATCTCGCGCAGCGGCGCCTGCCCGTACCAGGCGAGCAGGAAGGCGTCCCGTTCGACGACCTCCATCAGGCCGAAGTAGACGGCCTCCTCCAGACTGCCGCCGGACGCGCACCCGTTGGAGCTCTCCTGCACGAACCGGTTCTCCAGACCCGACGCGTGGTAGTACGCCAGGATCTCCGGCACGGCGCGCGCCGCCGCGTCGCGCAGCGACCAGCCCCACACCCAGGGGATCTCCCGGTCCGGCGTGAAGGGCCGCACCCGGGGGTTGTCACGGTAGAAGGCGTCCGCGTACAGCCCGGTCCCGCGCGGGTCCACGGCCACCGGGCCGAGGTCGTCGAGCGAGGCCCGGAGACGGGCCGTCCGGGTCCGGGCGCGCATGCCCGCGTACCGCTCCAGCCCTTCGAGCACCCCGATGTGCTGGCTGTGCGCGTAGGTGTCGGCGTGGCCGCCCCAGAACGTCTCGCGCAGGTACTCCCCGGAGCGGGACGAGAAGCAGCCGACGGTGGCGGAGGTGGTGGTCGAGGCGACGTCGCAGACGACGGACGGGCCGATCGCGCCCCAGTGGGGGTTGGCGAAGGCGTCGACGGGCAGCCGGTAGTCCTCGATCCGGCGGACCCGGAAGACACCGGGCCGGTACTTCGGGGCCGGCCGCAGCGTCAGGGCGGCGCCCTCGGCGGTGTCCTCCTCGGGCGTCCCGCAGGACGGACATTCCGGGTCGGGTACGAGCGGATGGCTCCGTACGGTCAAGGTGTCGAGGTCGAGCAGATGGACCCGCGGGTACGGGCCGGTCCCCGGACCCCCCTGTTCCGCGAGCCCCGCGACCAGGGCGGCGACGGCGCCGGCCGCGAAGGGGACGCCGAACGGCCAGTCACCGGCCGCCCGGGTCTCCGCACCGAGCTCCAGCCCCTCCCGCAGGGGCACGGAGCGCACTCCCTGCCAGCGCCGCCGGAGACAGGTCGCGCAGCCGGCGCGGCCGGGCTCTCCCGGCGCCGGGGGCCACGGACCGACGATGACCTGCCGTCCGTACAGATGCACCGGGAGCGTGCGGGGCGTGGGGGCGGTGGGGCCGCCCGTGGGGGCCGGGTCGCCGTCGGCGCTGGAGCCCTGGGGAGGGCCCTGCCCGTCGACGGTGCCCGCGAACGCGTCCTGGACGCCGAGAGCGGCGACCGTCACCGCCGGTACGGAACCGCCGCGTCCGGCCGCGCCGTTCGCGCCGCCTCCGATCTCGTCGAGCGCCGCGCGCAGGGCTTCGGCGAACCGGGAAGCGGACCCGGCGCGGGCGAGCACGACTGGCGCCCCGGGCGCCCCGGCGGGGCCGGCGGCGGCGCGGGATTGCGGCCGGGGCACGGTCCCGGGCCCCGGCCGGTCCACGGGCTCCGTCCTCATCGGTCGCCCCGGGTGAGCAGGACCCGCACGGTGTGGATGCCCGCCGTCGGCAGGTCGGCGGCGTGCGTCGGGACGACGAAGGCGTCCCGGCCGGCGGCGGCGAGGCGTTCCAGGACGTGCGGCCACTCCACGGGGTCGCCCGGCGCCCGCGCCGGCTCGTTCCCGGTGACCGGCACGAGAGCGGCGGCCAGATCCCTCAGCAGCGGGTCGCCCTCGTCCGTGGGCAGCTCCTCCCCGGCGAGCTGCGCCCCTCCCAGCAGGTCCCGGACCGCGTCGACGGCGGCCGAGGTCAGGTCGAGGGCGGCGCCGACGGCCCACCGGCCGGGGGCCGCGTCATCGGCCGCCGTCCTCGCCAGGACGACGGACGCGCCGGAGTGCGCCCGCTCGCCGAGGTCGAGCAGCTCGACGCGGAGCCCGAGCAGGGCGGCCGACCGGAGCAGGAACGTCGTCTCCGGGTCCGCGCCGAAGACCTCGGGGGCGATCAGGGAGGTGGCACGGGAGCCCGCGACGGCCCGGCGCAGGGCGTCGTGGGCGAGCGCCGACAGCAGTCCCGCCGCCGCTGCCTCCGGCAGGTCCGACCCGGCCCCGGCGCCGGCCCGCGTCGGCTCGAAGCGTCGGTCGGCGTTGTCCGGTCCGAAGGGGCGCACGGCACCGGCGGGCACCCGGACGAGCTCCTTGGTGAGGAGCGAGGTGGCCGGCGTCCAGGCCGTCGTTCCGCCGGCGCCGCCCGTGCCCGACGCGAGGGTGAGGGCGTCGGCCGCCACCGGCGGCAGGGTGTCCAGCGGCTCCGCGAACGCGGCGGACGGGACCACGTGTTCGGCGTAGACCACCGCCGCCGCGTTCAGCGCCCGCAGGCGGGCACCGGCGGTGTGGTGCACGTCGAAGGCCGTGATCGTACGGGTGCCCCGCGGCCCCAGGCCGAGGACGACCGCGCCCACCTTGAGCGGGGTCTGCGCCAGCGGCTCGTCGGCGTACGACGTGAACACCCCGGTGAAGGGGCGGACGAGCGCCGATCGGCGCTCCAGCTCGGCGAGCGGCCCCTGGGCGGCGTCGTCGTCGGGGGCGGTGGCGACCGTCGGCAGGAACGCGGGACGCGCCGGCGCCGACGTCACGTCCACCGGCTCGGGCAGGCCCGCGGCGGACGAGCAGAACGGGCAGCGCGGGTGGGCGAGCAGCGGCTCCGACGCGACGTCCAGGCTGGTCATGGACTGCACGAGCACCCGGTCCCGGGTCTCCGCCGGCAGGGCCTCGGTGACCAGCCGGAACACCTCGTACCCGAGGAGGTTCCCGAGCATCGCGGCGAGCGGCCCGGCCGGCTGGGTCCCGGGCGTCCCGGTGCCGAGGGCGAGGCCGCTCCACAGGTCGGCGGCGTCCGACGCGGCGGCGCCACCGGCCGCGCCGAGCCGGAGCGCGGCGCAGGACCAGCAGGACGACGCGTCCGAAGTCGCCGCCGGGCCGACGACGGCGGAGCCGCCGAAGGTCCAGGCGGGCAGCAGCGTACGCCCGCGCGGCACGCCCTCGCGCAGCAGCGGCAGCACCAGCCCCGGCACGTCGGCCCCGGCGGCGGCCACCACCACGTCGTAGCCCTCGTACGTCGACCAGGCCGCCGGGCCGTGGACCGCGTCCCGCCCAGGCATCAGCGGCAGTTCGACGGGACAGGTGTCCCCGGCGAGGGCGGCGGCCTCCGCGCGGACGGCCGCGAACTCCTCCGGCGTCACCCCGCCGGTGCCCTCGGCGAGGGCCGCTTCGACCCCGACGGTGGCGCAGCCGTTCCGGATGAGGGAGAGCACGCACCAGCGGGCCACCGGACCGGAGCCGAGGACCGCGACCCGGGTCTCCCGGAAGCGCGCGAAGCGGCTCGCGGCGCCGTCGGCGTAGTGGTCGATGTACGCGATCTGCGGGGCGAAGCGGACCGCGGCCTCGGGGGAGGGCGCGGGCCCGGCGTCCGCCCCGTCCGCCTGGTCCGGCGGGGGTACCGGGCGGGCGAAGCCCCGCCCGTAGAGCGCCTGCACCAGCTCGCCCACCATGGCCTTCTGCGCGTCTCCGAATCCCGCGCAGATCTCCTCGACGGCTCTGCTGCCGTCCAGGTACGGCATGAGGAGCGTCGCGAAGCGGTAGCCGGACTTCGCGGTGAGCTGGAATCCGCCGTCGGCGTTGTGGAAGATCACGCCGTTGGGAGTCTGGGTGAACAGGACATCTCGACGGACTCGGGGCCGGGTTCCGGCGATCTCCGCGTACGACGTAAGGGTCATGCGTGCGTCACACCTCTCGATACGGGGTGGCGAGACGGAGCCCGGGGTGGTGGGCCGACTGCTCTGCTCGGGATGCTGCGGGGGGAGCGGGATGCTGCGGGAGGAGTTTGCGGAGCGGGGATGGGGCGGATAGCGGATAGCGGGGCGCGTGGGTCAGGTGGGGTATGTGGGGCCCGACGGGTGTCCGGCGTGTCCGTTCGGTGCGTCGGGCGGGCTGGGTGCGGCGAGCGGGGGAGGAGCCCCCGTCGTCACCTCAAGGCGGCCGGCCGGGTTCCGTCCCGCTGCGGGAACTCCCCCTGCCGGGGCGGGCGCAGCAGTGCGGGGGCGTGGCCGGCGGAGGAGCCCGCCGCGCGGCGGGCGTGTGCCCGCAGGAGTTCGTGCGTCCAGAAGACGCCGGGCTGCCCCTCCTCCAGGAGACCGGCGTCGAGGAGGCCCTCGACGACCTGCTCCGCCGTGTCCTCCGGCAGGCCGAGGAGTCCGGCCGCCCCGGCGGTGGTGAGCGGGTCCTGCGGCGACGCCGCGAGGCGCAGATGGGCCTCGGCGAGTGCGGAGGGGAGCCGCCCCAGGGCCTCGTCCAGCCGCTGCGGCACCGACATCCGGGGGTCGTCGGCGAGGCTCAGCCGGCCGACGGGGTCGTGCCGGAGCCAGTCGGCGTAGTCGGCGAGCCGGAGCCGGGGCCGGGTGAGCAGGCGGGCGGCGGCGATGCGGAGGGCGAGCGGGTGGTGGCCGCAGGCGGCGGCGAGGGGGAGCGCCGCGGTGGGCTCGGCGGCCATCCGTTCCCGGCCGAGGACGGCGGTCAGCAGCGCCCGCGACTGCGCCGGATCGAGGGCTCCGAGCCGGTGCACGGTGCCCCCGTGGGTCGCGACGAGCGCGGCGAGCCCCATCCGGCTGGTGACGATCGCCGCGCCGCAGGCGTACGCGGTGAGCAACGGGCGTACCTGATCCGGGTGGACGACGTCGTCCAGGACGAGCAGGGCACGGCTCCGGCCCGCTGCGGGGCCGGCGGGCAGCGCGTGGCGGAGCTCTTCGGCGGCCTCCTCCGCCGGGCGCGGACTGCCGTCCGGGCGGGTCAGCGACACCAGGAGGCAACCGTCCGGGAAGTGACCGCTCACCCGGTGGGCGACGTGCAGCGCGAGGGCGGTCTTGCCGATGCCGGGCGCTCCGGAGAGGACGGCGAACGGCGCCCGTTCGGCACCGCCGTCGGGCCCCCCGCTCGTCAACATCCTTACCAGGGAATCGACTTCGTGCTCCCGGCCGGTGAAGCCGGGGACGGTGGGAAGCGGCGGAGTCGGATTCGGAGTCGGATTCGGAGTCGAGGGGTGAGGGTGCGGCATGTCGGAGCCGGAAGTGCCCTCACGGTGGAGGGCCGCGCCCGGCTCCGACGGCGAGGCGACGGCGACGGTGACGGCAGCCGGGACCGGGACCGGGACCGGAACCGGGAACGGGACGGGGCCCGGGGCCTGGGGCAGGTCCCGCGACGGTGCCGGGGACGGGCCCCGGTCAAGGGGCGCGCCGACCGTGATCGGCGCCGTCGTCCGCTCGGCCGGTCTTCGCGCCGGCTCGTCGCGGCCGAGCTCCTCGCCCCGCAGGATCGCCAGTTCCAGGCGCTGGAGTTGGGCTCGCGGGTCGACGCCGAGCCGTTCGCGCAGGTGGCCCTTGACCCTGCGGTACTCCGCGAGCGCCTCGGTCTGCCGGCCCGTCCGGTACAGGGCCTCGATGAGCTGCTCGGCGAAGCGCTCGTGGGCCGGGTATACGCGCGTAACCTCCCAAAGATCAACGAGTGCTTCGCGACATCGGTCGTGCCCCAGTTCGATGTCGCAGACCCGTTCCAGCACCCTCAGGCGCTCCTCCGCGAGGCGGGGCACCTCGTCCCGGTGCAGCAGGTCGGAGGGGACGTTGGAGAGCAGGCTGCCCTGCCACAGGGCGAGCGCGCTGCGCAGCGTGTACAGCTCGGAGTCGGCGCCGGAGGCGGCGGCGCGCTCGACGAGCCGGCGGAAGTGGAGCAGGTCGAGGGTCTCGGCGTCGGCGTCGATGCGGTAGCCGCCGGCCACGGCGACGACGGCCTGGTCCTCGATGCCGTACTTGGCGAACAGCCGCCGCAGGCGCAGGACGCAGCTCTGCAGGGCGGTCTTGGCCGTCGTGGGGTGCTCCTCGCCCCAGACGATGTCGCGCAGGCGGTCGGCGGAGACGATGGAACCCGGCCGGATGAGCAGCGCGGCGAGCAGGGCCGTCGGTTTGGAGGGCGGGAGCATCACGACGTCCCGTCCGTCGGTGACGCTCAGAGGCCCGAGCAAGTGGAATCGCACCGTCGTGTTCGCCTTCCTCGTCCGCTGGTGCCAGGTGGGTCCCTACGGGTGGCCGTGGTCGTGCGGCCGGGAGCGGGAGGTCGGGGGCCGGGCGGGTGCAGCGGGCATGGCGGACCACCGGGGAAGGCAGAGGGGGGTACGGGGGATGTGCGCGCGCTGGGCCGAAGCGGTCGCCGGAGCGGCCTGGGTGGGGGTGGGAGCGGGGGCGACCCGGGTCGGCGCCGGGTCAGGAGGAAGGTACAGCGGAGGTGCCGCGCGGGGGACGGGGCCTGATCCCTTCCGGACATCCGCCGGTACGTGGTTGACGTGGACGGTGGGGCGTGCAGCGGGCGCGGGCGCGAGGGGCCGGGACGCACGGTGATGAGGTCATGACACCGTCCGTCCGGTATCCGGATGAGCATCGGGAATGAGCCGCCGCCCCCGGGAGATCGTCCATCGAGGTACGCCGGAGGCAAAGAATGGCCGCTTTCCGACCGTCCGGGACCGGCCTCGGTGGCCGTGAACGACTGCGGCCCCGGGATCTCCCGGGGCCGGGGTCCCGTCGCCCGCTCCCGGCGGCTCGCCCGGCAGCCCGTGACCAGCATGAACGACGTATCTCGACGAAACGTCCCATAAGCGAACAGTGGATGAGCTGAGAACCGGCGCCGCCGGAGACCCCGGAACGTCACTGGCAGCCGGACGGTCCCGGCGGCTTCAGGCCAACAGGGCGCGAAAGGGTCGGTCAGGGAGCCGGGCGGGCCGTGATCACCGCACCAGCTCGGACGCCAGCAGGTCCATGAGCAGCCCGTCGTGCCAGCCGCCGTCCGCGTCCCGCTCGTACTGCCGCATCACGCCGACGGGCCGGAAGCCCGCCTTCTCGTAGCAGCGGATCGCGGCCACGTTGTCGGCCGCCGGGTCGATGACGAGCCGGTGATGGCCGATGTCGTCGACCAGATGGCCGGCGAGGGTGCGGACGGCGTCGGTGCCGAGCCCCCTGCCGTGCACCGAGGGATCGAGGAAGAGGTCGATCCCCGCGTGCCGGTAGTCGGGCTCCTCCTCGGCGTACCACTGGATCATTCCGACGATCCGGCCCTCGTGGAGCACCGTCAGACAGTGGGTGCCCGGATCCGCGAGGTCGGAGGTCACCTCCGCCACCATGTCGTCCCCGCCGCGCCACCGCGCCCTGACCTCGGGGGTGCTCCGGATGGCGGCCAGCGCGGGGGCGTCCCCGGCCTCGGAAGGGCGCAGGACGACGCCCGCGCCACGCAACTCGTTCATGGGCACCAGCCTGCCCCGGACGCCACCCGGCGGGCTACCCGGGTGCGCCGGTCCGCCGGGCCGTTGGGCGATCCGCCGCGCGGCGCCGACGCCCCGGTCACCGGGCCCGGGGCGCGGCCCCGTCGTGCCGGGCGCCGCCGCGCGGGCGATCCTGAGGACATGGGTGGCCGCTTCCCGCGAGGGCTGCCGCCCGCCTACCGGGCGGCGGCGCGCAGGGCGCTGCGCGTCACGATCGCCGCCGGGGCCGGGTTCTACGTGCTGCTCTACGGCTTCGGCCTGGCCGTCGGTGCCACGTACGCGCTGTTCGGCGCCATCGCCATGGCCGGGCTGTCGCACCTCCCCGGCTCCGGTAGGCAGCGGGCCCAGCTGCTGGTGGCGGCGACGCCGGTGTGCTGGGTGCTGATCACGCTCGGCACCTACCTGTCCGTGCGGACGTGGAGCGCGGTGCTCGGGATGCTGGCCGTCGGGTTCGCGCTCGCGTTCATGGCCGTCGGCGGGCCGCGGTTCGCGGGCGCGGCCACGGGGCTGCAACTGATGTACATCCTGCCGTCCTTCCCCCCGTACGACCCCGGCTCGCTGGGCGAACGCCTCGCGGGCGCGACGTTCGGGCTCGCTCTGCTGACCGTCGCGGAGCTGACCCTGCTGCCCGAGCCGGCGGCCCTGCCCTACCGCGAACGCGCCGCCCGGGCCGCCGACGGCGCCGCGCACTGCGCGGACCGGCTGCGCACCGCCCCGTACACGCTCCCGGAGGCCGAGCTCGGCGCCGCCCGGGCCCTGAGCACGGGGCTCCGCTCCTCCCGTGTACCGGAGGCGGAACGCCCGGCTGGCGCGGGCGTACGGCAGCGGGCGCTGGCCCACACCGGACTCGCGACCCGCACCCTGCTCGGCCGGCTGACGGTGCTGCCGCCGCCCGCTCCGACGGACGCCGGGGCGGGGGGACCGGACCCGTTGCGCGCGGTCACGGAGGTGGCGCGGGAGACGGCCGCCCGGCTGCGCGGCCGGACACCAGACGGGCGGGCGCACGACGACCTGCGGCGGGCGCGTCAGGAGCTGGCCGCGACCGAGGACGGCCCGCCCGCCGTCCTGCGCCGCAACGCGGCGCTCCTGGAGGTGGCGGACGCCGCGCTCGCGATGTCCACGGCCGCCGACATCGCCGTACGGGGCCGGGCGGCAGACCCGCCGGCGCCGGGCCGGTTCTGGTACGCGCGGCAACGGGCACCGCGCCTGTGGTGGCGGCGCCTCTCGGGCCACGCGGGCGGCCGGTCGGTGTTCTTCCAGAACGCCGTGCGGATCAGTCTGGCCCTGGCGGCGGCCCGGCTGATCGCGGGCGTCGACACGCTCCCGCACGGCTTCTGGGTGCTGCTGGCGACCCTGACGCTGACCCGGACCACGGTGCGGGAGACCCGTACGACGGAACGGAAGGCACTGACCGGCACCCTCGTCGGCGCACTGGTCGCGGCGACGCTGCTGGCGTTCGTCGGCACCGACATCGAGGTGTACGCGGTGGCGCTCCCGCCGCTGATGCTGGTCACCTTCACGCTGGGGCCGGTGAAGGGCGTCGGCTGGGCGCAGGCGCTGTTCACCGTGGTGGTCGCGCTGGTCTTCGCGCAGTTGGCACCGGCGACCTGGCAGCTCGCCGAGTTCCGGCTGCTCGACGTGCTGACCGGCAGCGCGATCGGCGCCGTCTTCGGACTGCTGGCCTGGCCGCGGGGCGCCCACGACGAACTGCGGCGGGCGGTCGCGGTGCTGCTGCGGATCGCGGCGGAGATCGTGGTGGGCACGACGGCGCAGGTCGCGGCCGGCGGGCGGCGCGTGCCGGTGGCCACGGCGCCGGGGCACCGCAGCCTGCAACACGCCCTGGTCATGGCGGAGTCGGCGTACGCGCAGTACCAGAGCGAACCCGTGGGCCCCGGCCCGCGGCCGGTCCGCCGGGACTGGCAGGCCGCGCTGATCGCCGGGCACCACACGCTGTGGGGCGCCGACCGGCTCCTCGTACCGGCCGAGCCGGTCGTGGTGCCGCCGCTGGGCCGCGACTCCTCGGAATCCGTGATCCGCGCCGGGGACCGGGTCGCGGCGGGCATGCTCCTCACCTCCGCCCGCATGGACCCGACCGGGGACACGGGGGACACCCCGGTACCGCTCCGCCTCCCGACGGCCTCCGCCGTCACGGCCGCCGAGCCGCCGGGCGCACCCCGCGCGTACTACGCGACCGTGGCGTGGCTGGCCTCGCTGACGACGGACCTGGAACGGCTCGCGGCGGAGGCGGGGACGGTGACCGGGGCGGATACGGATGCGGATACGGGGACGGATACGGGGATGGCCGTCGGTCCTGGTGCCGGCTGAGCGGCACCCGTTCAGGTCCCATCGACGAGGTGCTGGATGCCGGGGGCGTAGAGGTCCGCGAGCCGGGCGGCGGTGGTGCGGGAGGTGGCGCCGTCGGGGCGGTGGAGGCTCAGGGTGGCGCCCAGGCCCAGGAGTTGGCCGGCGACGAGTTCGGCGCGCAGCCGGGCGTCGGGTCCGGTGAGGAGGCCGGTGAGCCGGTCGGTGACCTGCTCGCGGAAGCGGGCGCGCAGGAGGGTGCGTTCGTCCTCGATGCCGAGGGAGAAGACGACGCGGAGGAGCGGGTCGCCGCGGAGCCGGTCACGGAGGTCGACCATGGTCAGGACGAGGTGCCGGCCGAGGTCGGGAAGCGGGGCGGCGAAGAGTTCGGCGGCGGCCGGACGGAAGTCGACGACCGTGTTGAACAGGACCTCCTTGCTGCCGAACCGTTTGACGATCAGCGACGGGCTCACCCCGGCGGCGGCGGCGATGCCGCGCATGGTGACCTCGGCGTAGGGCTTGAGGGTGAACGCCCGCCGCGCGGCCCGGATGATGGCCTCGCGTCCGGTCTCCGGTCCGTCCGGGGCCGGGGTGGTGGGTTCGTCGGCGGTGCTCATGCGTTCCCTCGGGCGGCGCGGGTGGGCGGTGACACCGCGACCGTACCGCCCGGCGGGCCGCCGTCGCGCACGGCGTCACGGCCCGGGCGGTCGGACGGCAGGAAGGAGGCGACGACGAGGGCGGCGAGGGCCGCTCCGGCGGCGACGACGAAGATCAGCAGATAGGCGTGGAGCGTCGGCGCGGTGCGGCCGGCGGCCACGAAGGTCAGGTGGGCCAGTACGGCGGTGACGACGGCGCTGCAGCAGGCCTGGCCCACGGAGCGCATCAGCGTGTTGAGCCCGTTGGCCGAGGCGGTCTCGCCGACCGGCACGGCCCGCATGACGAGGGCGGGCAGCGCGGAGTAGGCGAGGGCGGTGCCGCAGGAGACGACGGTGGCGCCGGCGACGATCAGCCAGAGGCTGTGGCTGGTGAAGACGCGCACGACGTAGCCGAGGGTCATGACGAGGGCCCCGAGCGCGAGCGCGGTGCGCGGCCCGTACGTGGCGGAGATCCTGGCCGAGAGCGGGGACAGGGCCACCATCGACAGGCCGCCGGGCAGCAGGCAGAGCCCGCTGACCACGAGGGACGCGCCGAGGCCGTAGCCGGTGCTCGTGGGTTCCTGCACCAGTTGCGCGGTGACCAGGGAGTTGGCGTAGAAGGAGAAGCCGATGAGCAGCGCCGCGATGTTGGCGAGCAGCACGGCGGGCCGGGCGGACACCCTCAGGTCCATGATCGGGGACGAGGTGCGCAGCTCGTACCAGCCCCAGAGCAGTCCGACGGCGACCGAGGCGCCGAGCAGGCCGAGGGTCCGCGGCGAGGTCCAGCCCCAGGCCGAGCCCTGCGTGATCGCCAGGAGCACACCGACCAGCAGGGCCGTGAGGCCCAGCGTGCCCGGCACGTCGAAGCGTCCGGGGGAGCGCACGGCGGACTCCGGCACGATCCACAGCACGAGCAGCAGGTCGATCAGGCCGAGCGCGGCGGAGGCCCAGAACATCGTGTGCCAGTCGAACTTCTCGGTCACGACGGCGGCCAGCGGCACTCCGATCGCCGCGCCGATGCCGAGGGTGGAGCTCATCAGCGCGATGGAGGGCAGGATGCGCGCGGCGGGGAGCTCGTCGCGGATGATGCTGATGCCCAGCGGGATCACCGCGAGAGCCGTGCCCTGGAGGCCCCGGCCGGTGATCAGTACGCCGATGTCGGAGCTGACCGCACAGAGCACGGACCCGAGGGTCAGCACGCCGAGCGAGGCGAGCAGGACCCGGCGCTTGCCGTACATGTCGCCGACCCGGCCGAGGACCGGCGTGAACACCGCGCCGGTGAGCAGGGTGATCGTCACGAGCCACCCCGCCGCGCCGGCGCTCGCCCCGGTCAGCGCGGGCACGTGCGGCAGGAGCGGCACCACGAGGGTCTGCATGACGGCGACGACCATGCCGCAGAAGGCGAGGACGGGGACGACGAGCCGGGAACGGGCGGGGCCGGGCGTCGTGCCCGACGGCGTACCGGGCGCGGATATCGCGGGAGGCATCGTGCTCCAGAGGCGGTGCGTGAGCCGGGAGGGGAGCCCGGGGGCGGGGGGGTGCACAACTGTTCACCCTCAGGGTAAACAGTTGTACACCCCCTGCCAAGGCCGCCGGTCCCGACGTCGGCTCAGGGGGTCGCCGGAGCCGTGTCCAGCCAGTGGGTGTACCAGGCGCGAAAGCCGGGGCTGACGGGCACGAAGCCACCCCAGTCCGGATCGAGCTCCCAGACCTGGCCGGCCCGCGGGCCGTTCAGGACCAGTCGGACGAACATGCCGCAGCCCAGTTCGGCGAGCATGAGCGTGCCCGGGGTCAGCGCGTGGGCGGGGGTGCGGAGCCGGCCGGGCAGGGGGTCCGTGAGCGGGAACGGCCCGGCGAGCCGGCCCGGCAGCCGGTCCTCCCGCCACTCGTCGTCCACGGCCCACTCCTCGTCGGCCTCGGGGCGGGCGGCGGTCAGCGGCATCAGCCCATGGCCGGGGCCGGCGGGCCCGTTGCCCACCTCCGTGACGAACGCCCGGTATTCGGCGGGCAGTTCGATCCCGTGCGCGAGCTCGAACGCCCGGACCTCCGCCTCCGGGAGACGGGGCGACAACACGTACCGGTGGGTGCCCGCCCCGAAACGCCCGCACAAGGGGTCTCGTACCGCCATCGCCCGTACTCGTGCGCGTACGCCGTCCGCGTCCCAGCTGTCCATCCGGCGACGGTAACAAGGCCGCCCCCGCCGCACGCACCGCGCCGTCGGCTGCGTCTCGGCGTCCGTCCGGATGCGTACAGCCGCGGGATGCGTACAGCCGCGGGCTGCGTACAGCCGCGGAAGGAGGGCGTGCGCAGGGCTCGCGTAAGCCTCCCCGCACCCCCGGGCGCCGTTGGGGCGCGGGCGTGCGCGGGCAGGATCGCCGGGGACCGGATGATCTGGGCGGAAGGCGGACCGACCGTGGCAAGTGAGTTCCAGCGCGACAAGCTCGTCACCATGTTCCGCGCGTTCGACGCCGACGCCGACGGCTACCTCGATCGGCGTGACTTCCAGGCCCTCGCGGAGCGCTGGCAGCGCATGCCGCGCGTGAGACCCGGATCCGAACTGTCGGCGCGCGTGGAGTCGGTCATGCTCGGCTGGTGGGACCACCTCGCCGCCCACGTGGACACGGACGGGGACGGCAAGGTGGACCTGGACGAGCTCCTGGCCATGGTGGACCTGCTGCCCACGATGCGCGAGGTCGTCGCCGCGACCGCCGAGACGGTGTTCGACGCCGTCGACGAGAACGGCGACGGACGCATCTCCCCCTCCGAGCACCAGCGGCTGGTCGACACGTGGCACGGCGGGTCCGTCGACGTCGCGGACACCTTCGCCCATCTCGACCGGGACGCCGACGGCTACCTGAGCCGCCCGGAGTTCACCGAACTGTGGATCCAGTTCTGGATCAGCGACGACCCGTCCGAACCCGGCAATCAGCTGTGCGGCCCCGTCGCCACGGGCCGGCGGCCCGGACCCTCCTCCGGACCGGACCGCTGACCGCACGCGTCACACTTCGCTGCTCCTCGCCGCTTCCCGCTGCTCCTCGCTGCTTCTCGCTAGACCGCGCGGCCCGGCAGGTGGAAGTTGACGCGTTCCCTGACGACGGGGTAGCCGGCCTTGGCGAAGTTCGCGGCCATGGGGAAGTTGCCCCGGTCCGTCGCCCCGCTGACGAACTCCGCCCCCTGCTCGACGAGGAAGTGGGTGCACTCCGCGAGGAGGTCGTAGGCGTAGCCGTGACCGCGCTGCTCCGGTACGACTCCGATGAAGCCGATGGTGGGGCCGGAGGGGTTGTGGGCCGGGATGTGGATGCCGGCCGCTTCGCCCTCCGGCGTGTACGCGACCTGCCACCACTCCCGTGGAGACGGGCACCAGTGGAAGAAGTCGAGTTCCTCCTGGGCGGCCTGGTCGACGCCGCCCTCCTCGACGGCCCTCAGCGCGTGGGCGTCCAGGGTGGCGGAGTGGATGCGGCGGAGAGCGTCGAGGAACACGCTGTCGTCGGGTTCGGCGCGGAAACGCAGGCGTCCGGGCCGCTCGGGCAGGCCGCGCTCCGGGGTCCAGCGGTACAGGAAACGTTCCACCAGGGGCTCGTACCCCGCGGCGCGCGCGGCGGCGAAGCGGGCCTCGGCGCCGGCGCGCAGGTCGGGCTTCTCCCGCCAGTCGCCGGGCAGGTTGATCTCGAGTTCGACCTGCCAGGGAGCGGAGCGCAGGAGCTCGGCCCCGGCCTCCTCCTCGCCCTCGGCCACGTCGAACCAGTTGATGTTGACGGGCTCCGAGTCGTCGGGGCCGCCCCACCACGCACCGCGCGCGACGACCTCGCCGTCGCGCAGGGCGACGCGCTTCCAGTCGGGGCGGAACAGGGTGCGCCGATGCCCTTCACGGGCGCCCAGCGGGTCGGGGAGTGCGTCGAAGAGATGCGCGTCGCTCGTGGAAAGCGTGCGGATGACCGTAGCGGTCAAGGATTCCTCCGGGATACAGGCTGCTGCGTGGAGCGCTCCCGGTCAGAACTGAAGAGCCACGCCGGGGCATCGGAAGAGGGAGCGCGGGAAAGGTGTGAACTGCACGGCACTCGCCTCCTTCCATCCGTCTCAGAGCGTGGACCCACAGCGTACGTGAACTCCAGCGGGACCGTCCACGCATTTACCCGCCTCCGGAGGGCGCGCGCGACATCACCGCGGGCGGCAGAAGTCGTGGGACGACCGGGGGCGGCCGATGGGGCCGCCCTGGGGCCGTTCAGTCCGAAGCGCGCTTCTCGCCGAGGCCCTCGATGAAGTCCTTCGCCTTGTCCACGCCGGTGTCGATCTTGTCGCTGTACTTGCCCTCGGTCTTCTCGTCGACCAAGTCGGCGACCTTCTCCAGCCCTTGGCTGACCAGGCCGCCGTGTTCCGCGGCGAGGTCCATCGCCTTGTCCTTGAGGTCCTTCAGGTTGTCGAACATGTCCGTGACGTCCTTCCGATGTCGCGTGTGCCCCTGACGGGGAGAGGTTCCGGGCCGTTGCGCCGGCCGGTTGCGGGAGTTGATCAGGATCGGGGTGTGCCCGTGCCCATGCCCGTACCCGTGGCGGTGTCCGGCCCCGCCTCGTGGCGAAGGGTGACATCGCCGGGGGCGACCTGGATGACACGCGGCGCCGCGGCCCCGCCGGACGGGTCCCCGGCCGCGGCCGGGGTTGCCGGGGTGTCCTTCATGGCGCGGGCCTCGCTCTTGAGGATGCGGGCCGACTTGCCCATGGAACGGGCCAGTTCGGGGAGCTTTCTCGCTCCGAAGATCACTATGACGACGATGAGCAGGATGGCGAGTTCGCTGATGCCGAACATGTCCGTGGGTCTCCCGGTGGTGGCGGTGAGGCGCTCAGAGGTGGCGGGTGAGGGAGGGCATCAGGTCCTGGAAGGTGCGGCCGGTGGCCGGCTCCCCGATGGCGGACATCTGCCATCCGCCGCCCGAGCGGTGCACCTTGGCCATGATCTGGGCGGTGTACTGCCCGCCGCCGGAGAGGGTGTACCGGGCGAGCTCCTGACCGGTGGTCTCGTCGATGAGGCGGCAGAACGCGTCCTGCACCTCGGCGAAGCTCTGCCCGGTGAAGGAGTTGACCGTGAAGACGATCTGGTCGATGTGGACGGGCAGACGCGCGAGGTCCACGAGGATGGACTCGTCGTCACCGCCCTGTCCGGCGCCGCCGACGAGGTTGTCGCCGGTGTGACGGACCGAGCCGTCGTTGCTGACCAGGTGCTGGAAGAAGACGACGTCGACCGGCTGCCCCTCGGCGAAGAGCACGGCGGAGGCGTCGAGGTCGATCTCCCGGGCGCCGGTGAGCTTCGCGAGGAACCCCTTGCGAGGCGCGGCCCGCCAGCCCAGCCCCATGCGCACGACGCTCAACTGCCCGCCGTCGCTCTTCTCCAGGCTGATCCGCTGACCCTTGGTCAGATCGACACCCACCGGTTTCCTCCTCATGAGCCAGGACCGGACCCACCGGCCGATCACGTCCGTCGACAACACACCTGAATCTACAGCAATGTAGAAACGAAGTCAGGGATGCGTCCACCTCCCGGGATGCCCGCGGGGGCGCGGACCGCACCCGCACCGTCGCACCCCGGTCCGCTACGGGGCGGAGGCGCGGCGCTGGACGCGGCGGGCCACGGCGAGCACGAGCGGTGCCGCCAGCCAGCACAGGTACGCGCCGGGGCCCCTCAGCAGGAACGCGAGGGGAATGGACACCCCGAACGCCGCGGCCAGGCAGACGCTCCGGACCAGGCTCTCGGCGAATACCCGGGACGGCGCGTCCGCTCGGTACAGGTGTGCGCGCCGGATCTCCCGGATGATCAGCGCGAACGTCGTGGAGGCGAGGACCTGCACGAGCGCGTACAGGCTGAACCGCGACGGGAAGGCGATGTCGGAGGTGATCACCCGGGTCGCGAACGGCATCAGGACCTGCATGAACAACCACACCAGGGTGAGGCTGGTCAGGTGACTGTTCAGCGTGCGGACGTACCGGAAGATCTCGTGGTGGGCGCGCCAGTGGGCGGCGATCACCACGAAGCTGATCCCGAAGGCCAGGTACTCCTTGCCGTGGTCGGCGATCGAGTCGAGCACGGCGCGAGTGGTGTCACCGGAGGGGAGGGGAAGGTCCAGCGCGAGGAGGGTGAGCGCGATCGCGATCGCCGCGTCGACGAACGCGGTGAGCCGGTCGGCGGCGCGCGCTCCCGCCGCGTCGGTCCCGCCGTCGGGCTCGTGGCCGGTGTGGGTCGTCATGGTGAGGAACAACTCCCTGTGGCTCAGGCGCCGGTTTCCGCCGTCGTCCGGGGCCTGGCCGCCAGGCGCCGGGATCGCACGGCCAGGACGATCATGACTGCCGGGACGAGGATGTCGTCGCCGACGACCCGCCGGTGTTTCGGGGCCTGGCCGCCGTCGGCGAACCACCTGCAGACGCGTCCGGCCGACCGCGGCTCCCCAGAGCCTTCCCCGGCCGCCCGGACCCCGGCCGCACTCAACTCAGCCGCCACCCTCTGGGCCCGAGGGCCACGTCGACCCGTGAGACGGTCCCGCTGCGGCTCACCCGCACGTCGAGCGTCCGGGGCATGAGAACGCCGGAATCGACCCACTGCCAGCTGGTGATCCAACCGAGCCGCGCCTTGTCACCCGTTGGGGGCCATCGTGTCCGTGGCCGCGAGTCCGGCGAGCCACAACCCGCGGGGGTTGTGCCGGCGGCGGGCGAGCCGCCAGGCAGCGGCTCCGAGGGCGAGGGCGATCAGGGCGCTTACGGCGAGATAGCCGTAGTGGTCTTGGAAGACGGCGGTGAACAACGTCGGCTCCTTGCTGAAGTCGGATCGACACGGCGCCACGGGGCCCAAGTGGCCGACGCTGACCTGATAGGGCGGGAGCAGCCGTGGCGTCGCTGTCAGGCGGGGCTGGTCGAGGGGCCGGTCGCGGGTTCGGTCGCGTAGTGGCTCATCGCGGCGCGGTTGGCCTGTGGGGTCAGGGGCCTGCCGTCGGCGAGCGTCTTCTGGAGGTCCCGGAAGTACTGCACGTACAGGTCGGGGGTGAAGGTGCTGAGCATGACGGCGGGTCGGTCGGTCACGTTGGCGAAGGTGTGCGGGGTGCCGGGCGGCACCATCACGAGCGTGCCCGCGCTCGCGTCGTGGTCCTCGTCCCCGACGGTGAACCGCACGGTGCCGGACAGGACGTAGAAGCCCTCGTCGTGCAGGCCGTGGCGATGCTGCGGCGGTCCCTGGGTGTGCGGGGCGAGGACGGACTCGGCGATCGCGAGACGGTGCCCGGTGTGGCTGCCGTCCTCCAGGACGCGCATGCGCGTGGTGCCCAGAACGATCGTCTCGCCTTCGCCGGGACCCACCACCGACACGGCGGCGGCGGGAGCGGTGGTCGGCACGCTTGTCTGCGTTTGTTCGGTCATGCTCACAGTGCACCGCCGGGGCCCGCCCGTGTCCAAGACTCATCCCACGGCGCCGATACCCCGTGGGTATCGTTGCGGCGTGGAGCTACGCACCTTGCGCTACTTCGTGACGGTCGCCGAGGAACTCCACTTCGGCCGGGCCGCCACCCGACTGCACATGAGCCAGCCGCCGCTGAGCCGGGCGGTCAAACGCTTGGAGGCCGAGGTCGGGGCTCCGCTGTTCGTCCGCTCGTCCACCGGTGTCACGCTCACCCCGGTGGGCGGCGTGCTGCTGGAGGAGGCGCGGTCCCTCCTCGACCACGCCGACCGCGTGCGGGTACGCGTGAGCGCCGCGGCCGGCGCCGCGACCCTCACGATCGGCATCCTGGGCGACGGCACCGACCCCGGAGTGGCCCGGCTGGCCGCCGCCTACCGCCGGAGCCGCCCCGGCATTGACATCCGCGTCCGCGAGACCGACCTCACCGACCCCACCTGCGGGCTGCGCGCCGGCCTGGTCGACGTCGCGCTGACGCGAGCGCCGTTCGACGAGACCGCCCTGACCGTTCGGGCGCTGCGAGACGATCCGGTCGGCGTGGTCCTGCGCGCCGACGATCCGCTGGCCCACCGCGACGGGCTGCGGCTCGCCGAGCTGAGCGATCGCCGCTGGTTCCAGTTCCCGCCGGGCATCGACCCCCTCTGGCAGACGTACTGGAACGGCGGCGCACCGCGCGAGGGCCCCGTGGTGCGCGCCGTCCAGGAGTGCCTGCAAGCCGTGCTGTGGAACGGCACGGTGGGCCTGGCCCCCCTCGGACACGACGTCCCCTCGGAGCTGGCCGTGGTGCCGCTGCTCGACATGCCGCCGAGCCGCGTGGTGGCGGTCTGGAACGAGGGCGACCCCAATCCGCTGGTCCGGTCCTTCATCGAGACCGCGACAGCCGCCTACCGCATATGAGCGGCAAATCCCCGGGCGCCGCGATCCCGCCACCGGTGACCGTGCCTGAGGGCTGTCCCGCAAAGATCTCGGTCTCGAGTGCGGAGCGGCCTGCCGAGCTGGCGAGGTGCTCAGCCGGTGGTTCGTGAGGTGTCCAGGGACTGGGCGAAGTCGGCGAGTGTGTGGAAGTCGTTCTCGCGTAGGCCGATCCGCGGGTTGACGTGGTGGAGGAGCCCGGCGCCTTGGTGGTGGGCGGTCACGTAGGTCTGATCCAGCTCACTCTGCTCGTCGTCCACCCAGGCGAAGGGGCGGCCGCCTGCGTAGCTCACCAACGGTCCGGTCTTCCAGTGGACTCCATCAGGGCGCTCTTGGAGCAGGGCGTCGCCGAAGTCCACGAAGGGAAGTTCCGGAAGGCCGAGGACCGGTGCGATCCACCGGTTGGCGTCGTCCATCCATGTGGTGGCCCAGCACAGTTCGAAGCCGAGCTGGAGCAGGGTTCGTCCGTGCTCCGGGTTGAGCCAGACCCGCAGGGGGCGCCGTCGGGACGCAAGGCCCCTGTCGTCCTCATGGGCATCGTTCCGGGGAACTCGGAGGGTGGTGTAGCCGTCGGGACGCCTCTCCGGCTTGGCCGCATAAGGGTTGAGCGGCCCGTCCACGTCGAGGAACAGCAGCGGTCGGTTCACGGTTTCCCCCGGGTCTTGCTCACTGTGGACTGACCCGAGCAGCGTAGCTGTGGGATTGTCTCGGCATGAGGCCGGCCTGCGCGATGATCACGATGTGGCGAGTGTGATCACGGCATCGGAGCCGTCCTGGATAACCCCATTCGCAGGGCAGAGCCCCCGCTGCTTCGGCAAACTGCTCACCACGCTCCGGCGCCATGGAGCAGATGTGTCCATCAAGGGAGGCCGTGGAGCCTGCCGCTGGAGGACCGAGTGCTGCTGGTCACGGCCTACTGGCGAGCCAACCTGACGTTGCGGCAACTCGCTCCGCTGTTCGGCGTCTCGAAGTCCACGGCCGGCCGAGTCATGAACCACCTCGCCCCCTGCTCGCACTCCAGCCCCGCAAGCGGTTCGCCAATGACACCGTGCTCATCGTGGACGGCACTCTGGTCCCCACCCGCGACCACGCCATCGCCGAGCGGTCGAAGAACTACCGGTCCTCCACCAATCACCAGGTCGTCATCGACGCCGATACCCGCCTGGTCATCGTGGTCGGTCGGCCGCTCGCTGGGCACCGCAACGACTGCAAGGCATGGGAGGAGTCCGGCGCCAAGGCCGCCGTCGGCAAGACCACCACGATCGCCGACGGCGGCTACCCGGGCACCGGCCTCGTCATCCCGCACCGCCGACAGCGCGGCCAGACCGAACTCCCGGCCTGGAAAGAGGAACACAACCAGTCCCACAAGCAGGTCCGTGCCCGCGTCGAGCACGTCTTCGCCCGGATGAAGACCTGGAAGATCCTGCGTTGACTGTCCCCTCAAGGGCGACGGCGTCCACCACGCCATGCTCGGTATCGCACGGATGCACAACCTCGCTCTCGCCGGATGGGCAAGCGGGCTGCACATCGGGCCAACCATGCCCGAGGCGACCCGGAGATCATTTACGGGACAGCCCTTAGTACCAGTTGTGAGACTGCCAGAAGGACCAGGCCGCGCACGGGGTGCCGTACCGCGACTTGATGTAGTCCAGGCCCCACTCGATCTGGGTGGCCGGGTTGGTCTGCCAGTCCGCTCCCGCCGCGGACATCTTGTCGCCGGGCAGGGACTGCGGGATGCCGTAGGCGCCGGACGAGGGATTCGTCGCGTACACCTTCCAGTTGCTCTCGCGGATCCAGAGGTTGTCCAGGCAGCCGAACTGACCGCTCACGGACCAGCCGTGCTCGGCGGTCTTCCACTGACCGGTCGTCCTCACCGTGCGGGCGATGCGCATCGCACCCATGGTCGCGGGGCCCGTGATGCCGTCGGCGGACAGGCCGTTCGCCTGCTGCCAGGCCGTCACCTTGGACGTGGTGCCGTCGCCGTAGGCGCCGTCGGCGGTGGATCCGACCTTGCGCTGCACCTCCTTCACCTTGTTGTGCAGGGCGAGTTCGGTGCGACTGCCGTAGTCGCCGTCCTCGGCCAGCCCGTTGTCCTGCTGGAACGAGCGGACCGCGGCGCTGGTCTGGGGGCCGTAGACGCCGTCGACGGCGCTCGGCGACAGATAGCCGACACCCGCGAGATTGCGCTGGAGCCACGTGGTCGAGTCCAGGGCGTGCGCGGGGGCCGACAGTGCCAGTACGGCGAGCAGGGCGGCGAACAGGACGAGTGCCGCGTGGGCGAGGGGTCGCCGGGGGGTCGTCACCCGGGAGTCCGGAAGGGTTGTACCGGTGGGTATCACTCCGAGTCCTTGTCCTTTTCTTCGCGGGTCGAGCCCGATGTCTCGACGGCGTGGTGGCCGAAGCCATGGTGCTGGCGGGGTGGTTGGTCCGGAGCCCCCTGGGAGCGATACGGGATGGGGGCGGGACACGCGGGATGCTCGGTGGGGGTGGGAGGGGGAGGCGTGGGACGGGTTCGCGCGGTGGTGGCGGATGGGGCGTACGTCAGTGGCGTGGGACTTCGAGGGGTCGGGGTCCGCTGTGTCTCCGGTGTGCTGGTGTGACAAAGTCCTGCCCGACGGGTAGCGGGAAGTTGTCGGTGAACTCCCTTGCTGGCAAGGGAGGTTCATGACGGGGAGGTGCTTCGAATGACTGCTGTCGTGAAGCAGGCCCGGGACGAGCAGGGGCGGGACGCCGAGCTCAGGGCCGTCCGTGAACGGGTCGTGGCCGGGATGCGCCGCATCAAGGAGGAGTACGAGCTCAGCTACGGCCGGCTCGCCGAGAAGACGCACTACAGCCGCTCGTCCTGGGAGCGCTTCCTCAACGGGAAGCAGTGGCCGAGCCGCGCCGCGATCCAGCAACTCGCGGATGTCGTGGGGGAGGAGCCCGACGAGCTGATCGGGCTCTGGGAGCGCGCCGAGGAGCTGGCACGCGGGAGCCGACGCTCACGCGGGCGGGCGAACGCGGGCGGATCCGCGCCCGACCACGGCCCCGAGGAGCCGGCCGCCCGAGTCCACGCGCCCGCCGGACCCGAACGGCAGAGCCAGGCCGAACGACAGGGCGAGGCCGAAGGCCAGGCCGGACCCGAAGGCCAGGCCGGACCCGAAGGCCAGGCCGGACCCGAAGGCCAGGCCGGACCCGAAGGCCAGGGCGAGCCTGAACGGCAGGGCGGGCCCGAATGGCAGGCCGGACCCGAAGGCCAGGGCGGGCCCGAAGGCCAGGCCGGACCCGAACGCCAGGCCGGACCCGAACGGCATGCGGAAGCCCGCGAGGGAGCCCACGCTCAGGCCCTGCCCGTACCTCGGCGCGTACGTCGACCCCGGCCCGGCGACCCCGCGTCGCCGCTGTGGCCGGACTCCCCGCACGGGCGTGCGCGGATGCTCGTCCACATGGCGATCGGCGCGGTACTCGGGGCCCTGATCGTCTTCGCCGTCCTCGGCGTGACCACCCCGACGGGCGGCCCGGCAGAAGAGGCCGGGAAGCCGACGTCGAGTGCGTGGGCTTCGGGCGTGGCGGCGCAGGGCGCGTCCGAGCGTGCCCCCTCGGCCGCGTCCGACCATCCCGGACCGGGCTGCTCCGGCGAGAGCTGCCTCGGCCGCGAGCCGCAGACCATGAACTGCCAGTGGGACGCGGAAACCGTCCGCCTGTTGTACCTGCGCGGCCTGCGGATCCAGCTCCGGCACAGCCCCGCCTGCAAGGCGGTCTGGGGCCGTCTGGAGAACGGGGCGATCGGCGACGGTGTGATCATCACCGACCGGGGCAGCCGCACGGAGGAGTCCACCATCCGGGTCGACCGTGACACGTACACCCGCATGCTCTCCGTGGCCGAATACCCGCTGTCGACGATCTCCCTCTGCGGGGTGATCCCCCAGGCCAAGGAGCAGGAGTGCGACCCCGCACAGGCCACCCCGCAGCCCTGACGGACCGCCCCCGACCTCGCCCCGACACGCGCCCCCGACACGCGCCCCGACACGCGCCCCGACACGCGCCCCGACACGCGCCCCCGCCCCGATATGCGCCACGTCCGTCCCGACATTCGCCCCCCGCGTCCCGACCTGCGCCCGCACCGTCCCGAGATGCGCGCTCCTCCGACCCTGAGCCGCGCGACCCTCCGATGGGACGGGCCTGTTGCTCGTAGCATGCGGTCGCCGCTCCACGTCGTGCGGGCGGCCCCGCCGAACACCTGGGAGTGAGATGAGCGACCTGCCCTCGTCGTATCCGCGACGGCGTGCGGTGCTGTCCGGAGCCTTGGCCCTCGGCGCGGGGGCCGTGCTGGGGGTCGGGCTCCCCGGAACCGCGCGGGCCGCCGCCGGGCCCGTGATCTCCGGGTGCGCGGCCTGGGGCGCCCGGGCGTCGAGCGCCCCGGTCAAGCTGCTGACCACCGCCCCCCAGAAGATCATCGTCCATCACACCGCAACCCCCAACAGCGGCGACTTCTCCCAGGCGCACGCGTTCGCGCTGTCCCGGTCGATCCAGAACAGCCACATGGACGAGAACGGCTGGATCGACTCGGGGCAGCACTTCACCGTCAGCCGCGGCGGGTGGATCACGGAGGGCCGGCACTCCAGCGTGGCCGCCTTGGGCGGCGGTACGCAGCAGGTCGAGTCCGCGCACTGCACGGGCCAGAACACCGTCGCCGTCGGCATCGAGAACGAGGGCACCTACAACACGGTCGAGCCGCTGTCGGCCGCGTACGCGAAGCTGGTCGACCTGTGCGCGTACATCTGCGCACAGTACGGGCTGCGCGCCTACCAGATCTTCGGGCACCGGGACTTCAACACCACCGACTGCCCCGGCGACCGGCTCTACGCGATGCTGCCGCAGCTCAGGGCGGACGTCGCCGCCAGCATCGGCGGCAGCCCGTCGTGGAGCGGCTGGACGACGGCACGTCCCGGTGACACGGGGGAGCGGGTGACGTCGCTCCAGTACCTGCTCGGCTCCCGTGGCGCGACGCTCGCGGTCGACGGGTCCTACGGGTCGGCCACCGAGAACGCCGTACGCGCCTTCCAGACCACCAACAGGGCCTCGGTCGACGGTGTCGCCGGCAACCAGACCTGGCACCAGCTCGCCACCCCGCTCGCCAACGGCGCGCAGGGCGACCCGGTGAGGGCCTTGCAGAGTCAGCTCAACGCGCACGGTCAGGTCCTCGTCGTCGACGGGAGCTTCGGATCCGGCACCGAAGCGGGCGTCCGGACCTTCCAGACCTCCGTGGCCCTGCCCGTCGACGGCGTCGCGGACGCCCGCACCTGGAGCCGTCTCCTCGCCTGAACCCCCGTCGTCCTCGCGTACGGAGCGCCCGTCCCCGCGCCCTCGGAGCCGCGTACGCCACGTGCACGGCCCCGCTGGAGGACGTACGGCAACCCGTGCACATCACCCGCCGAACGGTTTTTCGGACGACGCGTCGGGAGGAGCTCCTCGCGGTGCGGCGGACGCCCCTGTGAAAACTTTCCATGCTTTCCGTCACGAGAGGGATCGCGCCATGTTCCGATCATCCGGTCTGCGGAGGCAGAGCTCCCGGACCGCCCTGTTCCTTGCCATGATCCTGGCCCTGTTCGTCCAGGCCGGTGCGCCGGCCCAGGCGTTCTCCGGCGCCGTCTTCCACCTGCAGAGCTCGGGCAACCGGGGCAGCGACGTCGTCGCCATCCAGCACCTGCTGGGCGCGCGCGGCCACAGCGTGGCCACCGACGGGGTCTTCGGCTCCGGCACGGCGTCCGCCGTCCGAGCGTTCCAGAGCGCCGCGGGTCTCCCCGCGGACGGCGTCGTCGGACCCGACACCTGGGGGCGGCTGGTCGTCACGGTGCGCCAGGGCGACAACGGGTCCGCCGTGAAGGCCGTGCAGTACCTGCTCAACGCCAAGCGCGCGGCGGGGCTCACCGTCGACGGCGACTTCGGGCCCGCCACCGTCACGGCGGTGAAGACCTTCCAGAGCCACGCCGGTCTCTCCGCGGACGGCGTCGTCGGACCCGACACCTGGCGCAATCTCGTCTGGCACTACGAGCTCGTCACCTTCGCGTCCACCCTCTGCGACCAGAACCCGGACGGCAACGCCTCCGCGAACTGGGCCACCGCCGCGGCCGTCGCCCAGCTCGAATCCGCCGCGTCCTCCTTCGCCTCGACCGGCCAGGGCAGGGTGCCGATGGGTGACGCCGGGTTCGAGCACGGCGGCGACATCCCCGGCCACGCCAGCCACGAGGTCGGGCTCGACATCGACATCTGGCCGATCCGCACCGACTCGGCCCAGTGCACCGCCGGCCGGATCACCTGGCAGTCCGGGACCTACGACCGGGCGGCGACCCGCCGGCTCGTGCAGGCGATCCGCGCGGCGGCCCCCGGGCACGTCGAGCTGGTCTACTTCAACGACCCGACGCTCATCGCCGAGGGCCTGACCACGCAGTACCCCAACCACGACAACCACCTGCACATCCGCTACCGCTGACGCAGGTCGGCGCAGCACGCGAAGGAGAGAAATGCGCAGAACCCTCCCGGCGCTGATCGCCGCGGTCCTCGCCGCGATGGTGGCCGTCCTGCTCGGTCCGGGCACCGCGTCGGCCGCCACCTGGCCCGTCATCGCCAACGGCGACAGCGGACCGCAGGTCACCACGGTCCAGCACCTGCTCACCCACCGGGGGCACGCCGTGACCGCCGACGGGCAGTTCGGACCCGCCACCGAGTCCAAGGTCACGTCCTTCCAGACCGCCAACGGCCTCACGGCCGACGGCTCGGTGGGCCCGCTGACCTGGCCCAAGCTGGTCGACACGGTACGGAGCGGCAGCACCGGCAGCGCGGCCAAGGCGGCCCAGACCCAGCTGAACCGGTACGGATACGGGCTCGCCGTCGACGGTGACTTCGGCACCGCGTCGACCAACGCCGCCAAGGACTTCCAGTCCAAGCACGGTCTCACTCCCGACGGCATCATCGGCGCCAACACCTGGAACGCCCTGGTCGGCGGCTCCGGCAGCGGCGGAGGCGGCACCAGCCGCGCCCAGCTCGCCGCGTCCATCGACGCCAACTCCCGGATCTCGCTGCTGACGTACCACGTCAGCGGCGTCGTCGACAACGACTCCACGGCCCAGGCGAACATCACCGACACCAAGAACGGCACCACCGCCGAGACCAGCAACTACAGCGACGTCGGCGAGCGCGAGGTCTGGCTCTCCACGGCCATGCTCAACGGCATGCTGAAGCTGGCCACGGAGCGGGGCTACACCTTCCTGGTCACCGAGATCGCCGGCGGTGACCACTCGTCCAACTCCAACCACTACAGGGGCATCGCGTTCGACGCGGACAACATGTCCGTCAGCAACGCCACCTTCGTCAGCGCCTGCCGCGCGTACGGCGCCACGGAGGCGCTCGACGAGGGCAACCACGTCCACTGCGCCTGGCAGTAGCCACCCGGCCCACCCCCCTCCACGTGCACGACACGGCCGACGCCCACCACCACGGGCGTCGGCCGTTCGTCGACCTGGCCGACAGGACGGGAAGGTACCTCCGGGAACAAGGACCGTGGTCTTCACGATGCCGGTGGCCCGATTCGCGCGTACGGTGAAGAGGGGGCAGAAGGAAGGGTCCGCCGCTGACGGCCGGCTCCCCGCACCGATTCCTCCCGTCGCACCGCACCGACACCGTCGCCCTGCCGCAGGGCCGCCGTCGGCGTGAGCCGGGCCCGTCCGCGCAGGGTGCCGGGCCATCAACCTCCGGACGTACGGGCCTCGGCCGGCTCCGCGATCCGAGGCTCTCTCCGCGACCATGAGGTCATCTCCGCGACACGAGGGAGAGAACGATGGAATCGGGCAGGATCCAACGCAACCCCGACGTTCCCGACCCGCCGCCACGCGTGCGGTCGGGCCGTGAGGTGGACCGCGCGGCGGCCGACCGGCTCGACGAGATCCGGCAGTACTTCAAGGACCAGTACGCGCAGCGCAACGTCATCACCCGCACCACGACGCGCTCCGGCGACGAACTCGACTGGGTCCCCGTCGAGTATCCGGACGAGCCCCCCGACATCGAGGCGCCGGAGCCGCCCTACGACCCCGACCGGCCCACGCGGCCCCAGCCCTTCGAACTGGCCGAGCCCGATGCCGAGTCGGGCCCGCCCGGCACCGTTCCGATGCTGCGCAAGCCGCTGGACCGGATCACCCCGACCGGCACCTTGCAGGACTACCTGTCGAAGAGCGGCCGGGCGAAGCGGCTGACACCGCCCGACGACTCCGGCCTCCTCTCGCCCAGGGCGGCCGCGGAACCGGTGCACAAGTACGCCCACGCCCTCCAGTTCGTCACGAACTTCGGCACCGAGGGGTTCATCAACACCTGGCGCCCCTACGTCCAGTGGTCGAACGAGTTCTCCCTGGGCCAGCTGTGGGAGACGCGGGGCTCGGGCGCCGGATTCGATCTGCAGACCGTAGAGGTCGGCTCGCAGGTCTACTACGACAAGTACGGCGACTGGTACCCGCACCTGTTCATCTTCTTCACCACCAAGAACTACAAGCTGTACGGGGACTTCATCGGCGGCTACAACAACGAGGTCAGAGGTTGGGAGCAACTGTCGAGCACGGTCTACCCGGGCGTCCGGATGGCGGAGAGCGTCTACGGCGGTGCCCAGTACGAACTGGCCGTGAAGGTCATGCTGTACTCGGGCAAGTGGTGGATCCGCGTGGGCAACGAGTGGTTGGGCGGCTACCCCACCAGCCTGTTCAACGCCGCGGGCCTCCAGGACCAGGCGGCGATCGTGGACTGGGGCGGCGAGATCATCGACGACGTCGCCTTCCACCCCGAGCCCACCTGGACCCAGATGGGCAGCGGCCACTTCCCCTTCGAGGGCTGGACCCGCGCGGCCTACATGCGCAACCTGGCCTACCAGTCCGACGCGGCGGGGACGATGACGCCGTTCGCCGGCTTCACCCACGTGACCAACCCCAACGCCTATGACATCTCCGTCGACTTCAGCGGAGCGACGACCTGGGGATCGAACTTCTACTGGGGAGGACCGGGCGGCGTCGAGTGACAGGACCGCCCGTCGTCCCGCGGCCCGCCGGTCCTCGCGTCAGTCGGCGTGCGAGGGCCGGTCGCCCCGGAGGAGGACCGTCGCGGTGCACGGAGCGTGCTCCTCGTCCCCCTCGTACGCGACGACGAGCTCGTGATCGCCCGTCAGTCGGTCCGGGAAGCACAAGGTCGCGAGTCCCACCTCGTCCAGGCGTCCGGAGGCGAGGACGCGCCCGGCCACGGAGAAGGTCACGCCGCCCCGCGGCGGAGGCCCGCCCGCGACGGCCGGCGCGATCCGCACCGTCAGCGGCACCTGGCCCACCACCGCGTACGCCTCCGTAGCGGCTACGTCCGCCCCCACCACGTCCGTCCCCACCACGTCCGCCCCCGTCCCGTACGGCTCTGAACCCGCCGGGCGGAGGACGAAGGAGCGGGCGCCCGCCGGGTCGAAGGCGATCCCTCCGTCGCGCCCGATCCGGAACCCGCCGCACAGGCCGTGCGCGGTCCGGGGCCGGTACCCGTCGGCGGGAGCGAGGACCGCGGCCAGCTCGCGCGGGGTCCGGGGCGTGCCGTCCAGCGCGGTGACGCCGACGAGATCGCTGTCCGCGCGGGCCGCCGACAGCGCCACCGCGAACCCGCCCACGACGAGCCGGTCCGTGCCGCGCCCCGACAGGAAGGCGTCGCAGGACTCCTCGTAGTCGACCGTCCCGTCCGGGCGGACGGTGTACGCGAAGTCGGCGGTCAGCCCGGGCCCCGCGTGGAACCCGTACCCGGTGGCGGGCAGCAGTGTGAGCCGGTGCACCCGGTCGCGGGGCAGGTAGCTGCCCCCGCCGGTGTCCGGCACGCCGACCGGCAGCAGGCCGTGGGAGAGCGCCCGCCCGTCGACGGTGATCGTGCGCCCGTGGACCGTGAGCGCGTTCCCCACCGCCACCCCGCAGCCGCCCGCCGCCGACTCACGGTCGAGCCGGACGGTGCCGTCGCGCGAGACGGAGAAGCCGAGTCCGCCGTCGGCGGTACCCGCCTCCACCCGCAGGCGGTACCCGGCCGAGGGCAGCAGCCACAGCGTGTGGACCCGGTCGCCCGACAGGGGCGCGGCCCCCGGCAGATCGAGGGCGAGGGGCAGGGCCAGGGCCCGGGCGTCCACGGTGACGGGCAGCCCCCGCACGGTCAGGCGGCGGCCACCGCGGCCGGCGAGGAACGCGTCGTCCTCGGCGGCGAAGTCGAGCGTGCCGTCTTCGCGTACGTCGAAGGCGAGGCCGGACCTCGTGCCGTCGGCGAGTGCCAGGCGGTAGCCCGTGCCTGCGGGGAGAGGGAGCTCCGGCGGCGGGTCGGCCGACCCGTCGACGAACCCCCGTCCGGACCCGGGGACCGACACGAGGGGGAACGTCAACTGCGAGGTGTCGATGGCGATGGCCGGCATCGGCTCTCCCGGAAGGGGTCGGAGGGGCGGAAGGGCGGAGGGACGGACGGGTACAACGGGAGGTGACGGGCATCGACGGGCATCGACGGGCGCCGACGGGCGCCGACGGGCGCCGACGGGCCGTGCCGGGGCGTTAGAAGGGTGTCGTGCCGTGGATCTCCAGCCGCGGTACGAGCTCGATCCGGGTCGTGGTGCGCGCGGGGGTGAGGGGTGTTCCGGTCAGGTGCCGCCACCGCAGGATCTGCGAGTCGTACCCGGCCGTCAGGAGCTCGGACTCGTCCCGGGTGGCCGTGAGGCTCCAGATCGCCGCCTGGTGGGCCGGGATGACGGAGCCGACGCGCTGCCCCGTCCGGTCCCAGTGGTGCAGGGTGCCGTCGGCGCAGCCCGCGGTGATCTCGCCGTCGGCGGTGAGGAGCACCGCCCGCACCGGTGAGCCCGTGACGAGCGGGCCGCCGACGGGCCGGCCGGAACCGCGGTCCCAGCGGCGGACGGTGCCGTCCTGTCCGCCGGAGGCCAGCTCCCGGCCGTCGGGGCCGACGGAGAGCGACTGGACCGGTCCGGTGTGGCCGGCGAGCGGCGTTCCGGCCGGCTCGCCCGACTCCCGGTCCCAGAGCCGTACCGTCCCGTCCTGCCCCGCGGTGACGATCCGGTCCTCCTCGGGGGTGAGGGCCACCGCCCGTACCGCGTGGACGTGTCCGCGCAGCGGGGCGCCGAGCGGGGTGCCCGTCGTCCGCTCCCAGCGGCGTGCGGTGCCGTCCAGGGAGGCGGTGATCAGCTCCCGGGCGTCGCGGGTGCGGGCCAGCGCCAGGACGGGCGCCGCGTGGGCGGTGAAGCGCTCGCCCAGGGGCCGGCCGGTCGTGCGGTCCCAACGGCCCACGGTGCCGTCGCTGCTCGCGGTGACGACCTCCCGGTCGTCGGGGGTGAGCACCATCCCCCAGATGGTGCGGAGGTGGAGCTGGAAGGGGCCGCCGAGGACGTTCCCGGTGAGCCGGTCCCAGCGGAGCATCCGTCCGTTGATGTCCACCCCGACGATCTCCGCGTCCCCGGCGGCGAGGGCGATCACCGACAGGAACCCGTAGGCCCTCATCGCGGCTCCTTCGGCGGTACGGCCCCGTCGAACGCGAGGGCGCTGGACGCCTCGCCCCGCCCGGCCCGGACGCGCCGGCCGATCCACTCGTACACCCGGCCGTCCGCCCCGCGGGCCACCACCGGGACCCGGCTGACGGTCACCCCCGAACGGGGGACCTCCTCGTCGCGGAAGAACACCCGTTTCACCTCCGGTTCCAGGATCCGTCCCGCCGCCTTGACCTGCGGGAGCCGGTCGCCCGTCGGCCCGAACCGCGGGATCTGCCCGCGCCGCAGGCACACGGCGGCCGAGCCCTGCGCGAGCGGCACCGGGACCAGCGGGATCCAGTGCGCCGGCACCGGGGTGAGCAGACGGTACGAGAGCGCCGACGGGTCGGCCGGCGGCGGGAACGGGGGGTCCTCGTCGGGCGGTTCGTCGCCCCGTACCCGTGGCCTGCCGGTGGCGCTCCGCACGGTCCGTTCGATCGCGAACCCGAGGTTGGCCATCTCGTCGCGGGCGAAGAGCACCTCCTCGACGGCGACGCCCTCCAGCCGGGCCGAGGCGGTCGGCAGCAGCGGGAGCAGCGGCGGCCCGGGTGCGCCGTCGTGGCTGTCGGTCAGCCGGAACACCGACCAGCGGGGGTCCGAGACCGGGTCGAGCGCGGTCGTCTCCTCGAAGGTGTCCACGACCGTCAGCAGGGCGATCCGGTGCAGTGCCCCCGTGTCCAGTTCCACCGGGATCATCCAGTGGTCGTTGCCGTAGATGTTCGCGAACTCGACGAGGAGGAGCCGGGCGAGGTCCGGCGCGCCCGCCCCGACGGCGGGCAGGTTGACCGTCGTGTCCTCGAACTCCCACCAGCGTTCCGCCGGCATGCCCGGGTAGGTGACCCGGGTCGGCAGCAGGCCGGCGGTCGCCCCGGCGGCCGGCGCGGGCAGGGGGGTTCCTCCGGTGTCGAGGTCGAAGTGGTACGCCTCGGCGGCGCCGCCCGGGTACTCGGGGGCCGTCAGGGTCACCGGCCGGCCGCCCGGCGCGGCCGTCACCGCGAAGCGGTGCTCCAGACGCTCCCGCGCCCAGCTCGACGGCACGGGCGGCCGGTGGCGCTCCGCGAACCAGTCCAGCCACAGCTCGGCCGCCCGGTCGAAGGCGGCCCGCTGGTCCGAGGTGAGCTCCGGGGGCCGCCAGCCGCCGGCCAGCTGCCCGGCCAGTGCCGCCCCGTCGGGCGTCCGCCCCGCGAGCACCTCGCGCAGGGCACGCCCGGCCGGGTCGCGGGCCAGCGGATCGCTCTCCGGCGTCGCGGGTTCGGGCAGCGGCGCCTTGTCCCGTACGGCCGCGTCGATCCGGTCGAGCACGGAGTCGGCCAGGTCCTGGGTGCGGAGGGTGGCGAGGAAGCGCTGGCCGGCGCGGGCCGCGTCCCGCAGCGGCAGCCCCTTCGCGGCCTCGCTCTCGGAGGCCCCGGCCTCCGCCAGGTACTCCAGCGGCACCCCCTTCGTCAGGGGGACGCCCGTCCCGTCGACCGACGGGCGGAAGGCGTCGAGCGGGGTGCTCTCGGTGCCGATCCGGCACCACACGGGCGAACCGCCGTCCTCGCCCGCGAACTCCGCCAGCTGCCACTGCCGAGCCAGCAGGAACAGCGGGTCGGCCACCCCCGCGGAGAGGGCCTCGTCGAGCTGGCCGCCGGTGCCGCTCGGCCGCACCACCGGCTCCAGACGGTGGTACTGGCCGAAGTGCATGAGGTCGTACACCGTCAGGACTCCCTCTCGATCAGCTGGGCCACGACGGCTTTCAGATCGGTCCGCTTCATCAGGTCCTTGATGTTCACGCCGGGCGCCGTCCCCATCGCGGTCTCGGGCAGATACGCGGCCGGCAGATAGCGCCCGAGCCAGCCCAGCGCGTCCAGGTCCACGAGCCGCAGCCTCGCCAGGTCGAAGGCTTCCTGGACGGTGGCGTCCAGCAGGTCCGGCGTCCAGGGCGCGCCGACCACCGGTGGTACGGCGAGCAGCACGGCCTGCGGGGCGCGTGCCCCGGGAGCGTCGTAGTGGAACGTGACGCCGGCCGTGTGCCGCTGAGCGGGGATCAGCTCCGACCACGCGTCGACCACGAGCACGGCGGACCTCCCGGCCGCCGGCGCTCGGTCGGGGCCGTGCACCAGCAGGCCGGTTGCGGGCCGCTCCTCGTCCTCGGGCCGGCGCAGGGCGCCCACCCAGCGGTCGTTCGGTGTGAACGGCACCTGCCCGATCCGCAGCGCGTACCCGGCTCCCGTCCCGGCGGCCTCGCCGTGCAGCAGCAGATCCGCCAGGGCGCCGGTGCCCGGCCGGACCGTGCCCATCCGCTCCACCCAGTCGCCCGGCACGAGCCGGGCGTCGCCGCCGCGGTCCAGACCGGTGCCGAAGGAGGCGTCCAGCGCCGCGGCATCCGGCGGCGTCGACAGGCCCACGGCCCGGAAGCCGGGACCGAACACCGCTTCCAGGACCGAGGCGGCGGCCCCGGCCCCGCCCTGCTCCGACTCCTGCCGCGCCAGTTCGAGCCGTTCCCGCGCCGTGCGCAGGGCGGCGGCCAGCTGCTCGGCCGGCTCCCCGGCCGACCCGGACGGCGGTCCCGTCACCCCGTAGGCGGCGAGCGCGTTCAGGTCGGCGGCGTCCACGGCCGCCTGGAGGCCGGTGCGCGCCTGCTGCGCGCGGGCCGCGAACTCCGGGTCCGGGGCTGGGGCCGCCTGCGGCACGTCGTAGGCGGAGGCCAGATCGGCCGCGGTGCCGGGCCGGCCGATGCCGATCACCTGGGCGACCGCCGTACCGAGCGCCTCGACCTGCGCGAGGTCCAGGACCGAGGAGGCCCAGTCCTGGGCCCGGCCGGGACGCAGGACGGGGACCGCGTCGGCGGGCACGTTCGACGGGCGCTGCCCGAGGAGTTCGTGCGCGAGCAGCGCCCGCAGCCGGCCCGCGGCGGCCAGGGCCACCACGTCCAGGGCGCAGTACCGGGCCAGCGGCCAGGCGTGCTCGGTGACGGTGGCCCCCGGGGCCCCGGGATCCTGGCCCGGCCGCAGCCACGCCGCCCGCAGCCGGATCCGGCCGGTGGCGCCCAGCTGGTGCCCGGCCCACACGTCCAGCCGTGGTTCGGCCAGCGCGCGGGGCCGGGCGGTCTGGGGGCCGCTGTCCCAGCCCGTCGCGCGGGCCGCCCCCTCCGGTACGACGACCAGGACGCGGTGCCCCACCGGGACGCCCCGCCGCGGCGTGTCGAGGACCTGGGGCCGCGGCGGCGGCTGCCCGCCCGCCGCGAGGGACTCCAGCGTGGCGGACGCCCGGTCGGGGTTTCCCCGCGCGAGCTGGTGGACGCTCTCGGCGAGCAGCAGGTCCGCGACGCCGTCGAGGTCCTCGCGGAGCGCGCCCAGGTGCTCGCGCACGGCCTTCTCCTCCTTGGCGTTCATCGGCGGCCCGCCCGAGGTCGTCTTCAGCACGGTGACGACGTCGTCCACCGGCACCTCGGCGAGCCGTGCGCCGTCCGTCACGTCGTGGGCGCCGATGAACTCCTGCGCTCCCGCCCCCGTGTGCTGGGCGTTCTGCACCGACCACTTCGCGCGCAGCGGAGCGATGAACCGGTCCAGTTCCAGGGGGGCGTCGGTCCGTTCCCGCGCGTCGTGCAGGCGTCGTTCGAGCCGGTAGCCGAGCAGGGCGCCGAGCGGCTGGCCCTGGGCGACCCCGTCGAGGACGCCGAGGGCCACCCGCATCCGCCGCGAGGACAGGTCGACGGCGAAGGCGCCGGGATCGGTGGGGTGCGACAGACAGCCGCTGCGCAGGATCGCCGCGGTGGCGGCCTGCGGGAGGGACGGCGCGAGCACCCAGCCCGCGCTGCGGGGGGTGGTGCGCGGTGACAGGTTCTCCACCCACCCGTAGGCGCCCAGCTGGATCCCCGTCGGGCGGCGGTCGGGGGAGCGCAGCGCCTGGAGCCGGGCCGTGGCCAGCGAGCCGATCCAGGCGTCGAGCCGGTGGGAGACGAGGTCGAGGCATTCGCCGAGCAGCCGCTCCATCGGAGCGAACGGGTCCTCGCCCCGCCTGCTCCAGGTGCTCACCCGGCCGGCCAGGTACTGGAGGGCGGCGTCGATCTCGGCGAGGCGCACGCTCCAGGGCCGTTCGGTGCCCAGCAGGAGGAGCACGCCGTTGCGGCTCCGCGCGGCCTCGACGACCTGTCCGGCCAGGGCCACGCGGGAGTCGAGGACGGCCTGGAACACCGTCGTCGCCCGGTCGGCGGACCCGCCGGCGGGCAGCGCCATGACCGACGAGAGGGTGAAGGCGCGGGCGAGCAGACCGGCCGCACCGATCGTGCCCGCCGCGTGGGCGGGATTCAGCCAGGTGTCGGCGAACCGCAGCCGCGGCCCCACGACCTCCGGCTCCCTGGCGCCGGCGGCGGCCCGCCCGTACTCCAGGTTGGCGGCATGCCGGAGCAGCGCCTCCAGGACGGTGTGCGCGGTCTCCTTGGTGACCGTGAGCAGGGGCAGCTCGAAGCGCTCGACGACCTCGTTGAGGAAGCCGCTCAGCGCCGTCGCCGGGTCGACGCCCGCGGGCAGGTCCGTCCGCCGGACGTACGGCAGCCAGAGCCGGCCCGCCACGCCGTTGACGTGGTGGCTGATCCGCGGCCGGTAGGGGATGCCGAGGGCCGCGTCGAGGGCCCTCGACTGCCGGTCCTCCGGCGTGCCGGAGACACAGCCCAAGGTGGTGCCGAAGCCGGCGCCGAGCCCCAGCCCGAGGTCCTTGAAGCAGGCGTTCAGCCCCGCTTGCACGGGCCGGACCGACAGGGACCGCGACACGGGGGCCATGCCCAGGGCGCGCAGGGTGTCCCGCTCGGGCTTGGCCAGCGTGAGGGGATCGCCGGGCTGGTCCGGGCCGCCGACCCGGGGCAGCGTGCCGGCGCCCGCCTCCCAGAACGGGCGTACGACGCCGAGGACGCGGTGGAGTCCGGTGAGGCCCGACGGCTCGTGCTGCGGATCGAGCCGCCAGTGCGCGGTGGCGGTGACCGGCAGCACGCCGTAGGGCTGCTTGCCGACGCGCAGCACCGGCAGCGGCCCACGGGCCCGTACGTGTTCGAAGAAGTGGCGGCGCAGCCACGCCCGGTCGACGCCGAGCTCCTGTCCTCCCCGGTCGCTCTCCAGGAGCTCGTCGAGGAAGAAGTCCCCGGTGGCGCTCCACAGGGCCAGTTGCAGGTTGCGGGCGTCGGCCTGCTCCGGTTCGTCGGCGCCGGGCAGGGCCGCCAGCGTCTTCGCCGGGACGCCGAACGCGGCGGCGGCCCGGGTGGAGTTCGCCCACGGCCCGGGCGGCTCGGCGGGGGCGGCCGCGCCCAGCAGGAGGTCGACGTCCGGGGGCGGCGGCGGGGCGGCCTCGTGGTCCGGGCGGTTGTTGGTCGGCGTGCCCAGCGGTACGAACGCGGCCTCGCCGTCCCCGTCGCGGCCCGACAGCAGCTTCTCCAGCCGAGCGGCGGACGCCTCGGCGTCGAGGGAGCCGCGGACGCCGAACGCGACCACGCGGGTCAGCAGCGGCGAGCGGTCCCGGTCGTAGCCGTCCTTGTCGAGCCGGACGGTGACGGCGAGCCCGCTGTCCTCCGCCGCCCCGTACTCGGTCAGCCACCGCAGCCCGGGATCGATGTGCGGCCCGCCCGAGGCCGGCCGGGCGTCCGGGTCGGGGCCCAGCTGCACCACGTCGGGGACCGGCTTGCCGGGCTGTTCGCCCACCAGCAGACCGCCCTGGTAGGCCCGTACGAGGAACAGGTCGGGGAGTGTCGAGGCGGTCGTCGCCCGGTTCCAGCCGCGCCCCCGGACCGGGACCTCCGGCCAGGTCGGCTCCGGCCACGGGTCGGCGTCGGGCAGCGGCGTCGCGGGCCGGGTGTCCGCCACCGGGGTCAGCAGGCGCACGAGCATCCGCGCCCGCTGCGCGCCCAGCGTGCCGCACAGCTGGCCCCAGGCGGCGAGCAGCAGCCTCGCCCGGTCCCCGTCCGCGTTGTCGGCACGCCCGGCCCGCCACACGGTCCGCCAGTAGCGGCGGGCCTGCTGGACCTCGCCGTCGGTGGGACGCGGCTCGTGGGACTCGGTGTGGACGTCGTCGGGGAAGATCCGTACGAGCAGTTCGTCCGGGCCCGGCCCGTCCGTCCGCAGACGGGTCTCCAGACGGACGGGCAGCAGCATCAGCGGTACCTCGGGATCGAGCCCCGCCAGCAAGGAGCCGAAGCCCTTCTCGGAGAACGCGCGCACCTCCTCGTGCAGAGCCCGCCGGGCCGCTTCGATGCGGGCGAAGGCCGACCGCCGTTCGGTGGCGGTGGCCTCGGCACCGAGGAGGGAACGGCGTTCCTCGGCCTCGGCCACGGCCCGGCGCAGCGCGCCGAGATCGGTCATCTGTCGTTCTCCTCAGGGGGCAGGGGCCTCGGGGGCCAGGAGTCGCGCGGCGGGCAGGACGACCCTGACGGGCTGCTGGAAACACTGGCGGGCGGTACCCGCGGCGCTCGCGCCCCAGACGAGCCCGCCGTAGGCGACGTTGGGCCGCAGGTTCCCCGGGGCGTGGGTCGAGGCCAGATACGCCTCCTTGGAGTCGAAGAGGTGACTCCAGTCGAGGTTGTTCCAGTCGTCCGCCGTGCTGGGGGTGTTGGGCGGCGGGGCGTAGGCGCGGCCCCACAGCCCGGGGGCCGGGGGCTCGGTGAGCGCGGCCTCCGGCGGATCGTCGAGACCGAACCGGGGCTCGGTGGGCTGCTCCGCGATGACGAAGCACCACGGCGACGCCAGCAACTGGGCCTCGGTCAGGGCGAAGCCCACCATGGCGGTGTCGGGATCCAGGCCGCCGCGGAAGACCGGGTACTGGGCGTGCGCGTCGTCGGGTTCGGTGCCGAGCAGGGGAGCGGCGTAGATGACGCACCCGGGGTAGCGGCGCAGCAGTGCGCTGCGCAGCACCAGGACGACCCGGTCGGGCGGGGCGGTCAGATGCGCGCCCAGGGGCAGTTCGCGGGCCCAGGTGTGCAGCTCCGGCAGGTCCGTTCCGTACCCCCAGAAGGACGCGAAGTACGTGCCGCGCTGGTCGGTCGGGTACTCGCGCCAGCGCAGTTCGCGGGCGAACTCGTGGTTGAGGCCGACCATGTAGGCCGCGACGAAGGGGGCGTTGGTCAGCGCGAGGACCGCCGTGTCCGACGGGACGTGGTCGAGCCCGCCGAACAGCCACTCGTTGGACTGTGCGGACAGCGGGGGCCACATGGCGTCGTGGAAGACCGGGGCCCACTGCACCGGGACGTCGGGCGCGCCGCCCGCCGGGACCTCGACGAGCGCCTTCACCACCGCGGGTACGGTGACCGCCGGGTCCGTCAGATCCACGATCCGCCGCTGCGTGTCCTGAGCCGGGAAGGCGTCCCGGGGCGGGATCGTGGGCGCGTCGGAGGGCTGGAGGACCCGGTCGTGGGCCGAGACGACCATGTCCTTGACGTCCCCGGGGCCGGCGCCGAGCACGGTGGGGACGGGCAGCAGACCGTTCTCCCGGGTGAGCGGCCCCGGGTGGGTGAACAGGCCGAGGCCGAGCCCTCCGGACCGCTGCCACCCGTCGGCCAGTCCCGGCAGGGCGTCGGGCTCCCACGGCTTCTGCTCAGGCCCCGGGCCCTCGCCCGTCAGCAGGAGCACGCCCCCGCAGTCCGCCCACCAGGCCCCGGCGCTGCCGGCGGGATCCTCGTTCCAGTCCCAGGTGCCCGGGCAGTCGCCGCGGAACGTGCCGTGCCGGGAGTCGGACCGCCAGGTCCCGGTGAACACGCCGTCGGAGGTGATGTTGTCCGGGTTCCAGGTGCCGGTGCACACCCCCCGCCACGTGCCGCGCTCCGCGTCCGACTCCCAGGTGCCGGTGTACACCGCGAACCAGGTGGGGTCCCCGCCGTCCTGCCCCGGAAGGTCGCTCCACAGGCCCGAGAAGGCGCCCTTCCAGCGGCCCGAGAGGCCGCGGCCCGCCGTCCACGTCCCGTCGCAGGAGCCCTTCCAGTCGCCCGCCGGCTCCGGGTCGCCCGGCGGGCCGGTCCACGGCCCGGTCCAGAAGCCGGTGAACCGTCCCGGGGGCCGCCCGGGATCCGGCTCCTCGGTGAACAGCCCGAGCCCGCCGGGACCGGTCCGGCCGCCGGGGAACACCAGATCGCCGTGCGGGGTGACCTTGGTCCGCGCCAGGAAGTCGTCCGGGGCCGCGGCCTCGGGCAGCGCGGCGAGCCGGAAGGCGCGGTTGAGCGTGACCGCGGGCAGCGGCTCGGTGGCGGCGAGCTGCTCGGTGGTGACGCGCCGCCGCAGGGCCCGCCCGGCCGCTTCGGCCGCCACCGCCCGCCAGGCGTCCGGCGCCCCGTCCTGCGGTGCGAAGACCTTCCGTACGGCCGCCAGCCGCTCCGTGTCGTCGACGACCCGCTCCGGAGCGACGGCGAAGGCCACCGCGCCGTCCGGGTCGCGCCGGGGCACGGCGAGCCCGGTGGGCGAGGCGGCGACCCCGGTCAGCACCGAGGCGAACGGCGGCGGTTCGGGCGCGTCCACCGCCCGCCCGGCGATCAGCCCCACCCGCCGGCTGAGGGCGCCCATCGGACGCACCGCCCGGTGGAAGGCCGTGGTGGCCATGGCGTTCGGCAGCAGACTCGTGCGGATCGACGACCACAGGGTGGCGTCCGCCGTCAGCGCGAGACGGCTCTGCACCGGGGTGGCCAGCCGCAGCACCTCGTCGGCGGAGAGCGGCCGCACATGCCGCAGATGCAGGCGGCCGGAGACCAGCCGGGCGAACCGCGCCAGGTCGAGCAGCCGGTTCGCCGCCCGCACGTCGGCGAGCTGCCGCCACGCCGACGCCATCAGCTGCTCCTGCTCGGCCTGCACGGACCGGGCGCCGAGACCGGCCGCGACCCGCCACCGCGGGTCGAGGTTCAGCGTGTCGAGCCAGCCGGGCGACGCCGGGTCGGCCCGCTTCCGCAAGGCGTGGAAGCCGCCGTAGAGAGGGGGAAGGACGTCGGGGTCCTCGTCGCCGAGGCCGTCCGCGACCGGGACCAGCGCCTCCGCCAGCCGCTCCTGCCACCGCGCGCTCTGCGGGCCGACGGGCCAGGGGTCCCGCGTCGTGGCGCCGGGGGCGCGCAGGGCGCTCTCCACCTCCTGGACGACCGGACCCGGGCCGGTGGCGAACAGCCCGGGGCGGCCGACGTCGAGCGGCCTGCGTCCGGCGTGCGCGGGCAGCGGGCGGGCCCGCAGCCGGTCCGCCAGCGATTCGAAGTCGCCGCCCTCGCCGGTGGAGAACGTCCAGGAGAAGTAGACCGGCAGCTCCCGCGTGTCCGCACCGGGAACCCAGGCGGGCGCGAGCCCCGCGCCCGTGGTGTCCTGGCCCAGCCCGGCCAGCCGCCCCGCCTCGAAGGCGGGCACCAGACAGGCCGTGTAGTCCGTGTGGGGCAGCAGCCGGCGGGGAGCGAGCACGCGGGAGACCGACCGCCGGGGGTCGCTCTCGTACCCCGGGAGGGTCTGGGCGTGCGCCCACAGGTGCAGCGTGGCCGGATCGGGCAGTTCGCCGCCCGGGACGGCGAGCACGGGCAGCGGCGTGCCGGGCCGGCGCTGGGGCCGGCCCGCCGCGAACGGCACGCAGACCAGGGCGAGCCAGGGGCGCAGTTCACCCGCTGGCCCGGGGGCCAGCGGCGTGAACAGCCAGGGCAGTTCGCTCCGTTCGAACTCCACCATCGGAAACCGCGTCGTCTCCGCGTCCGGGGTGCCCGGCAGCGGGAAGAGCCGCACGATCTCCTTCGGGTCGACCGCCCGCACGTCGCCCGGCCCGTACACCTGCATCGCGGGCACCGGAACCGGGCGCCCGGGACGCCCGTTCACCGAGGCGGTCGCCGCGAGCGCGCCCCGGACGGGCGTGGTGCGGACCAGGTCGTCGGGGTCGGTCAGCGAGGCGGCGGCCCCGGCCCGGTCCCAGGACGCGAAGGTGTACGCGGTCATGGCAGCACCTCGTAGGCGGGCACGACCTGGTGGAGCGCGGACCGGCCCGATACGGTCCGCAGCGCGGCGGTGGCTTCGGTGAACGTGGTGGTCCGGGCGAACCCGGCGTCCTTGAGGGATCCGGCGAACACGATCGCGTACGCCCGTGCGTGCACGACCGGCGCGATCGGCGGGGTCACGTAGCGGGTGCGCAGCTCGTGCACGAGGCTGCGGCCCACCGCCCCGAAGGGCAGCGCGGCCGTCAGCGCCGGGTCCGAGATCGGCCAGGGAGCCGCCGGTGTGGGGACGGGGCCGCCGAGCCACTTCGTCTCGAACTCCACCGGCACGGTGTACCGGGGGGCGGTCACCGTCGGCGTCGGCGGGGTCAGCTCACTGCCCGAGCGCAGCTTCTCGAAGGCGGGCTGGGTCAGTTTCTGGTCGTCGGTGAGATCGAAGAAGTCGGCCCGCGCGAAGTCCTCCTGGACCGGCGCCGCGGTCCCCGCGCCTCCCGAGAACGCGACGCTCACGTCGAAGGAGGTCGGCGCGGGCAGCCGCCCAGGACCGAACCGGACCACCTTGACGCCCAGCGGCACCGTGCGCTGGCTGAACCGCAGCCGGCCCAGCGGGTGCAGCAGGCGCCCGCCCGCCGCGTCGTCGGCGCGCAGCGACACCATGGTGCGCGCCCCGTCCGGCAGGACCGGCTCCCAGCTGCGCGGATCGTCCAGGGCCTGTTCCAGACGCCGGCAGACGTCCGGAGGAGGTGGGGCCGTGACCGCGCCCGTGCAGTTCCAGTGCTCGTCGAAGGGGAAGCTGACGTCGAAGAACAGGAAGGACACACTGGCCCGGCCGGCGACGTGCCAGCAGGGCGTCGGCCCGTCCACGTGGACCCGCAGCCCGACCGAGCACAGCGTCTCGCCGGCGAAGCGCAGGGCGAAGGAGCCGCCCAGGTCGAGCTGCACTCCGAAGCTGGGCTCCCAGCGCACCAGCGCGTCGAACGAGAGCCGTCCGGACACCCCGGTGCTGCGGGACCCGATCACCGCGGAGAGCTCCGCGCCCGCCTGGACGGTGCCGGGGGTGAGGGCGAAGTAGCCGGTGAACACGATCCGCAGCAGCGGGCTGTCCGCGATCGAGATCGTCAGGCGCTTCGGTGTGGGGAAGCCCGCGGGCGGGGTGAACCTCGGGTGGAAGCCGCCCGCGGTGAGGATGAACGTCGCGTCCTGGCCGCTCTTCGCCCGCAGCGCGAGCCCGCCCTCGATGGAGGCGGTCAACAGCCGGGAACCGGCCAGGTTGGCGGTGATCTCGACCAGGCCGTTCGCGGCGTCGACGACCCCCGCGACCGAGGCCCGCAGATCGATCACCGGAGCCTGGGGGGCGGGCAGCGCGACCCGCAGCCGGCCGAGGATGCCCACCACGCCGCTGGGCAGTTCGAGCACCACCCCGACGTCCGCCGTGAGGAAGGACACCGGGCGGCCCCAGCCGACCCGGAACATCGGCCCCACGATCGTGCTCCCGGACCGGGCCGGGAACACCGAGCCCAGGGTGGCGAGGATCCGGGGCGCCGCCGCGGCGGCGTCCGCCGGGAAGAGCAGGTCGTCGAGATGCCCGGCCTGGACGACCTCGGCGAGGCCCGCCCGGTCGAGAGCGCGCCCGATGCCGAGGATCCCGCCCACCGCGTTCAGCGTGAAGGCGAGACCGAGCTCGATGGCCGGGGTGAACTCGGCGCTCAGCGACACCAGGACCGACACCGGACGGGTGTCCAGGATCCCGAAGGCGCGCACCTCCACGACGCCCAGGCTGAGCGCGAGCGCGCCGCGGTACTGCCCGTCCTGCTCGCCCAGGAACCCGCCGCCCCGGGCGGGACCGGCGGCGATCGTGAGCCCGACCCCCTTCGGGGCCACGGGCGTCGCCGTGTAACCGCCGCCGGTCGGGCGGACTTCGAGCCCCGCGCCGTCGACCGCCGCGTCCGCGAGGCCGAGCAGCGAGGCGCGGAACGAGGCGTCGAGCCGCAGCCCGCCATCGCGGGAGGACACGTACAGCGAGGGAGCGCGCAGCCCGGGCGGCGCCTTGCTCAGGGGAAGGGCGACCCCCTTGCCCTGGCCGCCGCCGGCCAGGCGCAGCCCGTCCTTGCCCAGCACGGCCGCCAGGCTGCCCTTCAGCTGGAGACCGCCGGGGACGAGCAGCTTGAGCAGTTCGCTGTCGATCAGCGAGAACTCGACGCCGTCGGCGCGGAAGGAGAGCGTGGAGGCGTCCGGCGCCGTCGACGAGAGGGAGAGGGTCAGACCGAGGCCGTCGCGTACGGCGAGACCGGGTACGAGGGGGAGGGCGCCGGTCAGGTCGAAGGAGAGGGCGATCGTCTCGGGCAGCTGCGTGGCGAGCGGTTTCACCAGCGTGGGGCTGACCTGGAGGACGCCCGGGACGGTCAGCGACCACGTCGGCGCCGCCTGGCGGACCGCCGTCCCCAGCAGGTCGACGAGGACCGGCCACAGGTCCCCGCGCGGCGCGGCGCCCGGCACCGCGAGGCGTACGAGCAGCGCCTCGGGCGTGAGCGCGGAGCCCGGAAGGCCGAAGGCCTGCGCGACGAGCGGCCTGGCGGCGGCGTCGGCGAGACCGGGCAGGCGGGGAAGGACCGGGCCGAGCCCCGCGCGGAGCTCGTCCGCCAGCTGTTGCAGGGGAGTCGGCATCAGGAGGCCGTGGGGGTGTCGGGAGCGTTCAACTGACCGGCGCCGTTCTCCGCTCGCGGTCCACGGAGGGGACCACCACCAGGGCGGATAGGGATCGGGAACGCCCCGACGCTAGCGCCGGGCGAGAGGCCGCACACCGCCGTGAACCGCGGTGTGCGGCCGGTCCGGTACGGATTTCACCCGACCGGCAGGGGCGCGCGCCCCCTCGGCGCACGCGACGGTGCGCACGGTGGGTGGTGGGGTGGTGGGGCGGTGGGGTGGTGGGGTGGTGGGGTGGTGGGGCGGCTGGGGGCGCGATCGCCGGCGCCGCTCAGGTCTCGCCGTCGACCTCGTACGTCTGCGTCCCCGCCCTCAGGTTCGCCTGGGCCTTGCGGTAGGCGCGGCGGCTGGGGACCTCGGCCTTGGCGTTCCCCTCGTCGCGCCGCGCGGTCAGGGCGGTGAGGGCCTGGCGGGCCTCCTCCGGGGTCCAGTGGTCCAGGTCGATCTCCCGGTGCTGCCGGGCGGCTGTCTGGATCTCCAGGAACGAGTTGGCCGATGCCGCCGCCTGGGCGGTGCGCTGGGGTGCGTTCACGGTGGTCAGGACGGCGCCCAGGCCGGAGGAGAGCAGGGCGAGGATGCCGGCGGTGGTCGCTCCGGCGGAGTCGAGGAGGGCCGTGGTGCCGGCGACGGCGGCGAGCAGGGTGGCGGGGACTCCGAGGAGGAGGTTCACGGCACGCCAGCGCTTCGTCTCCTCGAACTGGGACTGCGCGCTGTACATGGCGCTCTCTTCGATCCGCCGGAACTCGGCCGCGATGGCCCGACGGCGGCGCGTGTCGGTGTCGGAGCCGGAGCCGGAGCCGGTATCCGGGCCGGGGCCGGGGCCGGTATCGGGGCCGGGGTCGATCGGATCCTCAATGTCCACAGGGTCACGCTACCGGCGGATTCCTGCCGATGAGGCTCAATCGCCGCCATACCCAGGTGAGTTGAGGTCAGGAGCGCCGCTCCGTGTAGGCGGTCAGGGCGGTGCGGGCCGGGTGGTGCGGGTCCAGGGGGTCGATCACCGTGTGCCACTGGGTCAGCGTGACCCGTTCGTTGGCGGGGAGGGACGCCTCCAGTTCCCCCGCCGGGACGCGGTCGAGGAAGCGCAGGGGTACGGGGGGTGCGTCGAGGTCGACCTCGAAGGAGCCGGACGGTACGGGCACCGCGACGAAGCCCTGGAGGGTGCCGCCGGAGGGGGTGAGGAGCATCCAGTACCGGCTGATCGGCGTGGCGGACGCGGCGTCCGCGCCGCCGAGGGACCGTACGGTCACCGGCTGGCAGAGCGGCCCGTCGGTGCGGCGCCGGACCGGCGGGGAGGGATGATCCTCGATCTCCAGCTCGACCTGGAGCAGCCCGCCGCCGGTGACGGTGAGGGCGGCGGCGACCGGCCACGCCTCCAGGAACTCGCCCTGACCGGAGCGCTGTTCGCCGGAGGACGCCTGGAGCGCGAAGTCGGAGTCGAGGTTCCTGCGCAGGGTGACGGGTGCGATCGGCCCCACGCCGGTGAGCCACGTGGCCGCCAGCCGTGCCGGGTGGCGCAGGGCGCGGTCCGACTCGCCCAGCGCGTCGGCCAGTTCGGCGAGGGCGCGCCGGGTGGTGGCGGGCAGCCGCTCGGGTCGCGCGGCGAGCAGGCCGCCGAGCAGGCTCGCGGCCTCCCGCCCGTACCAGGGGCCGGTCCGGCCGGTGCGCAGACCGGCTTCGAGGACTTGGAGGGGGCCCGCGAGCGACGAGGCGGCCGGGGTGAACCAGTGGCGCAGCTCGCCGTCGGGCGGCGGGGCGGGGGCGGTGGGCGTCGCGGTGTCCGTCTCCGCGCGCAGCAGGGCGGCGGCGGAGCGGGCGGCGGCGTCGACGCGTTCCCAGGGGAGGCAGTGGAAGAGGCGTGGCGGCGGTGCGGTCTCGCGGCCGAGGCGGTGCAGAAGGAAGTAGCGCAGCGGGAGACTCTCGGCGCGCAGCCCGTCGACGACGTCGGCACCGGCCGGGGGATCGGCCCACTGCTCCTCCAGACGGGAGATCAGCGCGGCGCCCCGCTCCGAGACGCCGACGGGCGCGCCGAAGTCGTCGAGTTCGACGACGGTGGTCCCGTCGGGTGCCCGCAGGGCCAGGGAGCGGCTGAGCGAGCCCGCCCGTTCGACGACCAGGCTGGTACGGGTCCAGGACCGGGTGGCGAACCGTGGCATCGCGCGGGCGTCGGCCCGTTCGTCCCCGTCGTTGATGCGGCCCAGGGACGGCGGCTGCCCCGGCGCGCCGGGCCGGACCCGGGCGATCCAGTCGCTGAGGGGGCGGTGCGGGGTCCCCGCGTGCCCTTCGGGGGGTGGCGTCGTCATGACGCGGCCTCCTCGCAGCGTGCGCGGAGCGCGACGGCGACGGGGCCGAGTCGCCGGACGGCCTCGTCCACGGCGGGCGCGCCGGCGTCGGGGACGCACTGGGTCCAGAGCGTCGCGAGACGGTGCCAGGCCTCCTCGTCGAGCGAGGAGAGCAGATCGGCCGGCAGCGCCCGCGCCCATGCCCGCAGGGGTTCGTCGTCCACGTCCGCGCCGGCCCAGCGCAGCCGGAACTTCAGCCCGCGCAGGAGGACTTCGGCACGGACCAGCGGATCGGCCGATGTGTTGGCCGGGACGATCCGGCGCCCGCCCCGGGCGTCGGCGAGGTCGTCGAGCGCCCGGCCCAGCGGGTCGAGGACCAGGTTCCTCCGGGGGTCGTAGAGCAGCGTGTTGACGGTGAGGTCGCGTTGCCGGCTGTCCTGGAGGAGATCCGTGCCCGTGGCCGGGAGGACCGTGCCGGCGAGGCCGAGGCCCCGGTAGTCGAGGCCCGGCCCGGCGGTGCGGGCGACCGGGTCGAGGACCGTGCAGACGAGCGTGTCGGGGCTGAACCGCTGGGGGTGTTCCGCCCCGGTGCCCTCGCTGTCCAGGACGCGCCGGGCCGTCTCGGTGAAGGCCCCGGCGGGTGCGGTGCCGGTGAGGTCCAGGTCGTTGACCTCGTGCGGGTCGCCGCCGGCCAGCAGGTCGCGCGGGGCGCCTCCGCTCACCCAGGTGTGGTGGCCGGCCTCGGCGAGGCGGGCGAGCAGGTCCGGGGCGAAGCGCGGGGCGTGGGGGCCGTGCAGCAGGGCCCGGAGACGGTCGGCCAGGCCGGGCTTCAGGTCGTCGGGGCGGTGGGTCCGCTCCGGGGCGACCTGCCGGCCGGGCGGCAGGCCCGTGCGGACCAGGCTCGGCTGGTCGGCGGGGGCGGTGCCTCGGTGCCCGGGACGCCCGGCGTGCTCGTCGCCGGCGAGGAGCAGCCGGTCGTCGGCCGGGGTGGGCGCCGCCGTGGCGGTGCAATGGAAGCCGAGCACGGGTCGGCCTTCGACGGTGTCCCCGGTCAGGATCGGCCGGGCGGACGCGCCGGCCGGTGCCTGCTGGGGGAGCGTGGGCGCGGGGCAGATCACCCGGCGCCGATCCCGGTCCATCGTGCGGTGCCTCCTTCGATGCGCAGGGTGAGCGGTACGCGTACGGCCCCGCCCAAGGAGTAGGTGCGGTCGAAGCCCGGTCCGGCCTTCGGGCCCAGGACGGCGGCGTCCTGGAGCTGCTGCGGCGTGCAGGGGGTGTCCTGGCCGGGGTCGTCCGCGCACTCGCCGAGGCTCGGGTAGACCAGGTCGACGCCGGTGGACATGCGCATGGGGTGGGTGCGGATGGCGCTCAGGACGGTCCGGGTGCCGTCGGCGGCGCGGATCCAGGCGTGCTCGGCCGGGCTGCACGGGTCGCAGAGCGCGACGAGGCGGTCGGTGTCGCCCCGCTGCGCGGCGGCCTCGATGGCGCGGGCCAGCTCCCGTACGGCCGTGGGCAGTTCGGTGCCGTGGTCGTCCTCGCCTCTGACGCCCTCCGCCGGCTGCGGGGCCGCCGCCGGGGGAGGCCCGGCGGCGGCGGTTTCGGCGGGGGTGAGGGCGAAGCGGGACACCCCGCGGTCCAGGACGTGCTTCCGGCCGCCGGAGGTGAGGGTGAGCGTGCCGGTGGTGGGCTGGGACGGGGCGCCGGAGGAGGAGTCCGGGTACACGGGCTCTTCGAGGCGTACGACCCGGCCGGCGGCCCCCAACGCGATGTCGAGCATGCCGCCGCCGAGGTAGGTCCACTGCCCGTCGCGCAGGTAGTAGGAGGCGTTCCGTTCCGGGTACATGACGTTGCACCCCGGCAAGGCGCCGTAGGTGACGGTGAGTCCGTCGCCCGCCCACTCCAGCGAGTTCACCAGGCGTGCCTGGGACACCAGCGCGTGCCGGAAGGCCGTGTCGGTGGGAACGGCGCGGCGCGGCGCGGCGGTGGTGACGTCTTCCGTGAAGACGTTCTCCATGCCCCAACAGGCCCCTCCCGAATCGTGGTTCGACCAGGCGAGGCCCTTGCCGCCGGGCTGTCGCCGCGCGTCGCTGAAGGTGGTGCGCTCCTTGCCCGGCAGCAGGGGCCGGACGGTGCCGTGCCGGTCCGCACTGCCGAGGGTGCCCTGGCCGCGGAGGACGTCCGGCGCGTCGGGGAGGGGGGAGAACAGGGTGACGTCGTCGGTCCCGCCGGCCGCCAGCTTCGCGTACGGGTGCTGGCGTTCGGACAGCGCGACGCGCCGTGGGTTGCCCTGTGCCGGGAAGAGCAGCAGGGAACTGCCGTCGTTGCTGAGGCTGACGGCGTCGTCGCCGAGGAAGCCGATCCCGCTGCAGGGGCAGGGCCGTTCGGTCAGCCGTCCGCTGCGCACGTCGAGGAGGTGGATCTGCCCCGTGTCGTACGACGTGTCGGAGTCGATCCACGCCAGGCGGCTCGCGTCGGGCGACCAGACGAGCCGGGACGGCCAGGACCAGTCGCCCTCGATGGGCGAGTCGACGGGCGCCACCGAGGCCGTCCGCCAGGTCCGGCCGGCGGAGTCCGCCAGTACGACCGCCAGCGCCGACGGATTCTCGTACCGCAGATAGGCGAGCACGGGGTGCTGCCGGTCGGGTTCCCGGCCGGTGGGCACCGGTGACGTGGCGGAGGGGGCGTGGGCGGGGGGTGCGCCGCCGCCGGAGGTGCACCCGGCGGCGGCGAGGAGGGCGGCCAGCACGCAGGGCAGGATTCTGCGGGGGCGGCGTGGGGTGCGGGGCATGGGGCGGCTCACTTCGTCTCGGCGCAGAGGTCGACGTAGGGGTGGCGGTCACCGATGTGGGCCTGCCATTCCTGGCGGCTGAGGTCGGCGCCGCCGGTCCACCGGCAGATCTGCTGACGCCAGTCGATGCCGCCCACCCGCCAGAGTTCCGCGGGTCCCGCGGGGTAGTAGTCGGTGTCGTCCGGGCGGATCACCCCGGCGAGGAAGTCGCCGTCCGGCGACCAGGAGAGGCCGATGACGTCGCGGGCGGCTCCGGCGCGCAGGGACGGCAGGGCGGGCAGGCCGGTGCGGGTGTCGTGGACGAGCACCTTGGCGTCGACCGCGACGGCGACGTGCCCGCCGTCGTCCGACAGGGCCATCGCCGTCGGCGCCTCGGCGGTCCCGGGCAGGACCAGGGGCTCACCGGTCTCGTGGAGGTCGGCGTCGCGGTAGCGCACGGTGTTGCCCGCGGTGAGCACGGCGCCGCGAGATCCGTCGCGACTCCAGGCGAGGAGCCGGGCCCCGGGGACGGTGGCCGTGCGGACGACGGTACGGGTCGTCAGGTCGATCTGGACGAGGCGGGGGACGCCCGGCCCCCGGTCCTCCAGGGCGATGGCCCGGGTGCCGTGCACGGCCAGACCGGATCCCGACCCGAGCCCGACGGTGCCGAGGGGCCGCCAGGTCCGGGTGGACCAGATCACCAGGGGGCCGGTCGCGTGCCGGGCGACGAGCAGTTCCGCCTCCGGGACGAAGGCGACGTCGGTGAAGAAGCGGGTGCCGGAGTCGGCGGCGGCCCCGTCCAGGGCGGGTTCGAACAGGACCCGCGGCTCGGCGCCCTGCCCCGTCCACACGGCGGCGGCCGCCTTGCCTTCGGTGCGGCCGACGGCGGCGACGAGGCTCCCCGTCACGGCACCGTCCCGGAAGAGGAAGTCGTTGGGCAGCGGGTACCGCGCGACATGCTGGTACCTCTGCGTCGCGGAGTTCAGCGAGATCTTCGGGGCGGCGCCGGGGTCCACCGTGTAGACGCTGTCGGATCCGGACTCCTCGCCGTGCGCGATCAGCAGCAGCCCGTCCGGACCGAAGGAGGCGATGTCCGCGTCCGTGGCGGGGCTCAGATGGAGGGTCCTGGGCCGGCCGTCCAGCACGTTGACCCGTCCGCCCCGCCCGCCCGCCACGACGGTGGACAGGTTCCCGACGGCGGCGGTGACGGCCGGGCCGCCCAGCGGCACTTCGAGGTTCCGGCTGCTGTTCCGGTTGGAGGAGCCGCCCACGGGGACCAGGGCGGTGCCGTCGCCTCCGGCGATGGCGACGCTGCCCGCCTGCGCGGCCAGGGCGGTGGGACGGTAGGCGAGCCCGCCGACGGGATAGGACAGGGTCCGGCGGCTGCGCCGGTCCCAGGCCTGGACCCCGCCCGGGGTCGCGAGCAGCACCGCGGAGTCGCTGGCGTCGATCTGCAGGGCCTGGCCCTGGACCTCGCTCGCCTCGACCTCCGTGGTGAGCCTGCGCGAGTCGATCCCCATCGCCGCGACGCCGCCGTTGGAGAGCAGCAGCAGGGCCTTCTCCTCGGCCCGCGGTTTCCCGAGGGTGTCCGGTCGCGGGCTCTCGGCGGTCGTGGCGTCGATCACGGAGCCGGCGAAGCCGGCGACCAACCGGCCGCCCGTGAAGGAGTCCTGGGTGCGGACGCAGGAGAGCTCCTCCAGCGTCGTCGTGTCGTACTGGGCGACGGCACCGTCGTCCATCACCTCCACGAGCCGCACCCCGTTGTGCGCGAACGTGTTCGCGACGGGCCTGGCGTGCTTGCCGCCGCAGGAGGGCGCGCGGAGCCGGCCCATGAGCCGCGGGACGGGCTGGAGCACCGAGAAGACCGACACCGCGGTCTCGTCCCGGGCCGCGAGCAGACCGCTCCCGTCGTCGAACACCAGGTCGGCGAAGCGCCCGCCGAACATCCCGAGCCTCTTGCCGGTGAGGAGATCCCAGGACTTGAGGTACGGGTCGTTCCCGGCGGTGTACAGGCGCCCGTGCCGGTCGTCGACGGCGATGCTGCGCACGCTCTCCGGGCTGGCCTGCCACGACAGCCGGACCCCGGCGTTGGCCTCCAGCACGTCCCGCATGGCCAGCACGGCGCGCGGGGTGTCGGGCTCCACCGTGTACCCGGCGAGGCCGAGCAGGGCGGCCAGCCTCGGATCGCTCTCCCGCAGCAGCATCGCCTCGGCGGCGAGGTCGGACGCCAGCGCCCTGCGCGACTCGGCCTCGCTCCGGGTGTTGATCACGTTGACCAGGAACAGGCTGAGCAGGACGAGCACGGTGAGCACACCGATCGCCCCGGCGCTCCACCGCCGGACGACCGGGAAGTCCCAGACCCGCGCCAGGCGGGCGGCCTCCTGGACGGTCGACGCGAAGAGGAGACGGTCCGTGGAGCCGCCCGCCAGGGCCCGCTCCGCCTCGTCCCGGTCGGCGGCGGGCAGGACGACGTTGGCACCCTCCCCGGCGGCCCTCAGCTTGGCCCGGTAGCCGCCCACCGACACCAGCGCGGCGGGCCGCTCCGCGTCGAGGCCGCCGATGAGCGCGGTACGCGGGTTGATCCGGCGCAACGTGGACGGCCGTAAGAGGCGCCCGGCCCGGCCGGCCCGTTCGGCCTCGTCCAGCAGGACGGCGAAGGCGCAGCCGAGCGAGTTGTCCTCCACCATGGCCACGACACCGTCCGCGTCCGTCAGCGACCAGAGCACGGTGGTGGCGGGCCGCTCGCCGGCGCTGTTCCACGCGTCGCGCAGCGACTCCTGGAAGCGTGCGTCACCACGGAACCCCGACATGCGGCGGGGATCGGGGAGCAGCGCGGGCGGCCCCGCCGGCAGGACGGCGACGCCGAGCGTGCCACGGACGCCGCCCCGCCCGTCGTCGAACAGCACGGTCGCCTCGGCGACCGGCCGGGACTCCGGCAGCGCGCCGTCGAGCGCGAGGAGCCACGCCAGGGCGGGCAGCGCCAGGTCCTTCCCGTCCGGCGGGAGGCCGTCCATCAGGCGGCGCAGCCGGGTGGCGTGACCGGCGTCGGCCCGGGCCAGGAGGCCCTGGAGGTCGACCTGTTCGTGACCGGGATGGGCCCCGGACCCCCGCAGCCACATCAGCCCCACGGCCAGTTCGCCGGGGCTGCCCTCCGCGTCACCGACCAGCGCGAGCCCCATGGCCGCCGAGGCCCGCAGCGCCTGCACGGCAGCCGGCTCCTCGGCCACGAAGGGCCCCTGTCCCACGAGCGCCCGCACGGTCGACGCCGCCGCCGCCCGAGGTGTCAGCAGCTCGTGCAGGGGCGTCACCTGGTCCCGCACCACCCGAAGGGCCGCGACGTCCTCAGCGGCCACCCGCTCCCTGACATACGAGAAAGCGGGCTGCCCGGCCGACAACAGGGCGTGCCTGACCTTCTCGCGGTCCTTCAGCCCCGGCATGCGCGTCAGCAGAACCCCGACATCCACCGCGCCCCCCGCCGCGCCAGAACCCCGCCCACTCACCGATCCCCAGCTCCCCCCGGGCCGCCCACGGCTCCTCGGATCGGCCCCGGCACACGTGGGGCAACGGCCCAGCGGCGCCATTGTGACAAGGGGAACGCCCTGGGATCAGCCGGATTGCGAGATCTTTAGCCGGAGCGCCGGCGGTGACCGTCACCCGGTGGTGTCCGCCTCGTCGAACCGCAGCCGGATCCGGGGACCTCGAACCGGATCGAGCTCCTTCCCGCCGAGCGGCGACACCGAATCCGACGCTTGACGGTCGATCCGCCAACCGCCGCTCCCGCCCGTTGGAGGTACCGCCGGACATCCGACGCGAGGCCTGCGCAGACCCTGTGACCTGCGTGAAGACCCGGTGAAAGAAATGATCATGGTCGGATGGAGATGCTTAGCCTGCCCGAATGAATCTCATGCTCGGGCGAAGAAACCGCCTCGTTCAGCTCGCACTCGGCGCGGCCGTGGCCGCCTCGGTCCTGCTTCCCACCACGCCCGCCCAGGCCGCCTCCGGTCTGGACCCGTTCACCGCGAACTTCAAGCTCACCCGCGTGGACGGGGACAAGACGGGCCTCATCGACTCCGCCGAAGCCGCCGGAGTCGCCAAGGCGTCCGTCACCGACGTCCTGGGCACCCGTACGGGACGTCCGGGGCTCTGCCACGCCACCGGACTGAACGGCGCCCTCAAGCCCGACGGCTTCTGCTGGGACGACGAGGACGACCGGTCCAACTACGCGGACACCGAAGGCGGCTGGATGCCGCAGGGCTTCGCGGGTTCGCATGCCGCCACCGCCGACGGGCTGTACGCGGGGCGCTCCCTCACCGCCACCGCCTGGTACCACGGCACGTATGTCGCGGGCCGGACTCCGACGACCGTCGAGGACTACGCGCGGGTCACGATCACCGAGTCGACCGGCGGCCAGGTCAAGTACGGCCACATCGCGCTCGTGGAGCCGGTCAACGGCAACTTCAAGCCCCTTGCGTACGCCTCGCACTCGGACGGCGTCGCCTGGTACGGCAACCGGCTGTTCGTGGCCAACGGCGCGGAGCTCCAGGTCTTCGACCTGACCCGCATGTGGCGCATGAACGACACGACGAGCGCCGACACCCGTCTGAACGCGGGCAAGACCTCCGCCCGGTTCCACCTCTGGGCGATGCCGCTCGTCGCCCGCTACAGCACGATCAGCACGGCCGCGGTCGACAACGTCTCCACCGCCTGGGTCAACAACAGCCCCCGCGCCTGCGGTCCGGCCGTCAACAGCGAGCTGTGTCTGAGCAGCCTCAGCGTCGACCGTTCCGGCGCGACGCCGGCCCTGGTCTCGTCGGAGAACCGCGGCGGCGCGGGCGCCCGCATCGTCCGCTGGCCCCTGTCGGCCCTCGGCGCCGGGCTTCCCACCACGGTGGCCTCGGAGACCACGGGCTACACCTCGCCCGTCTGGGGCATCCAGGGCACGGCCACCGACGGCACCAACTACTACATGAGCGGCGCGTGCCCGGCGTACTGGCCGGGCGGCACCGATACCTACTCCTGCGTCCACGTGGCCAAGCCGGGCGAAGCGCCCCACGTCCTCACCCAGGCGCCACTGCTGACCCAGGGCCTCTCCTGGGACCCCCTCGCCAAGCGCCTCTGGGGCACCAACGAGGCGCTCGCGGACTCGAGCGGACCGCGCAGGGTCGTCTTCAACATCGAGCCCGACGCCGGCAAGCCCGTCGACGGCTGGAGCTGGCTCACCAACTTCCACCAGGCGGGCTCCGTCTGCGCGACACCCCAGGGCAACGGCACCGCCAACGGCACGCCGATCACGGTGTGGACCTGCACGGGAGCGGACGTCCAGCGCTGGAAGTACGAGAACGGCCTGATCGTCCACAAGGCGAGCGGCAAGTGCATCACCCCCGAAGCGAACGGCGCGAACACCAACGGCGCGCTCCTGACCCTGTGGACGTGCAACCCCTCCAGCGACGTCCAGCGCTTCTCCCCGTCGGCCGACGGCAGCGCGGTGAACGCCTACGGCAAGGCCATCACCCCGAAGGGCAACTCCTTCGGCAACGGCGTCTGGCTGACCCTCTGGACCCAGGGCAGCCCCACCCCTGACGTCCAGGACTGGGTGGTGAAGGGCTTCTAGCCCCCACCGGGGCTTCCGAGCCCCGCACCCGCTCCCCGAACACGGCCAAGGGGCCGGCCCGTCCCGGGCCGGCCCTTTCGTGATCCCGGAGCAGGCCGCGCAGACCGGTTCGGAGGGTGGAGTGCAGGCGGGTCCGGCGAGCGGAGACGAGGCGTACGTGACGGCCTCGTCTCCGCTCGCCTGGTATCAGGTTCCGGCGAGCGCGCCCCCTGCGCAGCAGAGGGCCATCGGAGCTCTCCAGCCCATGAGCTTCGAGGGGGCCGCGCCTTCCTCGGTCAGCAGGGCGAGCAGTGCGGCGCGGGCTCGTGCCACGCGTGAGCGGACGGTGCCGACGGGGCAGCCGATGGCTTCGGCGGCTTCTGCGTAGGGCAGGCCGAGGAGTTGGGTGAGGACGAAGGCGTTGCGGCGTTCGTCGGGGATGGTGGACAGGAGGTCGGTGAGTGCGATGCCGTCTTCGAAGCCGGGCAGGTCGCGGGGTTGTGCGTGTTCGGCGGCGGTCTGCCAGTCGTCGCGGTCGGAGAGTCGGGGTCGGGCGGCGGCGTGGCGGAGGCTGTCGACGACGGTGCGTCGTGCTATCGAGAGCAGCCAGGTGCGGGCGGAGGAGCGGCCTTCGAAGCGGGGCAGGGCGGCGAGGGCTCTGAGGAACACTTCTTGGGTGAGGTCGTCGGCTGCTTGGCGGTCGGCGCTGAGGTAGGCCACGTAGCGCCAGACGTCGCGGTGGAGCGCGCGGACGAACTGGTCGGTTTTCGTGGGGTCTCCGTCGCGGGCGGCGAGGGCGAGCAGGGTGGTGGCGGCGTCGGACTCGGCGGAGTGGTGGGTACGGGGGTGAGGCCGGGGCCGGGTGCCGGGCTGTGTCGGGGGCCGGTCGCGGGAGGGGTCTCGGGTGGGATCGGGGGTGGGATGGAAGGTGGGGTCGGGGGTGGGGTCTTGGCTGAGGGCAGGGGTCATCGCCACAGGTCCTTGGGTCCTTGAGGGAAGGCGGAGGGTACGGCCTGCCGGAGGGCACGGCCGAGGCCCGAGCGGCGGCCGTGTGAGGGCCGGCGGGCTCGGGGAACCAGCTGTCGGATCAGGTGACAGCGCCTGCCGGTGGTGGACCCCGCGAGACGAGGGAGTGGGCGAGATGGAGCCGCCGGGGCGCCCGCTCGTCAGCCGGGCGTACGGGGCGGAACCGCGGCCGGTCCACGGGGACGGGCACGACGGCGAGGAGCAGACCGAGCGGCCGGAACAGTCCGGCGGGCAGCGCCCGCAGCAGCCGGAACGCCCCGCGCTCCCCGTGCGCGAGCCACAGACCGCTGAGCAACGCGGCCAGCAGGTGCGCCACCAGCATGCCCCAGGACGACGTCGTCTCCGGGGGAGGCTGAACGGCCAACGGCAGGGCCGTGGATGAGGCACCGGTGTGCATGTGGTGCATGGGGGGCGCGCCTGGTGCCGGCCACGAGGAGAACAGCGTGTGCAAGGTCCCCTGGGTCGTCATGGCCGCTGCCCCGACGGTGAGCAGGTTGCGTTCCCTGCCCGCCAGGCACCAGGCGGCCGGCAGGGTGAGCGCGAAGGCGACGGACAGCGGCCAGCCGGAGATCGGGCGGCCCGACATGAGGCTGTGGCCGGTGGCCGTGAGCAGCACGCAGACGCCCGTGAACGCCGTGGCCCGTAATCCTCGCGCGGGTGGCCCTGGTGTCATTGCGCGCCCATCGGTGCACTCCTCCGGTCGGGTCGGGGCAGCGTGATGGCGCGGCCGCCTCCTCGGCCCGTCAGGGACATACCTACGCGAGAACTGATCTGTCACGCAAGGGGAGTTGGCGCCCGTTTGGGGGCGGCGTGCGGGTCCGTCCGCTCGGGTCGTGACTCTCGCGCCGACGTGGCTCGTGTAAACGGGCGATCAAGGAAACGGAAGATGTATGGAAAGTGGGGGCAATGTGAACAGCCTCCGAACGGACGGTTGTTGATAGAGGGTTTCCAGCCGCCTGCCTGCCTGCTTAGACTCCGCTCAAATCAGAGACCAGCTGGGGGAGGACCTGCATGTCCCGCACCATGGAATCGCCTTCGCAGACAGAGGACTTGACGAGGGCAACCGCAGGGTCCACAGGCTTGGTCGGTCGGCGGAGGTTCGCGTATCTCGCCACGGGGGCCGTTCTGATCGCCTCGCTCGCGACGGCCTGCGCCGACGCCGAAGCGGGCGCGGGGAAGGCGCTCCAGGCGAGCGGCAGCACGACGGTGGCGCCCGTCGCCGCCGACGCAGCCGAGGCGTTGAAGGCGCAGGGCCTGAGTATCACCGTGGCCACGCAGGGCGGTTCGGCCGGCGGGATCTCGCAGCTCGGTGCCGGGCAGATCGACATCGCGCTCAGCTCCAAGCCGATCGCGGACAAGGACCGGTCGGCGAGCCCCAAGACCGACTACGTCGAGACGCAGATCGGCGCCGACGCGGTGGGCGTCATCATCACCAAGCAGGTCGCCGACGCCGGGGTCAAGAACCTGACCGCCGACCAGGTGAAGGGCCTGTTCGAGGGGAAGATCACGAACTGGAAGGAGATCGGTGGCCCGGACCTGCCGGTCTTCGTCTACGACAAGGAGCCCGGGCGCGGCACGCGCGAGGTGCTCGACAAGTACCTCTACCACGGGGAGAAGCCCCCGCCGCCGCCGAACTCCAACAACTTCGCCATCGTGGGCGGCAACCTGGAGACGCGGAACAAGCTGGAGTCGACCCCGGGAGCCGTCGCTCCGCTGTCGACCGGCTTCGTGGAGGGCCGCGACAAGCTCGCCGTCGTCACCCTCGACGGCATCGCACCGTCCTCGGAGAACGTGGCCACCGGGAAGTACCCGATGAGCCGCCCGCTCTACATGGTCACGAACGGGCAGCCGAAGGGCGAGGCGAAGCGGTTCATCGACTACATCCTCTCGGACAAGGGGCAGCCGCTCCTGACCAAGCACGGCTACCTCACCCTCAAGCAAATCGGGAAGTAGCCCGTGACCGTGAAGACGCTGGTGCGGCCGCCCGCCGCACCGGACACATCACCCCGCCCGCACCGGTCCCGGTGGGTGTGGGCCTGGGTGGTAGCCGGCGGGGTGTCCGTCGCGGGAGTCCTGCTGGTACTCGTCGGCTACCTCGGTCTCGGGGTGCTCGGCGGGAGGGTCGACTGGCTGGGGCTCGTGGGCGGGTCCGCCTGGAATCCGACGGACTCGGTCTTCGGCGGGCTGGCCATGATCTACGGGTCGGCCGTCGTCTGCGTCATCGCGCTCGCGCTCGCCGTGCCGGTCGGGTGGGCCGGCGCGATCGCGCTCTCGGAGTACCTGCCTCCGCGACTCGCGCGGCCCCTGCGCATGAGCGTGGAGCTGCTGGCCGCCGTTCCGTCCATCGTCTACGGCCTGATCGGCATCATGGCCGTACGCCCAGCCGTCGCCTGGCTCGGTGACGTCCCGGGCGGGGACAGCCTCCTCGCCGCGGGGCTGGTCCTGGCGGTGATGATCACGCCGACGATCGTGGCCGTGAGCGTCGACGCCCTGTCCGCCGTCCCGGACCGCTACCGCGAGGCTGCCTACGCCCTCGGGCTCACCCGACGCGAAGTCGTCCGGTCGGCCGTGCTGCCCCAGGCCCGCCAGGGCATGCGGTCGGCCGTTCTCCTGGGTCTCGCCCGGGCGCTCGGCGAGGCGATCGCGGTCTTCCTGGTCGTGGGCAGGGCGGACGGACGGCTGCCGACCTCGTTCGGCGAACTGATCGATTCGCTCGTCCACCCGGGGCAGACGCTGACGGCGAAACTGGCCGGGCCCGAGCCGGTCCTCGCGGGCACCTCCGGCCCCTACTTCGCCGCGATCTGCGGGCTCGGGCTGATCCTGCTCGCGTTGGTGGCCGCGGCCACCGTGTGGGGGACCCGGCGGTCGTCAGGAGCGAAGTCCGCGCTGCGGGCCGATCGGCAGCGGCGTCCGGGGCGGATGCGGGCAGAGCTCGACACGGCGGTGAGGCTGCTCCGTCTCGGGGCGTTGCTGCTTCCCGGAGCGCTCCTCGTGGCCATGCTGGCCGTCCTCGCGACCAGGGGGAGCGCGGCCTTCTCCCCGTCGTTCTGGGTCACGTCCGCGGCCGGTTCGGCCGGCGGCGGGGTGAGCGACCAGATCGTCGGCACCCTCCTGCTCGTCACCACCACGGGGCTGATCTCGCTCCCGCTGGGATTCGGCGCGGGGATCCTGCTGGGCGTCCACGCCTCCGGCCGTGCCGCCCGGGTGCTGCAGACGGTGACCGTGGTGGTCAGCGGCACACCGACCATCCTGCTCGGTCTCGCGGGGTTCGTGATCGTGTGCAGTGCCATGGGGTGGGGCCGGTCGTGGCTGGCGGGCGCCATCGTGCTGGTGCCGGTGGTCGTGCCCGTGGTCGCGCTGACGACCGCGGGCCGGGTCGGCGGGATGCCGACGGAGATGACCGAGAGCGCGCTGTCGCTGGGGCTGTCGCGCGCTCAGTACATCCGGTCGGTCGTCGTCCCGTACGCCTGGCCGGCCACGGTCACCGGGCTTCTGCTGGGCCTTGCCCGTGCCGCGGGTGAGACGGCACCGCTCCTGTTCACCGCCACGGTGTTCTTCGGGGCCCCGGCCCTGCCCGACGGGATCGTGAACGCACCCGTGCAAGCGCTGCCCACCCACATCTTCACCCTGTCCCAGGACTCGGGCGACCCCCAGGCGGTCTCGCAGGCGTGGGGAAGCGCGTTGGTCCTGGTGCTCATCACGGCTGTTCTGCTGAGCGTGGCGGTCGCGCTGCGCAACCGCTTCGAGGGGGAGCGATGGACCACGTAATCGCCGTACGCGAGCTCCGGGTGCGCGACCGGGACAAGGCCCTGGTCGGACCCGTCTCCTTCGGGCTCGTCCAAGGGTCGACGACCGGCCTGTGCGGGCCGTCGGGCGCGGGCAAGTCCACGGTGCTGCGGGCGCTCGTCGATCTGCTCCCCGCCGGCCTCGTACGCGACGGGCGCGTCGAGGTCCTGGGCCGGGCGATCGCCCACCGGAAGGGGGACGCCGACCTGCGGACCAAGGTCGTGCTGGTGCCCCAGACGCCCGTGGTCTTCGGCGGCAGCGTCCTGGACAACGCGCTCTTCGGCATCCGGCACGTGCTGCGGGCGTCGCGTGAGGAGCTGCGCCATCGCGCCGAAGAGGCCCTGAACGAGGCCGGGTTGTGGAAGGAGGTCTGCGACCGGCTGGATTCTCCGGCGCAGAACCTGTCGGCCGGCCAGCGTCAGCGCCTCTGCCTCGCCCGTGCCCTGGCCCTCGAACCGGCCGCGCTGCTGCTCGACGAGCCGACCAGTGCGCTGGACGAACGGAGCCGGGACACGGTCGAGGAGTCGGTGGCCGCTCTGCGCGGACGCAGGACGGTGCTGCTGGTGTCGCACGATCCCGCCCAGGTGGCGCGACTCTGCGACAGGACGGTGCAGTTGGATCCGCCGGTGGCGGTGCCTCGCCCGGCACCCGTCGGCTGATTTCGGCCACGGCGCGGCATCTCCGGGTGTGCGGTCGGCTCGTCGAGCCGACCGCACACCCTTTTCCGTACGCGTCACATCCCCCCGTGATGCGCCTCCGGGAGGTCAGCAGCTCCGCTTGCGTCCGCTGCCGGCCGTCTCCTGGGCTGCCGCGGCGAGTCGGCCGAGCTCGCCGGCGAGGGCGGACAGGGCCTCCGGCTTGAGGTGGTAGTAGATCCACCGCCCACAGGGCTCCGTGTCGACCAGCCCGGCCTCGCGGAGCACCTTCAGGTGGTTCGACAGATTGGTCTGCTTGGCTCCGGTCTCCTCGACCAGGTGGGTCGTGCAGAGGGCCTCGCGAGCGAGCAGGGTCACGATCTTGAGGCGCAGCGGGTCGCCCAGCACCTTCAAAATGTCACTGTCGACTGATGTCAGCATATGCTGATACTCTCATGGCCGGGGGTGCCGCGGCCACCGCATTCCCTCAACTCTGTCATCGGCGGATGTCGAGTGGACGACGCAGCGTGATCTGATCGACGTCGGAACTCCTCACCGTCAAGGCGAGCTCCCACGTCCCGGGCGTCGGCACCTGGAAGCCGGAAACGGTCCAGTGGCCTTCCGACGCGCGGCGCAGGGGGACGGCCAGGGGGCCGATCCCTCCGGACGAGGTGAGCGTCGCCCGTATCTCGGGTACGTCGAGGAGCCTGCCGTCCGGACCCACCACGGTCACATGGACGGCGTTCGGTCCGACCCCGCCGGGGTCCACCACGACATCGGCCTTCCCCTTTCCTCCCGGGCCGCCGGTGTCGAACGCGGACTCGACCGACACGACGACGTCGGCCGGGGACGCCGCCGCCGTGTGTGCCGAACGGGCCGGTTCCGTCGTCGTCAGGACCGTGGTGATCGCCAGGACGCCCAGGCCCAGTGCGGCCTCCGCGGCCACTCCTCGCCGAAGCCCGCGCCATGCGGGCCTTCCCCGCTCGTGGCCGGCCGTGGTCCGCGTCCCGGCTCCGGCGATCGCCCTCGTCCGGCGCCGGGCGACGTAGCCGAGACAGAGCAGCAGCGCCACGACGGCCGACTTGGCGAGCAGCAGGAGCCCGAACCGGGTGTCCGTCAGGGCGGGCAGGGATCCCACCTGGCGCCAGGACTGGTAGAGGCCCGTGGCGACCAGGGCGCAGACGCTGACGAAGGCCACCCGTGAGAACCGCGCCACGGCGTCCGCGGGCAGGGCCTCGACGCGCTTCAGGGCGAAGGCCAGGACTCCGAGGCCGCCGATCCACGCCCCCGCGGCCAGCAGATGGATCACGTCGGCCGGCATCGCGAGGGCGGGCTGCGGACCCGCCGAGGCGTGCTCGGCGCCCGCCCACGTCCATGCCGACGCCGTACCCGTCACGGCCGCTCCCAGGAGCCCGACGCGATTCCTCCCCGCGGCCCTCCCCGCCGTCGTGCTCCGGCACCACCATGCCCACGCCGCGGCGCCCACGGCGAGCAGTCCCAGGCGCCCGAGCAGCAGGACGCCGGCCTTGGTGCCCAGTACGTCGGCCAGCAGCGACACGTCGGCGAGATCCGCGACGCGACCCGACCCCGTGTAGGCGCCACGGAGCAGCAGTTGGGTCAGTGTGCAGGCCACGAGCACGGCCCATGCCGTTGTCACGGCGCGCCGGAGCGGGCGATGTGAAGTGCCCTGCGTCCAGCACAGAAGGACGAAGCAGACCACGCCCGTCAGAGCGGTCATGCCGAGGTACGCGCCGAAACGCGCCCCCGCGTACGCCCAGCCGACCGGACCCGAGTCGGGGTCGTGCACGCCCGATGCCCCGGTGCCCGTCGCCGCCGACGGCGCACCCACGGAGAAGGTGAACGCGCCTGCCACGGGATGGCTGTCGGCGGACACCACCTGGTACGCCACCGTGTACGTGCCCCGGCCCGGCCGCCCGCCGAGCCCGATGGCGTAGGTGTTGGCGCCCTCCAGGACGGGACGGGCGTCGTCGACCCGCCGTCCCTCTGGGTCCAGAACGCGGATGGCGTCGGCGGAGAGTGCGATCTCCTCGGTGAAGACCAGCACCACGCGCGAGGGCGGGGCGGCGATCACCGCCCCCCTCGCCGGTGTACTGCTCGTCAGCACGGCGTGCGCGTCGGCCGGGGCCGATCCACCGGCCCAGAGGCCGCCCAGACAGACCAGTGCGACGACGAACCATCGGTACGTACGGGAGGCGATGACCGTCACGGCGAATCCCGCGCCGGATCAGGCGTCGCCGCGGCGACGGCTGGTGATCAGGGCCGTGACGAGCCCCGCGGCGCCCAGGACCATCCCGCCTATGCCCAGCCAGCGCTCGGTGCCGTGGCCGCTGTCGTCATGCCCCTCGGCGCTCTCGGCACCGTGGCCCTTGCCGGCCGAAGCCTTCGGGGCCGGCGCGGCTGTGGCCGTCGACGTGCCGTGGTGGTCGGCGGTGGCGGCGGACAGGTGCAGCACGGGCGCCGGGTGCTCCGGCTCCTCCTGGCCTTCCTCGGACGGCTCGATCCAGCGCACGACCTCCTTGCTGCTGTACGTCTGCAGCGCCTTGAGGACGAGCTCGTCCGCGTCCTCGGGCAGCTGCCCGAGGGACAGCGGGAACTTCTGGAAGTAGCCGGGCTGGATGCCCTTGTCGGTGGCGGTCCAGGTGACCTTGCTGACGGCCTCGGTGATGCTCTTGCCGTGGAGGGTCAGCGGCTTGGCCAGCGTCGTCTTGGTCACCGCGATGGTCCAGCCGGGCATCGCCTGCGGCATCACCGAGGCCAGGGGGTGGTCGGTGGGGAACGACACCTCGACCTTGACCGTCGAGGCGTCGGCCCGCTCGTTGGGGACCTTGACGTTCACGGTGGCGTAGCCGCCCTTGGCGGCGGTGCCCTCCGGCTGGACGGAGACGTGGGCGAAGGCGGGGGAGGCGATCGCGAGGCCGGCGATCGTGGCCGCGGACAGGGCGGCGAGGCGTGCGAAGGTGCGCATGGGTGAGGCTCCGGTGTGGCGGGTCCCCGGGTGGTCTCGTGCGAGGCCACGACGAAGGGGACGAGACGGTGATGGCGTGATGTCTCCGCCCTCGACACTCGCGTACGGCGGATGCCGACGTCAGCCGAGGGCGGCCGCCCGCCGGGGCGGCCCGCGCCGCGTCACCTCATGGACGAGCCGGGACCGCGGGCTCCGTGGAGCCGCCGACCACCTCGGCGTGGTGCGGCGCGAGAGCGCCGTGAGTGCTTCCGGGCAGGGCTGCCGCGTCGACAGGCGGCCGGCGAAGGCGTGTCGTACGCGCTGGACGGCTTCGGACCCGTACGGCCCCGCGAGTTCGACGACCCGAGCCATCGCGGCATCGCCGCCGTGGAGAAGCCAGGCGACACCCGCCGCCGCGACGAGGTGACCGCAGAGCATGGGCACGGTGGGAAGGAGGGCCACCCAGGTCGGGGGCACCATGCCTTCGTGCGCCGGGCCCATGGCGTGCGCCGTCGCGCCCGTCGGCATCGCCGCCGTGAAGAACACGTGCAGCCCGACCTGGAACGCGGCGAGTGCGCCCGCGTTCGCGAGCACCGAGGTGCGGCGGCGGGTGAAGGGGGCGGCCGCCAGGGACACGGCCGTCGAACCGATTCCGACCGCGACCCAGGAGGGGGCGGCGCCCGTGGCCACGCTGTGGCCGCACGCGGACAGCACCACGCTCAGCCAGGTGAGCAGGAAGGCCCGGATCAGACCCGCGCCGGGCCGCGAGCGCGCACACGAATCCATCCCACCTCCCTGCGGGTTCACTGTCGAATGCTTCGGTCACTGCTGACGAGTCATCAAGTCAACGCAGAAATAGGCCAGTCCGGATCGGCGGGACGGCGCGCCTCACTGTAGCCCCTTGATTCGATGAATCTCTAGACAGGAGGTGGTGATCACCATAGGCTCTCGACGCCTGCCAGACCACAGGGGGAGTCGGACGTGTCCCACAGCAGCCAACCTGTCTCCAGACGGAACGTCGTCCAGGGCGCCGTGCTCACCAGCGCGGCCCTGATGGTCAACGTGCCGTCGGCAACCGCGGTCGCCGGAACTCCCGTGCACCCGGCTCCTACCACCGTCGGTGAGGGCGGTCTCTTGAACTACACGGAGGGCTCGGCGGCCCTGCGGCCCGACCGTACGGTCAAGAGCGCCTGTCAGTTCTGCAACTCGAACTGCGCGATCTCGGTGGGCGTCCGGGCCGATCGGGTCATCAGCGTCGAGGGTGCCTCCGGCGACCCGGTGCAGCGGGGCAACATCTGCGTCAAGGCGCCGATGATGGCCGAACTCACCCACAACCCGCTGCGGCTGACCAAGCCCTTGATCCGCACCGGCGGTCGGAAGGGTTCCAAGGAGTCCGCCTTCCGGGAGGCCGGCTGGGACGAGGCGCTCGACCTGATCGCCCGACGCCTCCTCGCGCTGCGCGACAGCGGCCAGGCCGCCTCCATCGCCAACCGCACCACCGGCCGCCTCCCGCGCGGGACCGGCTCGCTCGTCGCCCGTCTCTTCGCGCTCCTCGGCAGCCCGAACAACACCGACGTCGGGCCCACCTGCAACGACGCGGGCGGCAACGCTCTCAAGGCGACCTTCGGTCTCGGCAACTTCACCAACGGGTACGGCACCGACGGCGCCACGGGCCGGGACGACCTCGGCTCGGCGGACTACTTCCTCTTCCTCGGCACCAACCAGGCCGAGACCCATCCCGTCACCTTCGACTACCTGCTGCGCGGGCGCGCGGCCACCGGCGCCAAACTGGTCGTCGTCGATCCTCGGCAGACCCCGACGGGTGCCCTCGCCGACGAGTGGATCGCCCCCAAGCCCCACACCGACCTCGCGCTCGTCCTGGGCATCCTCCATCACATCCTCGACAAGCGCCTGTACGACCGGGAGTTCGTCGACCGCTGGGTCCTCGGCTTCAAGGAACTCCGCACCCACATGGCCGCGTCGGGATACACCCCGGAGTGGGCCGCCACGGTCACCGGCGTTCCGGCCGAGAGCATCCGCCGCATCGCGCGCGAGTACGCCCGCGCCGGGAAGGCGGCCGTCTTCTGCAACGCCGGCATCTCCCACCAGCTCGGCGCCTTCGACACCTACCGCGTCCTGACCTTCCTGGCCGCGGTCACGGGCAACATCGGCCGGCTCGGCACCGGGTGCAACTTCATGCACAACACCTGGCCCGGCGACCTGCACCTGCCCGAACTCGCCGTCCGGACCCCCGACGTGGGCACCGCGCTGCCCGTGGGCCCCGACTACTTCGCCGAGGCGATCCTCACCGGCGAGCCGTACCCCCTCAAGGCGATCATCACCCAGGGCAACCCCCTGATCTCCTCCGCCAACACGGAGAAGGTCAAGGAGGCCTTCCGCACGCTCGACTTCTACGTCTACACCGGCCTGTTCATGGAGGAGGCGGCCCACTACGCCGACGTCGTCCTGCCGGTGAGCTCGCCGCTGGAGTACGAGGGCGTCTACATGCGGCGGGACGACCGCGCCATCCGCTGGCAGGAGGCGGCCGTCCCGCGCTGCGGCGAGTCGAAGACCGACTACGAGATCTGGATCGACCTCGCCCACGCCTTCGCGCGCCAGGACCGGCACAACCCGTCCTCCTACTGGACCGACGCCTTCCCCCTGGAGTGGAAGGACTACTCCACCCTCTGGGCCGAGTTCGTCGAGCACACGCCGGGCATGGGCGGCATGACGCGGAAGCGGATGCGGAAGCGCTCCGAGCCCCTGCGCTGGCCCTGCCCGTCGACCGACCACCCCGGCGTCAGCGCGCTCTACCAGGACCATCCCTCCTGGTACCAGGCCGCCGAGTCGCTCGGGGCCGCCAAGGGGCAGCGCTTCCTCACGCCCAGCGGCAAGATCGAGATCTTCACCGAGGAGCTCGACCGGCAGCTCGCCACCGCCGGGCACGGTGCGCTGCCCGTCTTCTACACCCACCCCGAGGTGACCGGCGGACACCCCACGCTGACGTACGAGAAGCGCTTCGTCACCAGCCCGATCAATCCGCAGGCCGTCACGCATCCGGTACGGCTCGGGGTGAAGGGCGACGGTTCCGTCCACCGTGACTACCCGCTGATGGGCATGACCGGCCGGCCCAGCGTGGTGCACTTCGCCTCCGTCACGCACTGGACGCCCACCGGGGCGCGGCTCAACGGGATCCGGCTCCTCCAGATCCACCCCGACACGGCCCGGCGGCTCGGCATCGAGGACCGCGACGAGGTGATCGTGGAGAGCCCGAGGGGACGGGTTTCGGCCACGGCGCTGTACTGGGAGGGCATCCGTCGGGACACCGTGTTCCTGCCCAACACCTTCGGCCCCGCGCAGAAGCTCGCCGAGGATCTGGGCGGCGACTCCTACGAGGCGGCGAACACCCTCGTCGACGACCGCTACTACGACAACCTCTCCGGGCAGCAGGCGTACAAGTGCTTCGCCTGCCGCGTATCCAAGGCTCCGGCCTGATCCGACCCCTCGACCGGCCCGGCGGTCCACCCCCGCAACACACCCCTCGCCGGGCATCCGGGCCCTGCCTCCACCGCGCCACCCCACCCGGTGGAGGCAGGGCCATCTCCTTTGCCGGAAAGGCGAATACGCAGGATCTCGTCACGCCTCAGATTAGTTGCGCAAAGATTCGACAACTGTGAAACTAGACAGATGTCACAGCTTGAGGTGATCCAACCCGTGTCCTGCTGCACACCCGTCATAGCCGCGCCCCTCGACGAGGAGCGGGCCGCGGGCACCGCGAAGATGTTCAAGGCCCTGGGTGACCCGATCCGGCTCCGCATCCTGTCCATGATCGCGTCCGCAACGGGTGACGGGGAAGTGTGCGTCTGTGACCTGACCAGCCCCTTCGACCTCTCCGCGCCGACGATCTCGTACCACCTCAAGATCCTCCGCGAGGCCCAGTTGGTGACGTCCGAGCGCCGGGGGACCTGGGTCTACTACCGGATCCGCCGGGACAATCTCGGCCTGCTCTCCGGCCTGCTCGCCGTGCCGAGCGTGGAGGAGCTGGCGGTCGCGCCGGCCTGAGCGCGCCAAGTCCGGCTGTGGCAAGTCCGCTGTGGCAAGCCCCGGGTGCGGCAAGCCCCTGCGCTACCCGGTCCGACCGGACGTCAGACCAGAATGCCGAGGCCCAACCCCTCGGTGGGCGTGGACGGGGCGGGGGATGCCTTCCCCTCCTTGGCTCGAAGGGGCTGTTCGCCGCCGCACGCACAGGGGCGCAGCCAGCCCCTCTCGACCGCCTTCGCTCCCGCCTCGAACCTGCTGCGAGCGCCGAGGCGTTCCAGGAGGTCGGCGATCATGCGGCGTGCGGTGCGCAGGCCCACGCCGAGCTTCTTGCACACCGCTTCATCGGTGAGGCCCTGCCCCATGAGGCGCAGCAGCTCTCTCTCCAGCGGGGTGGGCTGGTCCCCCTCGCAGACGCCGGGGGCGTCCAGGGACGTCATGGTCTCGCAGAGGCGCTCGAACAGCGCGATCAAGCCGGCGAGGTATCCGGCGCCCGTCACCTGGACGGCTCCGGCGGCCGGGTTCTGCGGATCGAGCGGAAGGAGCGCCGTGGTGCGGTCGAAGACGACGAGCCAGAGGGGCAGGGTCGGCACCGTTCCCACCTTGCCGCCGTTCTGTGCGAGCCAGCGGGCGTGGGCGAGGCCGGTGCGGTCGTTGTAGATGCTTTCGAGGTAGACGTTCCACACCAGGACCCCGCGGTCCAGCAGGTGCTGGTCCAGCGGGCGGCGGGCGCGCAGGGCCTCGGCGCTGTTCGCGTCCGCCGGCAGCAGGGAGACGCACTCGGTCGTCGTCCGTCCGGCGAGGCGTTCCATGCGCGCGTGGATCGCGGCCTGCGACTCCAGACGCTCCCAGCCGGCGTGAGTGCCCCGGGCCTGGGCATCCTCGTACTCCTCCGAGAGCCGGTCAACCGCGGCCTTGATGTGGACGAACTCCGTCTGGCGACGCAGGAGTTCGGACTGCTGCCGCTCCAGCATGGTGCGCAGGGCGAGCGGGGGCCGGGTCGGAAGCAGTGTTCCTGACGCATGCCGCAGCAGGGAGAGTTCGAGCAATCGGCCGATGCCCCGCTGGACGTCGGCTTCGGGTGCGTCGAGGCCGGCGAGCAGATCGACGACCTGGCACCCCGGGTGGTCGAGCGTGAAGCGGTAGATCTCGTGGGCCAGTTCGTTCAATCCCAATGACTGCAACATCCGCCCCCCACAGGTGTGTTGCTGAATTGAATTTCTTCAAGATAGCACGGTGGTTGATCGTTCGAGCGGGCCGCGCTGCCCGATTCTGATCAAGTGAGGCAGCATGTTGCCCGGCAACTTGCTGCACTGGGAAGCAGCTTCTCAGCCACCCCGAAGTCACCGCAGGCTCGAACGCGTCACCACCGGCGTCCACGGCGCCACGACCTTCGGGAGAGGCTTTGAGCTCGTTCGAGACAGATCTGCGGATGAAGGCCGAGAGCGTCACGATCCGACCCCTGCAGACCTTCGACAAGCGGGTGAAGGTCCTCGGTTCCAAGAGCTACTCCAACCGCTACCTCGCACTCGCCGCCCTGTCCGGCGAGGCGACCACCATCGAGGGCGCCCTGGTCTGCGACGACACGCAGTTCCTCGCCGGCGCGCTGCGCGCCTTCGGGCACGTCGAGGTGGACATCGACGCCGCGGCCGAGCGGATCACCGTCACGCCCACCGGCAGGCCCATGGTGGCCCCGGCCGACGAGGTGTACGTCGGCGCGGCCGGCACCCCCATCCGGTTCCTGATCGCCATGGCGGGCCACGCCGACGGGACGACCGTGCTCACCGGCACCACGCGCATGCAGGAGCGGCCCATGGGCTCCCTGCTCGACGCGCTGCCCGGCGTCGGAGTGGCGGCCGAGGCGGTGCGGGGCAACGGCAGCCCGCCCATCAAGGTCACCGGTCCGAGCTTCCGCGGCGGATCGACGCGGATCAGCGGCGCGGTCAGCTCGCAGTTCACCTCCAGCCTGCTGGTCAACGCCACGCGCGCCGAGCAGGACACCGAGGTCCATGTCATCGACGACCTGATCTCCAAGCCGTACGTGGAGATGACGATCGCCGCCCTCGCCGAGATGGGCGTCGTCGTCGAGCGCGACGGCTACACCCGCTTCAAGGTCGCCGCCGGCCAGAAGCTGCGCGGCGGCACGGTCGCCGTCGAGCCCGACGCCTCCGGCATGTCCTACTTCCTCGCCGCCGCCGCGGTGCTCGGTGGCACGGTCACCATCCCGGGCATCGGCAGGACGTCCAAGCAGGGCGACGTCGGCCTCGTCGACGCCCTGGTCCGCATGGGCTGCACGGCCGAGGTGACGGACGACTCCATCACCCTGACCGGCGGGGAACTCCACGGCATCGACATCGACATGGAGACCATGCCCGATGTCGTCCCCACCCTCGCGGTCGTCGCCGCCTTCGCCCGGGGCACCACGCACATCAGCAACATCGCCAGCCTGCGGATCAAGGAGTGCGACCGCATCGCCGCCGTCACCACCGAGCTGCGCAAGATGGGCATCACCGTCGAGGAGCACGCCGACGCGATGACCATCACCGGCGGCACGCCCCACGGCGCCGTCATCGACACCTACGACGACCACCGCATCGCCATGTGCTTCGCCATCGCCGGCCTGCGCACCGAGGGCGTCGTCATCACCGACCCCGGATGCGTCGCGAAGTCCTTCCCGACCTTCTGGAAGACGCTCGACGGCCTCCACGGCGACGACACCACGGGCACCCTGTGAGGGCCGGAACCCCGGGGATCCTCCTGGTCCTCGACGGCTGGGGCCACGCGGAGCCGAGCGACGCCAACGCGCTGACCGCGGCGGCCACGCCGTACCTCGACGGGCTGCTCGCCACCTGCCCGAGCGTCCTCGCCGAAGCCTCCGGCACCGCCGTCGGCCTGCTCCCCGGGACGGTGGGCAACTCCGAGATCGGGCACATGGTCATCGGGGCCGGGCGGCCCGTCCCGTACGACAGCGTGCTCGTCCAGGAGGAGATCTCCAGCGGACGCATGCGCTCGAACACGACCCTGACCGAGGTGCTGACCGGCCTCTCCGCGTCCGGCGGGACCCTGCACCTCATCGGGCTCTGCTCCGACGGCATGATCCACGCCGACGTGCGGCACCTGCGGGAACTGCTGCGCATCGCCGCGCGGTTCTCCGTGCCGGCGGTCCGGATCCACGCCGTCACCGACGGACGGGACGTCGCCGACCACACGGCCGCCGCCTATCTCGGCCTCGTCGACACGTTCGTCGCGGAGGCCGGCATCGGCCAGGTGGCCACCGTCGTCGGGCGCGGCTACGCGCTCGACAAGAGCGGCGACCTCGAACTGACCGAGCAGGTCGCCCGCGCCGTCGTCGACGGCAAGGGCGAAGCCGTCAGCGAGCCGCGGGAGGCGCTGGAGCTCACCCGGCGGGGCGACGAATGGGTGCCGCCCTGTGTCGTCACGGGAGCCGACGGCCGGCCGCTCGGCCCCGTCCAGGACGGCGACGCCGTCCTGTTCACCAACTTCCGCAGCGACCGCATCCAGCAGCTCGCGGACGACCTGTACGGGCGACTCGCCGGCCGCGGGGTCAGCTTCCTCAGCCTCGCCCAGTACGACACCAAGGCGTCCATCCCGCCGCTGGTGCACCGTTCGGACGCGGGGGGCGGCCTCGCCGCCGAACTCGCCGCGCACGGCGTGCGTTCGGTCCGCATCGCCGAGGCCGAGAAGTTCGAGCACGTCACGTACTACCTCAACGGCCGGGACGCGACCGTCGTCCCCGTCGAGGAGCACGTCAGGGTCACGGGTGACCTGGCTCCCGACTACACGGCCCGGCCGGCGATGAACCTCGACCGCGTCACCGAGGCGGTGATCTCCGCCGCCGGCCGCGACGACGTCCCCCTCGTGGTCGCCAACCTCGCCAACATCGACGTCGTCGGCCACACCGGTCACTTCGACGCGACGCGCCAGGCCGCGGAGTGCACCGACCACGCCGTGGAGGCCATCTGCCGCACCGCGCGGGCGACCGGGCGCTGGGTGCTGCTCGTCGGAGATCACGGCAATGCCGAGAAGATGCTCACCGACGCCGCCGAAGGCGGCCGACCGTACGGCGGTCACACGACCAACCCGGTCCCGGCCGTGCTCGTCCCGGCCGCCGGGCAGCGGGCCGCCGTGCCCGCCGGACCCGCCACCCTCGCCGACATCGCGCCCAGCGTCCTTTCGCTGCTCGGGCTCGCCCCGGCGCCGCGCATGACCGGGCGGCCCTTGTGGTGAGCGCGGGAACGCGCGGGCGCCCGACAGCCGACACGTCCCCTTTCACCCCCACACGACCGGAGACCTCCCGATGACCTCGCGCCCCCGGCTCGCCCTCGTCGGCGACCGCAGCGACCGCGTCCCCGCCCACGCGCGATTCGACGAGATCGTGCCCGCCTTCGGCGTGGACGTCGACTGGCTCCCCAGCGGCACCGTGACCGACGCCGTCGCCGCGTACGACGGCATCTGGGTGGTCCCCGGGTCGCCGTACGCCAGCCAGGCGAACGTGCTCCTCGCCATCCGCACCGCCCGCACCCTCGGCATCCCGTACCTCGGCACCTGCGGCGGCTTCCAGCACGCGCTCATCGAGTACGCCCGCAACGTCCTCGACATCAAGGACGCCGAGGACGTGCAGTACGACGCGGACGCCTCCACCCCGCTGATCGTCCCGCTCTGCTGCTCGCTGGTGGGAGAGACGGCGCCGCTCTACTTCGCGCCGGGCAGCCGCCTCGCCTCGGTCTACCCGGGTGTGACGGAGACCGTGGAGACGTACCACTGCAAGTACGGCCTCAACCCGGACTACGAGGAGCAGATCCTCGCCGGTTCCCTGCGGGTCACCGGCTGGGACGCGGAGAAGGCACCCCGCGCGGTGGAGCTGCCCGATCACCCCTTCTTCGTCGGCAGCCTGTTCCAGCCCGAGTTGTCGTCGACGGCGGCCCAACTCCACCCGCTCATCAGGGCGTTCCTCGACGCGGTGGGTGAGCGGGCCGGTCGCGGCCATTGACATGCCGATCTCTCTGATTCGATACTTGTGTAAGTAAAGAGAGTTCGAATCAGATGCTGTATCAGATGCGTGGGAAGGAAGTGGGTTCATGACCACGAACTCGACCGAGGCGGCCGAGCAGGAGTCCGCCGGCGGCTTCGCCACGGACCCGACCGCCGGCGCGGGTGCCTCGCAGGGCGGCTGCTGCGGCGAGCCGGCCGACGCCACCGGCTCGGTCGCCGGCGGCCAGGGCGGCGGCTGCTGTGGTGAGCCCGGCGGCGGTTGCTGAGAAAGACGCCCCAGATGACGGACACAGCCCAGGGTCAGGGGCACGTCGCGGCGCGGTCCGCGGCTGCCGAGTTCGACGCGGACCGCGCCCTGACGACGCTCCAGGCCCTGTGCGCGCCGGACATGCAGGGCCGCGCGCCCGGCACGACCGGGCACGACCTGGCCACCGAGTTCCTCACCGCCGAGCTGACCTCGTACGGACTGACGCCCGCGCGCGACAGCTTCGCCATCCGCGAGATCATGCGACTGGCGGCCCAGCCCACCCTTCGGGTGGACGGCGGGGGACTCGACCGCGAGCTCGCCCACCGCGCCGAGTTCGCCGAACACCCGCGCTCGGGACCGATGCCCGGACCCGTCGCCGGGAAGGTCTCCGACGACGCGGGAGAAGGGGAGTGGGCGGCCCTGTCCACGGTCCCCCAGGGGAACGCCTTCGCCGAGCTCGCCGAAGCCCTGGCGGCACGCGGGGCCGTGGGCATCCTCACGGCACAGAACGCGGACGCCTCCGGATTCCTCACCAAGCGGGTCCAGGGCCCGACGCCCGTCGGCCTCCCGGTCGTGGCCGTACGGCCGGACCTGCTGGCCGCCGCCGTCGGCGGCGTGATCACCGCCCACGTGCCGCTGGTCCGCGTGCCCGCCACGGGCACGAACATCGTCGCCACCCTGCCGGGCAGCGACCCGGAGGCGACGCCGATCCTGCTCAGCGCGCACTACGACGGTGTCGGATCCGATCCCGAGCGGCACTTCCCGTGCGCCGGCGACAACGCCAGCGGAACCGCGGTGCTGTGCGAGGTCGCCAGGGTGCTGACCTCGTCCGAGCCGCTGCCCCGGCCCGTCGTCTTCGCCCTGGTCGACGCCGAGGAGATCGGCACGCTCGGCTCCGGGCACCACGCACGCGCCCTGCACGAGGCGGGCATCCGGCCCGATGCGCTCAACCTCGACATGGCCGGCAAGTTCAACGGGAAGGTCGCGGTCGAGCTCGGTCCGGCCGATCCCGCCCCGCGGCACATCATCGCCGCGCTCGACGGCGCCGGCCGACGTCTCGGCATCCCGCTGTACGCGGGAACGGTCTCGTCCGACAACCGCCGTTACGCGTCCGCCGGCTTCCCCGCCGCGGGCATCGGATTCGGGGCGGCGCACTACCACTCGCCGCTCGACAGCCCCGAGCGGATCGACCCGGACGCCTTGTACAAGGCGGGGCGGCTCGTCCTGGAGACGATCCACCGCCTCGCCACCCAGAACTGATCTCCTTCACCGTCCTTTCCCTTCAGGAGTCTCACCATGGCCGCGGCCCAGCAGTCCGTCTCCACCCAGCTCATCCAGCTCGCCCCCACCGTCGGCGAGCACCACGCCACCTTCTCCAAGAGCTACCAGGAGTTCTTCGGCGCGGTCTTCGACCACGAGGCCCTGGAGCCCAAGACCCGTGCCGCGGTCGCCCTGTGCGCGGCTCTGATGCAGGACCGCGAGGAGACCGTGCGGTCCTTCCTCGCCGCCGCCAAGAAGCTGGGGCTGAAGAACGAGGAGATAGGCCAGATCGCCGGCATCGTCGAGGCGATGAAGCTGGACGCCCTGCAGCGCCCGGCCGTCCAGGCCGTCGCCGCCGCGGCCAAGAAGGCCAACACCTGCTGCTAGTCCCGTCCTCGCTCCACTCCGACCTCTTCTCGAAGGACTGCGGCAAGTGACTGATCCATCCATCAGAGGTGCGGGCTCCGTCGTCGTGCTCGGAGGCCGCAGCGAACGGGAGTTCAGCGTCGTACGGGACCTCGGCTACCGCGTGGTGCTCGTGGACGAGCAGGTGCCGTGGCACTGCATGCCCTGGGTCGACGCGCATCTCGACGTCGACCTCGACGACCGGGACGCGGTGGCCGAGGCGATCCGCTCCGAGCTGGGTGACGAGGCTCCCGTGGCCGTGCTCACCCACACGGAGCCGCGACTGCCGCTCATGGCCCACCTCAATCGGCTCCTCGTCGACACCCCGAGGGGGCTGGACGAGACCGCCGCCGCGAACTGCCGCGACAAGTGGCGCACACGGACCGTGCTCACCGAGGCCGGCCTGCCCGTGCCCCGCTTCGCGCTCGCGACCACCGTGGAGGAGGCGCTCACGGCGGCCGAGGACATCGGCTACCCGGTCGTCGTCAAACCCCGGGACGGAGCGGGTGCGTTCGGGGTGCGGTGCTGTGCGGGCGAGCGCGAGCTGCGCGAGGCCGTCGCCGCCCTGTTCGCCGCTCCCGCCGGCTCGCTGGCCGGCGCCCTCGTCGAGGAGTACGTGGACGGCCCCGAGTACGCCGTCCAGACCGTCACGTACGAGTCGAAGACCAGCGTCCTCAGCGTCTTCCGGCAGCGCATGACCCCGCCGCCGGTCTTCGTGGAACTGGGATACGAGCACCCGAGCGGCCTGTCGGATGCCGAACGCGACGAGTTGGAGCAGCTCATGCGGGACGTCCTCGGCGCCCTGAGCCTGAACGACTGGATCAGCCACACCCAGATCCGGCGCGGCCCCGACGGCTTCCGCGTCATCGAGGTCAACGCGCGGCGCCCCGGCGGCCGTCTCGTCGAGATGACCACAGCGGTCAGCGGCGTCGACATGACCGAGGCCGTCACCCGCCAGGCCCTGGGACTCCCGCGGCCCGCCCCGGCGGCCACCGTCGCCTTCGCCCGCTACGCGAGCATCGTCTTCGACACCTCCGGCACCCTCCTGTACGACGAGGTCGCACCGGAGCCGGGGGCGTTCGGCCCCCTCGTCGAGGTCGAGGTCGAGCCCGGTGAGACCGTGCGGCCCAAAGAACACCCCAACGGTGGTGTGTACGGCCGCATCGTCGTCTACGGCGACACGGCCGACGAGCTCGACCGGGCGGAGCGCGGGGTCCGGGACGCGCTCAGCCTGCAGGTGGTGTTCGGTGACGGCCTCGGTCCGGCGGAGACCGACAGCCGCGAGTTCAAGTCGTGCTGCTGAGGTGGCCCGGATGACCCTCACCGACTCCACCACGGCCGTGGCCGGGCGGCACCGGATCGACGTGCGGACCTCGGTCCACGCGATCGACGGCGCGGAATGGAACCGTGCCGTCGCCCGGGCCGGCGGCAGCGTCTTCCACACCTGGGAGTGGCTCGCGGCCTTCGAGGACGCCCCGCCGGGCAGCTTCGAGCCCCGCCACCTGCTGGCGTACCGCGGCGACGACCTGGTGGGCGTGTGCCCGGCGTACCTGGTGCACGACTGCCCCCGCCTCTCCTATCTGACGGAGCTCGCCCAGCTGGACCTGGGCGGGCCCGTGCTCATGGCCCACAGCCTCGCCGCACTCGACGGCGGACCCCTCGCCGTGCCCGGCCACGAGGACGCGCTCGACGCGCTGCTCGGCGCACTGGAGGAGGCGGCGAGGGAGGCCGGCGCACGGACCTGGGCCGTCGCGAACGCCCCCGCGGGTGCTCTCGGCGGACGGCTCCTGCGGCACGGCTACGCCACCGCGCACCTCACCACCTCGTACCGGTGCGCCACCGATGTGCCGTCCGTCGCGGACTACTGGAGCTTCGAGGCGGGGCGGCTCCGCCGGAAGCTCGGCAAGGAGCGCCGGGTCTCGGGCCGCGGGTACACGGTGGCGGAGGAGCCGGCGGACGCCGCCACCCTGGTCCGCCTGGTGCACTCCATCCTCAAGGACCGCGGCACACCCACCGACGTCCTGCCCGAGGCGTTCCTCCACGCGCTCAAGCACCGGCTCGCGCCGTACGAGCGCATGGTCACCGCCGTCGACGCCGAGCAGGAGACCGTGGGTGTCTTCGCCGGCTGGCAGTTCGCCGGGACCTGGTCGATGTGGCTGGCCGGTCTCGACACGGAGCGGCTGGCGTCCTTCGTGCCGTACCGCGCGATGGCGGCCCGGCTGATCGAGGGCGCCGTCACCACGGACGTCGCCTCCATCGACCTCGGCCGCTCCAACGGCGCGGAGAAGCGCAAGCTGGGCGCCCGTCCCGTACCGCTCTACCTCGCCCTGAACACCTCCGACCGTTCCGAGAGGGCCGCCCTGCACGCGGCCTGCCGCCGCCTCGAACAGCGGTGCCAGGGACCCGACGAACAACTCGACATGATCAGGCGGTGCTGCTGATGAACGCCGACACACGCCAGAGCGTGGCGTGCGTCTCCGGACGCCGCGTCGTCGACGTCCTGAACCGTCTCGACGTGCGGTCCGTCCTGCTCGACGACCCCACACCCCTGGACCTGGCCTGCCAGGTCGACGTCCCGCTGGATGTCGACCTGGACGACTGGGACGCCGCCGAGGCGGCGCTGCGCTGGCTCCACGCCACCCGCCCGTTCGACGCCGTCTTCAGCGTCTACGACGCGCACCTGCCGCTGGCCAGCTACCTGGCCGCGCGGCTCGGGACCCGCGGCCTCGACCTCCGGGCCGCCCTGGCGTGCCACGACAAGATCCGCATGCGGATGCTGCTCGCCGGCGGGGGAGTGCGCGTCCCCGACCACCTGCCGGCCGCCGATCCGGCGGACGCCTCCGCCGCGGCGCGGCGCCTCGGCCTGCCCGTCGTCGTCAAGAAGGCGACCGGCTCCGGAGGGCGCGGCAGCATGCTCTGCCGCACCGCCGAGGAGGTGACCCGGGCCGTCGCGGTGCTGGGTCCCACCGCGCTCCTCGTGGAACGGGCCGTCGAAGGCCCCGAGTACGCCGTCCAGAGCATCACCGCCGACGGGCGGACCGAGGTCGTCGGCATCCTGGCCCAGCACGTCGGACCCGGCCCCCGGCAGGCCGAGACCGGATACGACTTCCCCTCCGGGCTCAGTCCCGAGAAGGAGGCCGAGGTGGCGGCCTTCGTCACCCGCGCCCTCGCCGTCCTCGGCTTCGACCACGCGGTCTCCCACGCCCAGGTACGGCTCACGGAGGACGGCCCGGTGCTCGTCAACGTCGTCGCGCGTCCGCCCGGCGGGCAGCTGTGCGCCGCGACCGAGCGGCTCAGCGGCATCGACCTCACGCGGGCGGCCGCCGAGATCGCCCTCGGGCGTCCCGTCACCCGGAGCGCTCCCAGCGCGACCCGGGTCCTGTACCGGTGCGTGACCACCGACAGTCCCGGCAGGGCCTGGTACGACCTCGACGGCCTCGACGCACCCGCCGTCACGCTCGACGTCGAGCCCGGCGACAGCGTCCGCAGCGTCGAGGACCCGCAGGGCGGCAGCTACGGCCGCATCGTCGTCTACGGCGACGACCCGGCGGAGCTGGAGAGCAGATACCGCGCCATCTTCGAATCGCTCCGACTCCGCGTCGAGCCAGACAACCAGTAGGTGATGGTCCCTTGACCCTTCGCGTCCTCGTCCTCAGCGGCCAGCGCACCGCGCGGCAACTGAAGGAACACACCGACTACGACGTCGTGTTCGCCGAGGAGAACATGACGATCGAGCAGGTCATGCTCGCCGACTACCCGCTGGAGGTGGACTTCGACGACTGGGACGGCGTGACCGCCCTGGTCGCCCGGGCCCACGCCGACCAGCCGATCGACGCCGTCGTCACCGGGGTCGAGCGGCTCGTCCCGCTGGCCGGCCGCCTGCGGGCCGAACTGAAGCTGGGGCACGGCGTCTCCGAAGCGGCCGCCCGCGCCTGCATCGACAAGGCCGAGACGCATCGGCTGCTCGCCGACGCCGGGGTACCCGTGCCCCGCAACCGGGTGGTCTCCGGCACCCGGGAGGGCGCAGAGGCCGCGGACGAGCTCGGCCTTCCCGTCGTCGTCAAGCCGCGCGACGCCTCCAGCGCCGCCGGCCTCGCGTACTGCGCGAGCCGGGAGGACGTGGAGCGGGCCGTCGGTGACATCCTGGCCGCGGGGCGCGACTCCGCCCTCATCGAGGAGTACGTGACCGGCCCGGAGTTCGGCGTGTTCGCCACCAGGGTCGGCGGCCGTACCCAGGTCGTCTGGGTGGTCGAAGGCGAGGTCGGGCCGCCCCCGACCTTCGTCAAGCTCGGGGGGTTCTTCCCCAGCCGCCTCGACGGGGCGCGGCGCGCGGAGCTCGACGAGCTCGCCGACCGGGTCCTCGCCGCCGTCGGTCTCGACGACTGGGTCGCGGCCCTCCAGTTCACCCTCACCGCCGACGGCTGGCGGGCCGGTGAGATCAACCCCCGGGTTCCCGGCGGCCAGGCCGTCGAGATGATCCGCTCCACGACCGGCTACGAACCGAGCCTCATCGCCACCGAGGCCGCCCTCGGCCGCCACGCGGAGCCGCGGGCGTCGAAGGCGCCCGCCGGGCTCTACCGCAGCATCGTCTTCGAGGCGGGCGGGCGCATCGACTACGACGCCGCGGCGAGCGGTTCGCTGAGCGGCCTGGAGTCCCCGCTGCCGCCGTTCGTCGAGTTCGACGTCAAGCCCGGCGACGCCGTCCTCCCCGTGGAGCACCCCAAGGGCGGCGCTTTCGGTCGCATCGTGCTCGCCGGCGAGAGCCTGGAGCAGCTGGAGCGCGACTACGCGAAGATCCGGGAGCAGCTCGCGATCCGCCTGGTCGACGACGCCGCCGCGGACGCCGCTGTGGACCGTCCGCACACCAGCTGCTGCTGACCAACTTCCGTTTGACGAAGATCTGTTGACGCTCAACCAGCCACGTGATTCGATACTTTTGAAAGTATCGAATCAAGACGCGGGGAGGAGGAAGCATGGCTGACGACATGATCGGCTCGGGCTGCTGCGAGACCAGCGGCGCCGAGGACGTGGCCGAGGACGGCCAGGAGTGCGGCTGCGCCTGCGCCTGCTGCGACTGATCCCGACCCGGGACACCACGGCGGGCCGCACTCCGGCGGAGTGCGGCCCGCTGGAAGACCACCATCCGTCCACGACACATCAGAGGGGGCTCGACGTTGAACGATTCGCTCCGCGCGCTGCGCTTCATCTATGGCTACCCGCTGCGCTACCGCCGCGAGATCGTCACCGCCACGGTGATCATGTTCGTCGGTCTCCTGGGCAACATCGCCGTGCCGCTCCTGACCCGCTACGCCATCGACATCGGCATCCTGGGCGGGAAGTCCGGCAGCCTGCTGGTCACCTCGCTCGGCGTGCTCGCCGCCGGCGTGGCCACCACGGTCCTGCTGCACTACGGCAAGCGCATGCGGTTCACCGTGGCCAGCAAGGCCGTCAACGACCTCCGTGAGGACCTGGTGCGCAAGATGATGCACCTGGGACCGGCGGACGTCGCCGAGGCGTCCGGAGGCCGGGCGCTGACCCGTCTCATCTCCGACGCCGTCTCCGTCCGCGGTCTCACCAACGGCGGCCTGCTCGAACTGCTCAACCAGATCCTCATCATGCTGGCCATGCTGGTCACGGCGCTCGTGATCGACCCGCGCACGACCTTGCTCGCCTGCATCCCCCTGATCTTCGTCGTCATCGGCAACTTCACCGTCCAGCTCCGCCTGCAGCGGGCCTTCATCGAGCTGAAGAGCCAGTTCACCAAGCTCCTCACCGGCGTCGGCGAATCCCTCGCCAACATCAACGTGGTGAAGTCCTACGGCCGCGAGTCGGACGCCTCGGAGCGCCTGAACAAGGTCAACGAGGCCCACACGGTCCGCGACGGCCAGATGAAGCGCACGTACAGCCGCTGGGAAGCGATCCTCAACGTCGTCGGCGGCCTGCCCACCCCGATCGCCCTGTGGGCCGGAGGCAACGCGGTCCTGGACGGCACCAGCACCGTCGGCGACCTCGTCGCCGTGGTCGCCCTGGTCATGATGTTCCAGATGAGCATCCACATGCTCGCCATGCACGTGAACGGAGCCTTCCGCAGCGTCGTCACCGCACAGCGCCTGCTGCGCGTCATGGACGCCCCCTCCGTGCTCGCCGACCGTGCCGGCACCACCGACATCCCCGCACTGGGCGGCATACGCGCGACCGGCATCGACGTCGACATCGCCGGCCGCCGCATCCTGGACAAGGCCGAGTTCCACGTGGAGCCCGGCGAGGCGGTCGCCCTGACCGGCCCCACCGGCAGCGGCAAGTCCACCCTCCTCCACGTCCTCGCCCGGCTGCGCGACCCGGAGGCCGGCAGCGTCACGTACGACGGCGTCGAAGCGCGGTCGTACGAACCCGCCGCACTGCGCCGACGCATCGTCTGCCTGCCCCAGCGCCAGTGGATCTTCGAGGGAACCCTTGAGGACAACGTCCGCTTCGCCCGGCCCGAGGCCACCCGCGAGGAGACGGCGGACGCCGTCGAGGCCGCCGGACTCGCGCACATCCCGCTCGACCGCCGCTTCGGAGCCAGCACCCTGGACCTCTCCGCGGGCGAGCGCCAGCGCATCGGTCTGGCCCGCGTCCTGCTCGTGGACCCGGACATCCTGCTGCTCGACAACCCCACGGCCAACCTGGACGCCGAGACCGAGGCCGCGCTCCTGGAGACCGTCCTCCGGGTCCGCCAGGGCCGCACCCTGGTCATCGCCTCCCAGCAGCCGGCGGTCTCCGACTACGTCGACCGCACCATCGGCCTCGCCCCCCGGGAGCCCTCCGCGGGCGCCACGGCCACCCTCGCCGGAGCGGCAAGCCTGGACGGAGGAAAGGACTCATGACCACCACGTCCCCTCAGGTGCCCGACGTCGAGGACGACCGCGAGGCACGGCGGACGCTCCTCAAGGCCGTCCGCCGCTTCCTTCCCTACCTCCGCCCCAACTGGGGCTGGCTCACGATCGCCACCGCCATGGCCGTCGTGAACACCGTCGTCACGATCGCCGTGATGTACACGGTGATGGCCGGCATCGGGCACATCGTCATCGGCGACATGGAGGCCGTCCGCTCGACGGCGCTCAACCTCGTCCTGCTGACCGTCCTCGACAACGTCATCCGCATCACCTACAACTCGGCGATGATCCGGGTCAACGAGCGCCTGACGATCACCATCCGCAACGACCTCGTGGCGCGCCTGCACAACGTCCAGCTCTCCCGGCACGTCTCCCAGGCGAGCGGCGAGTGGGTCACCCGCGTGCTGTTCGAGGCCAACCGCTTCCGGGGCTTCCTGACCAAGACGCTGATGGAGATCACCAACAGCGTCATCTGGTTCATCGCCTTCGCCGTCTTCCTGCTCGCGCTCAGTCCCATGGTGGCCCTGCCCACCCTCGTCACCATCCCGCTGATGGTGTGGATCGCGGTGAAGTGGACCGCACGCCTGAAGCCCGACACCCGGGCGCAGCGCGAGGGCTGGGACCGTGTGGTGGGCTACCTCAACCAGCGGATCGACGGCCTCGCCGACATCCGCGCCTTCGGCCAGGAGGAGGCCGTCCTCGCCGACCTCCGGGACCGCTCGGAGGAGTACAGCACGGTCCACAACCGGCTGTCGCGCAAGCGCCTCTGGCTCACCTCGCACCTCGGCTTCAGCGTCTTCCTCGCCCTGTCCCTGCTGATCTTCTTCGGCGGACTGCAGATCGTGAACGGGCACCAGCTGGGATCCGGGTTCTTCTTCGACATGGCCTCCGGCATGATGCCGATGACCTGGATGCTCATGGGCACCGACACCATGATGGCGTCGATGGGCATGGCGTCCGGCACCGCCCTGGCGGCCGGCACCCTCGCCGCGTTCGCGCTGTTCGTCAAGCGCATGCTGAACCCCGTCCGCGACCTCGCCAACCAGATGGGCCAGGCGTCCGACATCGCCGCCTCCGCGCGCCGCATGCTCGACGTGCTCGACCTGGAAGAGGAGCAGAGCGGCTCCGGCACCCTGCCGCCCGTCGAGGGCGCCGTCGCCGTCGACGACGTCACCTTCGCGTACGGGGAAGGCCCCGACGTCCTCCACGGCATCACGCTGCACGCCGAGCCCGGCCAGCACATCGGCATCGTCGGCACGAGCGGCGCCGGCAAGAGCACGCTCATGCAGCTCCTCGTCCGGCTCTACACGCCGACGACCGGCACCGTCCGCATCGACGGGCACGACCTGGCCGAGATCAGCAGCGCCTCCGTGCGGTCGCAGGTGCTCCTGGTGACCCAGGAGGCCCAGCTCTTCGACGGCTCCGTCACCGAGAACATCCTCTTCGGCCGGCCCGAGGCCACCGAGGAGCAGGTGGTCGAGGCCGCCAGGCAGGTCGGCGCCCACGAGGTCATCTCCGAGCTCAAGGACGGCTACCGGACCCGCGTCGGCGAACGGGGCTCGCGCCTGTCCGTGGGCGAGCGCCAGATCATCGCCCTGGCCCGCGCCATGCTCGCCGACCCGCGCGTCATCGTCCTCGACGAGGCCATCTCCAGCGTCGACCCGGACCGTCAGCGCGTGGTCTTCGCGGCGATCCGCCGCCTCCTCGAAGGCCGTACCGCGATCGTCGTCGCCCACTGGCTGACCCTCGTCGAGGACCTGGACCAGGTCTTCGTCCTGGAGCAGGGGCGCATCGTCGAGTCGGGCCGCCCCGTCGAACTGCTCACCGCGGGCGGACGCCTCACCGAACTGTGCCAGGCCCAGGAGGGCCGTGCCCGCAAGAACACCACCGGAAAGGACAACGCTCATGTCTGACACCAACCTCGGAAGCATGTTCTGGACCGCCGCCCAGGGGACCCCGGCGGCGACCGTCGAGGCGCCGAAGACGTCGTCCTGCTGCGGCCCGAAGCCGGCCGCCGCGACGCCGGAGAAGACCGGGACGACCGAGGCGACCGAGACGAAGGGGGCGCCCGTCGTGACCGACGCGACGCCCGAGGCCGCGCGGGCCGAGGCGCCGAAGAAGTCCTCGTGCTGCGGCCCCAAGCCCGCCGCCGACACGGCCGAGAAGGCCGCGGCGCCCAAGGCGTCGTCCTGCTGCGGCCCCAAGCCCGCGGCCACGGCAGAGGCCACCCCCGTCGCGGCGGCCGCCGCGACGGCGAAGAAGTCGTCCTGCTGCGGCTGAACCACCCCCACTCGCCCCGTCCGAAGGAGGACAGATGACCTGGCGCACGACCACCACCCAGCCTGCGGCGCAGGACACGGAAGCGCCGCGGCAGGCCCGGCCCCGCACCCGCAGGGGAGCGGCGCGCCCGGCATCCGTGGTGGGCGTCGCCCTGGCCGGCGTCGTCCTCATGAGCGGCATCACCGGCTGTGGCCCGGCGTCGTCCGCCGCCGCCGGCAGCAGTGGCGGAACCAAGCTCGACGCGAGCTGTAGCGGCACCACGACCGAGGCCGGCCTTGAGGTCACCCTCAAGGTCAGCCCCTGTCCGGCCAAGGGCGGAGGAGCGGCGGGCACCGCCACGATCACCGTCAAGGACGCGGCGGGCAAGGCCGTCCAGGGCGCCAAGGTCGAGATCAACCCCGAGATGCCCAACATGAAGATGAAGGGCGGCAACCAGGCGGCGACCGCCGACGGCGACGCCTACGAGGCCAAGCTGGTGCTGGGCATGCCCGGAGACTGGCTGGTCACGGTCGTCGTCACACCGGCCTCCGGCAAGGAGACCTCCACGGCGTTCGACGTGAAGGCGGAGTAGGGCCCGTGCTGAGCAACCGCGCGCGGACCCTGCCCGCCTCCAGCACCGCCGCCCTGGACGCCCACATCAAGGCCCTGCAGGCGGACGGCGCCGACATCGTCAACCTCACGGGCGGCGAACTGGACTTCCCGACCCCCGAACAGGCGGCCGAGGGCGCCCGACGGGCGATCGCCGAAGGACGCACCCGGTACACCCCCGTCGCCGGCATCGGCCCCCTGCGCGAGGCGATCGCCCAGCGCCTCTCCTCCCGATGGGGCTGCGCCTACGAGCCGGCCCAGATCGTCACCACGAACGGCGCCAAGCAGGCGCTGGCCCAGATCTTCACCGTGCTGTGCGAGCCCGGCGACGAGGTGCTGCTCCCGGCCCCGTACTGGGTGAGCTTCCCGCACATGATCGCGCTGGCGGGGGCCGTCCCCGTCGTCGTGGACACCACCGGCACCGGCTTCAAGCTCACCCCCGAGGCCCTGAGGGCGCACCTCACACCCAGGACGCGGGTCCTCCTGCTCAACAGCCCCTCGAACCCCACGGGAGTGGTCTACGAGCGCACGGAGCTCGAAGACCTGGCGCGGATCGCCGTCGAGCACGACCTCGTCGTCGTCAGCGACGAGATCTACGGGGACCTCGTCCACGAGGGCGCCGCCTTCACGAGCGTCGCCTCCCTCGGACCCGAGGTCGCCGAGCGCACGGTCACCATCGGCGGCTTCTCCAAGACGTACGCGATGACCGGGTGGCGGATCGGCTTCGCCGCCGCCCCCGCGCCGGTGGCCGCCGCCCTCGCCGCGGTCCAGGGCCACACCAGCTCGGCACCGTCCTCGATCTCCCAGTACGCCGCGCTCGCCGCCCTGACCGGCGACACGGACACGGAGCTCGCCCGCAGGGCCGAGGAGCTCACCGTGCGCCGCGCGCTGATGCGGGACGGCCTCGCCGGCCTGCCGCCCCTGCGCCTGGCCGCACCGCCTCAGGGCGGCTTCTTCGCCTTCGTCGACGTACGCGGCCTCTACACCCGGCCCGACGACGACGCCGGCACCGTCGCCCGCGACCTGCTGGAGCACACCGGCGTCGCCGTCATGCCGGGGCGCGACTTCGCCGCGCCGGACCACGTGCGCCTGTCGTACGCGGTCGGCACGGAGGACATCTCCCAGGCGCTGCAGCGCATCGGCGCGTACCTCAAGTCCCTCTGAACTCAACCGAAGTCCCCCGACGAACGGAGTACCCCCATGAGCAGCGGCACCGCCACCGTCTTCGAGGTCCGCGGCATGACCTGCGGCGGCTGCGCCAAGCGCGTCCGCACCGCGATCGAGACGGATCTCGGCGAGGGCGCCGAGGTCGTCGTCGACCACAAGAGCGGCCACGTCACCGTCACCACCCCCGGCGACCTCGACCACGGCACGGTCCGGACGGCCGTCGAGCGCACCGGGTACGAGTTCGCCGGAACGGCCGCGTGAACCCGCCCGCCAAGCTGGCCCTCTTCGCCGTCGGCCTCGTCGCCTGCTTCGGCGTCTCGTACCTGCTGGGCAGCGCCCTGCCGCCCCTCTAGGCCCTCCCGCTTCGCCCCCCCCATCCGCTTTCCGCAAAGGAGTACGCAGTCATGGCAGGCACTGCCACGACGGCACCGGCCGTGGTCACGCTCGACATCGGCGGCATGACCTGCGGTGCCTGCTCAGCCCGGATCGAGAAGAAGCTCAACCGGCTCGAAGGCGTGACCGCCGAGGTCAACTTCGCCCTCGAACGCGCCCATGTCAGCTTCGACGACCGGCACACGGTGGACGAGCTGATCGGCACCGTCGAGAAGATGGGCTACACCGCCGTCCTCCCGCCGCCGGTCCACGCCCCGGCCCCGGCCGAGTCCGAGACCCGCGAGACCGCGGAGGAGGCGGCCGAACGCGAACTGGGCGTCATGCGCCGGCGCATCCTCGTCTGCCTCGCCCTCACGGTCCCGGTCATCGCCATGGCCATGATCCCCCCGCTCCAGTTCGACAACTGGCAGTGGCTCTCGCTCACCCTCGCCGCCCCGGTCGCGATCTGGGGAGCCTCGCCGTTCCACACGGCCGCCTGGAAGAACCTCAAGCAGGCCGGCGGCACCATGGACACGCTGGTCTCCCTCGGAGTCCTCGCCTCCTTCGGCTGGTCGCTGTACGCCCTGTTCTTCGGCTACGCGGGCATCACCGGCATGCGGATGCCCTTCCTGATGACCCCCACCCCGGGCCAGGGCCTGCACCACATCTACCTCGAAGTGGCCACCTCCCTCACCCTCTTCGTCCTCGTCGGCCGCTACGCGGAGCACCGCTCCAAGCATCGCGCCCGAGGCGCCGTACGCGCCCTGCTCGAACTCGGGGCCAAGGACGTCACCGCGCTGCGCGCCGGGCGGGAGGTCACCATCCCCATCGGTGAACTCGGTGTCGGGGACCAGTTCGTGGTCCGGCCGGGAGAGAAGATCGCCACCGACGGCGTCGTCGTCGAGGGCACGTCCGCGGTCGACGCGTCGATGCTGACCGGGGAGAGCGTCCCCGTGGAGGTGTCCGTCGGCGACGGCGTCGTCGGAGCCACCGTCAACATCAACGGGCGCCTCACGGTCCGCGCCGAGCGGGTCGGCGCCGACACACAACTCGCCCACATCAGCCGGCTCGTCTCCGAAGCCCAGGCGGGCAAGGCGCCGGTCCAGCGGCTCGCCGACAGCATCGCCGCCGTCTTCGTGCCCGTGGTCGTCGCCCTCGCGTTCTGCGTCGGCGGATTCTGGATCGGCAACGGGGGAGACACGGCGGTCGCGCTCACCGCGGCCGTGGCCGTCCTCGTCGTGGCCTGCCCGTGCTCCCTGGGACTCGCCACGCCCACCGCCCTCCTGGTCGGCACCGGACGCGGCGCCCAGCTCGGCATCGTGATCAGAGGCCCGCACGTGCTCGAATCCACCCGCCGGATCGACACGGTCCTCCTCGACAAGACCGGCACGGTCACCACGGGCACGATGCGGCTCGTGGAGACGGTCTGCGCCGAGGGCACCGACCGCGACGAGTTGCTGACCCTCGCCGGCGCCCTCGAGCACTCCTCCGAACACCCCATCGCCGCCGCCGTCACCACGGCCGCCGCCGGGGTCACCGCCGACCTCCCCGCGGTCGCGGACTTCCAGGCCCATGCCGGGTTCGGCGTCGTGGGCACGGTCGCCGCACGCGAGGTCGTCGTCGGGCGGCCGGGCTGGGTCGGTGAGCGGATGACCACTCCGGACTCGCTCCGGAGCCGCCTCGCCGAGATCGAGGGCAGCGGGCACACGCCGGTCGCCGTCGGCTGGGACGGACGCCTGCGCGGCCTGCTGCTGGTCGCCGACGAGGCCAAGCCCACCAGCCGCGCCGCCATCGACGAGATGCGGAGCCTGGGACTTCGCCCCATCCTCCTGACGGGCGACAGCAAGGGCGCGGCTCGCCGTATCGCCGACGAGATGGGCATCACCGAGGTCGAGGCGGAGGTCCTGCCGCAGGACAAGGCCGCCGTCGTACGCCGCCTCCAGGACGAGGGCCGCAACGTGGCCATGGTCGGCGACGGCATCAACGACGCGGCCGCACTCGCCCAGGCCGACCTCGGCATCGCCATCGGCGGCGGAACCGATGCCGCCATCGAGGCCAGCGACATCACCCTCGTACGGGGCGACCTGCGCGACGCGGCCGACGCGGTCCGGCTCTCGCGGCGGACCCTCGGGACGATCAAGGGCAATCTGTTCTGGGCGTTCGTCTACAACCTCGCGGGCATCCCGCTCGCGGCCTCGGGCGTGCTGAACCCGATGATCGCGGGTGCCGCCATGGCGCTGTCCAGCATCTTCGTGGTCACCAACAGCCTGAGACTGCGCGGGTTCAAGTCGGCCTCGCGGAAGCAGGACGAGAAGGCCGGGACCGAGTTCGCCGCCTCCGCGCGGCCCACCCCGGCGCCGGCCTCGTGATCGTCGACTCCATGGGTCTGCCGATGGCGCTCGTCGACGTCGACCAGGCGCTGAACGGGCGATGGCGGGCGTACGAGCACGAGGTGGACCTCGTCAGGGTCCAGGACCCGCCCGTGGAGTCCTGGCCCCGGCTGAGGGAGGCCGGCTTCCTGCCGAAGCCCCAGGTCGTCATGTGGCGTGCGGAGGCGCGGGAGTCGGAGGAGGAGTACCTCGCCGCCCTGTCGGGGAAGGACCGCTACGACATCCGGTCCGCCTTCCGCAAGGCGGCCGCGGCCGGCCTCCAGGTGACCACGGAACCCCTGACCGTCCCCCTGCTCACCGAGTTCCTGGAGCTGTACGAACGCCAGGTCTCCCACATGCGCCACGGCTGGGCGGTCGCGGTCCAGCAGCGCGGGAACATCCTGGCGGAGGCCGAGACGTACCGGGTCGTCGCGGTCCGCTCGGGAGGCGATCTGGTGGGCGCGTGCCTGAACCAGGACCTGCCGGCCAACGACGAGATGCGGGCCCGGTTCTCCGCCGTGACCGCCGGGCAGCGCGGCGACAGCCTCTCCCGCGTCCTGTACGCCGAGACGCTGCGCGAGGCCCGGCTCCGGGGGCGCCGCTGGGTGACCCTCGGGCGCGACATCAACCTCTACGGTCACGTGGGCAACGCCGGACTCTTCGGGTTCAAGTCGCGGCTCGGCTTCCGCGCGGTGCCCGGGCAGCTCGTCGAGCCCGGGAGCGGTTCGCACCAGGCCGACCGAGTGGTCCGCTTCGCCGAACTCTCCGACCCGACACTCCTGTTGTCCTACGGGCCGGTGGCCGGAGAGGCGGCGGCCGTGGCCGCCCCGCTGTGGCTGAACCTCTTCACCTCGTCCGAGGACATGGACGTCCGGCCCTTCCGCGGAGTCGGTCTCGCCGGCACGACCGTGCACACCGTCCACCCCGCCTGAGACCGCGGGCGGGCGTCGTGGCCATCCCCGTACACGGTGCCTGCCCGCTCCGCGTCCGCGTACCGTCAGGCGCGGGCGGACGAGTTCAGGAGCGAGGCCAGGGCGGCCAGGACGCTCGGGTCGATCCGGTAGTACACCCAGGTGCGTCGGCGCTGGGAGGTCAGCAGGCCCGCCTCGCGCAGCTTCTTGAGGTGGTGGGAGACCGTCGGCTGGGAGACGCCCACGTCCGCGATGTCGCAGACGCATGCCTCGCCCGCGGGGTGGGACGCCACACGGGACAGCAACCGCAGCCGAACGGGGTCGGACAGCGCCTTGAAGAGGTTGGCCAGTCGCTCGGCGTCCAGCGTCGAGAGCTCCGCCGAGGTGAGCGGAGAGCAACAGGGCACCACCCCTTGGGAGGGAAGGGCGACCTCGGGAACCGTACTCAGGTTCGACATTCTTCTATTTTTGCATGTATCGAATCACGGCCGCAATGGGTTCGACCGCACCGAGGTGCCGAGGGCGATCAGCGCCGCGGCGGCCCCGAGTGCGGCGAGCGCGCCGAAGAGCGGGGGCGTGCCGCCGAGGGGTGGCGCGAGGACGGCGGCGGCGAACGGCGCGAGGGCCGAGGCCGTCATGGCGGGTGCGCCGAGGATGCCGGAGAGCCTGCCGTAGTGGGTGGTTCCCCAGCGGTCGGTGATGGCGGTGGCCTGGAGGAGGGTGAGGTTGCCGCGGACCACGCCGGCCGCGACCGACATCGTGATCAGCAGCCCGTAGGGCCCCGGGGTGAGGGCCAGGGTGGCGGTGGTCAGGGCGCCGAAGGCGACGAGGACGGCGGTACGGGTGGTGGTGGAGGTGTGGCGGGCGAGGGTGGCGTAGAGGGTGCGGCCGAGGGTCTGGCCGGCGCCGCCGAGGCCGAGGGCCCAGGCGGCCTGGCTCGTGGTGTATCCGCGTTCGAGCAGGAGCGGGACGAGGCTGAAGACGACCGCGTACATCGCGAACGCCGAGAGCGTGAACGCGAGGGCGAGCAGCAGGAAGGGCCGGCTGCGGGTCACCGTCCTCGGCGTCCCGTCGCTGTGGGCGGGTGTGGCCGGTGCCGGTGGCCAGGGTGCTTTCAGGGCGAGAGCGTGGGCGGGGATCGTCACGGCGGCGAGGATCGCGGCGAGTACGAGATAGGTCGTCCGCCAGGTCAGATGCTCGGCGAGGGCGGCGGTGAGGGGTGCGAAGACGGTGGAGGCGAGGCCGCCGGCGAGGGTGACGATCGTGAGGGCGCGGACGTGGTCGGGGGCCCACCAGCGGGTGAGGGCGGCGAACGCGGGCGGGTAGAAGGTCGCGGCCATCGCGAATCCGGCCAGGGCCCAACCGGCGAAGAACACGGGCAGGCCGGGGGCCAGGGCCACGACGACCAGGCTGACGGCGCCGGCGGCGGAGCCCGCGGTCATGACCGTGCGGGGGCCATGGCGGTCGATGACGCGGCCGACGCGGATCCCGGCGATGCCGGAGACGATGAGCGCGAGGGAGAAGGCCGCCGTGGTGACGGTGGCGGACCAGCCGGTGGAGGCGGTGATCCGCGGGTTGAGGACGGGGAAGGCGTAGTAGACGATGCCCCAGCTGGTGATCTGGGTGGCGCACAGTGCGGGCAGCACGGCGTGGGGCCGCGACCGGTCCTCGGATTCGGTCGCGGCCCCGCTCGTACGGGTGCCCAGGTCGGTCACGAGCCGCAGGACGGCGCCGGCGAGGTGGTGCCGAGCTGGATCAGCTCGGGGGCGGGGCCGCAGCAGCCGCCGCCGTCGGCGGCCTCGCCGTCCTTGGCTTCCGGGGTGACCGGCTGGTCGAAGAGGCCCGCGCCGCCGCAGACGCCGGTCTCCGGGAGGACGAGCTCGACGCGCGCGGCCGCCTCGTGGTCGCCCGCGAGGGCGGCGGCGACGGAGCGGACCTGCTCGTAGCCGGTCAGGGCGAGGAACGTGGGTGCCCGCCCGTAGGACTTCATGCCGACCAGGTAGACGCCCTCCTCGGGGTGCGAGAGCTCCTTGACGCCGTGCGGGTAGACGCTGCCGCAGGAGTGCTGGTTGGGGTCGATCAGCGGGGCCAGCTCGACGGGCGCCTGGAGGCGCTCGTCCAGGGCGAGTCGGAGCTCGTCGAGGAACGACAGGTCGGGGCGGAAGCCGGTCAGGACGATGACCTCGTCGACCGGGTCGAGACGGCGCCCGTCCTCGGAGACCAGGACGAGCCGCTCTCCGTCGCGCTCGATCGCGTCGGTGCGGAAGCCGGTGACGGCGTCGGCGTGCCCTTCGTCGACGGCGGCCTTGGCGGCGAGTCCGAGGGCCCCGCGGGCGGGCAGCTGATCGGCGGTGCCGCCGCCGAAGGTGGAGCCGGAGATGCCCCGGCGCAGGATCCAGGTGGCGTGCGTCCCGGCGCCGTCCTTCGACTTCGCGAGGTCGGCGAGGAGGGCCAGGGCCGTGAAGGCGGAGGCGCCGGAACCGACGACGGCGGTGCGCTTCCCGGCGTAACGGGCCCGGGTGGAGGCGTCGTTCAGGTCCGGAACGCGGTAGGAGACGCGGTCGGCCGCCGCCTTCTCGCCGAGCGCGGGAAGGCCGTCGCCGCCGGCCGGGCCGGGGGCGGCCCAGGTGCCGGAGGCGTCGATGACGGCGCGGGCGAGGAGCCGCTCCTCGCGCCCGTCGGCGTGCTGGACGTGGACGGTGAACGGCTGGGTCTCACGCTCGGCGTCGACGACCCGGTCGCGTCCGGCGCGGGAGACGCCGGTGACCCGGGCCCCGGTGCGGACGCGCTCGCCGAGGGCGTCCGCGAGCGGCTGAAGGTACTGCCCGGCCCAGTCGCCGCCCGTCGGATACGTCTTCGCGTCGGGCTTGACCCAGCCGGTCGGGGCCAGGAGCTTCTCGGCCGCCGGGTCGGTGACCTCGCTCCAGGTGGAGAAGAGCCGCACGTGGGCCCACTCCCGAACAGCGGCGCCGGCGGTCGCTCCGGCTTCGAGGACGAGCGGTTCGATACCGCGATCGACGAGGTGGGCGGCGGCGGCCAGGCCGGCGGGCCCGGCACCGATCACGATGACGGGCGGCTGCTCAGTGGCGTTGGCGTTCACGGGGGTCCCCTTTGTTACTTCGACAACCGTCGATCTCTTGCTCTCAGAATGGCACCTGAATCGATGGTCGTCAACATAGATGAATATCGATTCCAGGAGGGGCCTGGATGGCCTCGACGGCCTCTCCCTACTGGTTTGACGTGTGTCAACATAGATGTATGTCGAATGTGAAGGCGCTTCCCGTCCTGGACCCCGAGGTCGAGCCGTGCTGCCCGCCGCTGGCCGAGCGTCCCCTGACGGCCGAGGAGGCCGAGCGGACCGCGGTCATGTTCAAGGCGCTCGGCGATCCGGTCCGGTTGCGGCTGTTCTCGGCCGTCGCCTCGCACGAGGGCGGTGAGGCGTGCGTCTGCGACATCTCCGACGTCGGCGTCTCCCAGCCCACGGTCTCCCACCACCTGAAGAAGCTGAAGGAGGCGGGACTGCTGTCCTCGGAGCGGCGCGGCACCTGGGTCTACTACCGCGTCGAGCCCGCCGTCCTGGCCGCGATGGGTGCGCTGCTGACCCAGGCCGCGGCGGTGTGAGCCGGGCTGTACGGGTGACGGCGCTGACGGCCGCCCTTGCGTGGGCCGCCCGCCGCCCGCTCTGACCGCTTCCACCGGTCGTCCCGTGACGGGTGTGACGCCTGAGCTTCGAGCCTCCACGCCCCCTGACGTGCCTGCTTCGATGTATGTCAACATGACGGCATGTCACACACTCCTTGGCTGCCGCCCATCGAGATCGAGGCCCTGCGTACGCCGTTGGCCGAGCGTCCCTTGTCGGCGACGGAGGCCGAGCGGACGGCGAGGATGTTCCACGCCCTCGGCAACCCGATCCGCCTGCGGCTCCTGTCGGCGATCGCGTCGGACGAGAGCGGGGAGTCGTGCGTGTGCGCGGTCTCGGATGTGGGGGTGTCCCTGCCGACCGTGTCGCATCACCTGAAGAAGCTCAAGGAAGTGGGCCTGCTGTCGTCCGAGCGGCGCGGCACCTGGGTCTACTACCGCCTCGAACCCGCGGTGCTGGCCGCGATGGGCTGGCTGCTGGTGCGGGCCGCGTCCACGTGACGCCCTGTCGGCTGCCGTACCCGAGGGGGCCGGCAGCCGACAGGGCGCGGCTGCGGAGGGGGCGCGGTGGACTACCGCTGCGCGGCGGCGAGCTTCGGCGCGGTGAACCTCTTGCGCCAGGCCAGGGACACGTACACCAGCGCGACCAGCACCGGGACCTCGATGAGAGGGCCGACGACGCCGGAGAGGGCCTGGCCGGAGGTGACGCCGAAGGTGGCGATGGCGACGGCGATGGCGAGCTCGAAGTTGTTGCCGGCGGCGGTGAACGCGAGGGTGGCGGTGCGGTCGTAGTGCAGGCCGATGGCCTTGCCGAGCGCGAAGGTGCCGAACCACATCACGGCGAAGTACACCAGGAGCGGCAGTGCGATCCGCACGGCGTCGAGCGGCTGCGAGGTGATGGTCCTCCCCTGGAGGGCGAAGAGGATGACGATCGTGAACAGCAGGCCGTACAGGGCCCAGGGGCCGATCTTCGGCAGGAACCTCTGCTCGTACGTCTCGCGGCCCAGCTTCTTCTCGCCGATGCGGCGGGTGAGGAAGCCGGCGGCGAGAGGGACGCCGAGGAAGATGACGACGTTGAGCGCGATCTTCCACATGGAGATGTCGAGCGCCTCACCCTGGCCGAGGCCCAGCCACCCGGGGAGGAGGTCGAGGTAGAACCAGCCGAGCAGGCCGAAGGCCAGGACCTGGAAGACGCTGTTGAGGGCTACCAGGACGGCGGCGGCCTCGCGGTCCCCGCAGGCGAGGTCGTTCCAGATGATGACCATGGCGATGCAGCGGGCGAGGCCCACGATGATGAGGCCGGTGCGGTACTCGGGGAGGTCCGGCAGGAAGATCCACGCCAGGGCGAACATCACCGCCGGGCCGAGCACCCAGTTGATGACGAGGGACGACACCATGAGCTTCCGGTCGCCCGTCACGGCGTCGAGGCGGTCGTAGCGGACCTTCGCCAGGACCGGGTACATCATGATCAGCAGCCCGACGGCGATCGGCAGCGAGATCCCGCCGATCTCGACCTTGGCCAGGGCGTCGTCGAGGCCGGGGATCAGGCGGCCGAGGCCGAGGCCGAGGGCCATGGCGAGCAGGATCCATACGGCGAGGAATCGGTCGAGCGTCGACAGCTTCGCGACCACCGACTGTTCGTCGGCGGTGGTCGCGGGAGCGTTGGGGGTCACGGACAGGCCCTCTTGTTCTCGGCAGCGGTACGGGCGGACTCGGCGAGCTCGGCGAACTGGGCGGCGAGCCGGGCGATGACGTCAGGACGGAGCCGGTAGTACGTGAAGCGCCCGCACGGCTCGGTCTCCACGACCCCGGCGTCGCGCAGCACTCTCAGGTGGTTGGAGAGATTGGTCTGCCGGGCGCCGGTCTCCTCCACGAGGTGGGTGGTGCACAGCGTCTCGCGGGCGAGCAGGGTCACGATCTGAAGCCGCAGGGGATCACCCAGCACCCGCATCAGTTCAGTGTCGACTGACATCATCATGTGCTGATACTCTCACATCATTCCTGACTGACACCAGCCTGAACTGAATCATGGTTCCCGTGAAGGAGGCGCTGCCCGTGTCCACCGGCACGCCGCGCGGCCACGGGCCGTTACCCCGGCCCTGACGATGCCGTCGTAGCCGTCGTAGCCGTCGTAGCCGTCGTAGCCGTCGTAGCCGTCGTAGCCGTCGTCCCCGGCGCGCCCCGTACGCCCTCGACGCCCGGCGTCCCCTCACGGCCTGCCCACGGCCCGGCACGTGATCTCCGCACCACCGCACCACCGAGCCACCGCGCCACTGAGCCACCGCGCCACCGCACCAAAGGAACACCCCCATGCCTGCCTCCCCGCTCGCCTCCGTCCTCTTCGTCTGCGTCCACAACGCGGGCCGCTCCCAGATGGCCGCCGGCTTCCTCGGCCACCTCGCCGGTGACCGCGTCGAGGTCCGCTCCGCCGGTTCGCTGCCCGCAGACCGGATCAACCCGTCGGCAATCGAGGCCATGGCAGAGCTCGGCATCGACATCACGGGCCAGGAGCCCAAGGTCCTGACCACCGAGGCCGTCCAGGCGTCCGACTACGTCATCACCATGGGCTGCGGGGACGCCTGCCCGATCTTCCCGGGCAAGAAGTACCTGAACTGGGAACTGGAGGACCCGGCCGGAAAGGGCGTGGAGGCCGTCCGCCCGATCCGCGACCGGATCCGGTCCCGGATCGAAGCGCTCATCGCCGACATCGACGCACGCCAGGAGGCATGACCCCCTGCCCCCCTGGCCACCCCCACCGAGCTCGACAACCTCCCCGGTTCGGCGACCGGCGACCGGCGACGACTGCCCCGGCCGCTTCCCGTACGTGCGCACGGCCACCGGAAGTAAGCTGCCGAGGCGTCACCCGATCGCCGGCCACGAGAGAGGGAAGTCCCCGACATGAGCAGGACGTTCGACGTTGTGGTGATCGGCGGGGGCCAGGCCGGACTGGCCGCGGGATACCACCTGCGCCGGGCCAAGCTGGACTTCGTCGTCCTCGACGCGGGGACGGTACCGGGCGGCGCCTGGCGGCACGCCTGGGACTCCCTCCACCTGTTCTCGCCGGCGACCTACTCCTCCCTCCCCGGCCGGATCATGCCCCCCCAGCCGGGGGAGCCGTTCCCGGAAGCGCGGCACGTCGTCGAGTACCTCACCGACTACGAGCAGCGCTACGAACTCCCGGTCGTCCGCCCGGTCCGGGTCCGCGGCGTGCACGACGAAGGCGAACTCCTGCGCGTGGAAACCGACTCCGGCACCTGGCACGCCCGCGCGGTCATCAGCGCGACCGGCACCTGGTCGCGCCCCTTCATGCCCGCCGTCCCGGGCCGCGACACCTTCCAGGGGCGCCAGCTCCACACCGTCGAGTACCGAGGCCCCCACGACTTCGCGGGCCAACGGGTCATCGTCGTCGGCGGCGGCAACTCCGGAGCCCAGATCGCCGCCGACCTCGCGTACGACACCGACCTGACCTGGGCCACCCTCCGCGACCCCCGCTACCTCCCCGACGACATCGACGGCCGCGCCCTCTTCGACGCCGCCACCGCCCGCCGCCGCGCCCTCGACGAGGGCCGCCCCGACACCGGCGGCATCGCGTCCCTCGGCGACATCGTGGCCGTCCCGCCCGTACGGGAAGCCCGCGACGCCGGCCTCCTCAAGGCCACCCCGATGTTCGAGCGGCTCACCCCGACCGGCGTGGCGTGGCCGGACGGCATGACCGCGGACGCCGACGCCATCATCTGGTGCACGGGCTTCCGCCCCGCCCTCACCCACCTCACTCCGCTCGCTCTCCGCACCCCCGAGGGCCTGGTCCCCACCGAAGGCACCCGGTCCCTCACCGACCCCCGCGTCCACCTCCTCGGCTACGGCGACTGGACCGGCCCGGCTTCTGCCACCTTGGTGGGAGTGGGACGCACGGCGAGGGAAGCGGTCCGAGAGCTCTCCGAGATGCTGCGGTAACCACGGCTCAGACGTTCAGAAGGCGGCACCGCAAGGCGGCCTCCTTGCTTTCGACACCTTCGTCGACACCTGGGCCGACCTTCCTGGAGACTTCGGCCCCTGCTCAGGAAGCCGGCCTGCTCCGTGGGGCGGTGGCCCGGCTGTCGTCTTGTTTGACGGTGGCGGCGAGGATGCTGACGTCGTCGCGGTCCCAGTCGGCGCCATGGTCCTCGATCGCCCGGTACAGAGCGCCGACCACCGCTCGCGGGTCGGCCCCGGCGCCCGCCACGGTGGTGATGACCGCGTCCCGGCCGAGCATGACGCCGGTGCGGTCACGGGCGTCGGTGAGGCCGTCGGTGGCCAGTACGACCAGGTCGCCGGGGGCGAGCGAGCAGTCATGGACGTCCCACATGCCGTCGGGGTCGGTGATGAACGGGCCGACGACCGGGCCCGTGGTTCCGAGTTCGTCGACGGTGCCGTCGGCGCGGCGGAGCAGGACGATCTCGTGGCCGGCGTTCAGCCAGGCGAGGCGCCGTCCTCGGGGGTCCAGGACGGCGATGACGAGGGTGGTGAAGCGCTCGTCCTCGGGAGCGACGACGGCCCAGGCGGCGGCTGCCGCGGCGCGGGGATCGGGGTCGAGACGAAGGACCGCGACGACGGCGCTCTTGATCTGGACGGCGAGCAGGCCGGCGTCGGTGCCGTGGCCCGCGACGTCGCCCTGGAGGAGGACCGTGGTGCCGTCCGGCAGGGGCAGGACGTCCAGGAAGTCGCCCGCGATGACGCCCTCGGCCGTGTGGATACGCCCGCCCGTGATCACACCGGGCCCTGGGGAGTGACGGGCGTTCAGGATGCCGCGCACTCCTTCGGAGGCCGCGGCGTCGGTGCGTAGGGCCTCGCGGTCCCTGCCGGCCTGGTACTGGGACTGTTTCAGGACCCACAGGGTGTGCTCGGCCTGGCCGAGGATGCCGCCGAGCCACGGGGTGGGGCGGTGGGGATGCGGGTGGCGGGGGCGGTGTCGGCGGCGGTGCGTCCGAGGTGCGATTCGAGGTCGGCGAGCGGCAGAACGATCCTGCGCCACACGGCGAGAGCCAGGCCGCCCAGGATGAGCAGGAGAGCGGTGACGCAGCCCAGATGGAGGGTGAGCAGGGCCTTCTGGGCGGCGACAGCGTCCGCACGGTCCTGCGCCTTGTGCTCGTCGAGAGCGGCAGCCAGGGCGTCGGCGGAGGTCAGGAGGGAGTGAAGGCCGGTCTCGGGCCGGGCGAGCCAGTCGGTGAGCGCGGCGGCGAGTGCGGCGCTCTCCGGGTCCAGGCCGAGCGAGTGGGCGTCGGCGTCGATGTCCTGGGCCAGCGCCTCGATGCGGATCGCGTACGGGGCAGGCACCGGCTTCCTCCTGTCGGCGGCGGTTCTGGCCATGTCCTCGTCCGCGGCGTGGATGGCGGAGAACAGCGCGTCCACGCTGCGGCTGGCGTTGTCGGCGTGACCGCCGGTCATCCCGGTGCCGGTGTAGACCCGGAACGCGATCACGACATCCACCACGGTCAGCGCGATGGCCACGATCACGGCCGCCACCAGTGCCACTCCGGCCGACCGGAAGACGGAACGCCTTCTTGCCACGCTGCTCTCCGATCCCCAGTCCTGGCGAGGGAAGAGGGCTTCCTGGGTGGTCTGGTGGCGGTAGGACTCGGTGCTGGTCTGGATCACAAAGCGTGACCGCCGAACAGGCCAAAGGCCGTGATTAATCCGAAAGCGGCATGTTCCGCACCATCGCGCTGACTGTGGCGAGGTCGCCGACATGCTGGCCCCGGTCGAGCCCGAACCCGTTGGGCGGGTCCAGGCGTGCGGCACGACGCGGAAGCGGAGCGGTCAGCGTACGTCGGTCAGCGGACATCGTGGTCGAGGGTGCCGGCGATGCGTTCGGCGATGGCTTGTCGTAGGGCGGGGTCGAGGCGTTCGGCCGTCAGGGATTCGTACAGCCACAGCCCGTCGGCGGCCAGGCGGGCGATGAAGCGGTCGAGCACGGCGGGGTCGTCGGTGGAGGTGGGCGGGGGTGGTGCCCACCGTCCGATCACGGCGTTCCAGGGGGCCAGGTGCTCGGCGGTCGTCGCGCCTTCGAGCATGAGCAGCAGTTCGGCCCGGGTGGCGGTCTGGGTGGCGACGCGGGTGTAGGCGGCGAGTCGTTCGGCCGCGTCGGCTTCGGCGGCCGGCTTCCCTGCAACTGCCGCCATCTGCGCCTCCCACTGGTCGGCGAGGTGCTGATGGATGGCCCGGACGAGATCGTCGCGGGAGGCGAAGTGGTAGAGGAGGCCGCCCTTGGTCAGGCCGGCCTCGGCGGCGACGGAGTCGAAGGTGACACTTTTGACGCCTTCACGCTCCACGACGCGGGCGGCCGCTTCGAGGATCTGGGTACGTTTGCTGGTCCGCATGCGTGCTCCCGGTACGGTTTTCAGTGGTGCGCGGAGGCGGTCAGCGCGGATCCGGGGCCGTAACGGCGCAGGAGCAGGCCCGTGGCGACCGTGCCGACGGCGAGGACGCCGACGACCACCGTCACCACGGCGGAGTAGGCGTTGTCGAAGGCGTTCGAGGCCGCGGTGACCAGGGCGGGGTTGCTCTCGCCGGCGAGGGCGAGCGCGGCGTCGATACTGTCGCGTGCCCGGTCGGGCACTCCCGCGGGCAGGTCGATGGTCGCGCTGTAGACGGCGGTCAGGAGACTGCCGAGGAGGGCGACCGCGATGAGGCTGCCGAATTCGTAGGAGACCTCTTCGACGGAGGAGGCCATGCCGGCCCGGCGGGCGGGAACGTTGCCCATGATGGCGCTGGAGGCCACCGACATCGCCGCTCCGAGTCCCGCGCCGGTCATCACCAGACCGGTGACGAGCAGTCCCATGCTGGTGTCGAAGTTGACCAGGACCACGGCGGTGCCGGCCGTGCCGAGGGTGAGACCGCCCGCGATGATGGGCAGGAGGCCGACCTTGTGCAGGATGGCGCCGCCGATGAGGGCCGTCGGCAGCGCTCCCAGCGCGACGGAGGCGACGAGGAGCCCCGCGCGCAGGGGGGTGAAGCCTTCCACGAGCTGGAAGCGCTGGGTGGTGATCAGCTGAATGCCCGCGATGGCGAACAGGGCCAGCCCGGCGGCCAGCACACCGGCGAGGAACGCCGGGTTGCGGAAGATCGCGAAGTCCAGCAGCGGGTAGGGCAGACGGCGCTGCCGACGCGCGAACGCCCAGCCGCCCACAACGGCCGCGAGGACGGCGGTGGCGATGACGAGGGGAGCGTGGTCGACCTTCGCCGTCTCCTTGATCGCGATCACGAGACCGACGAGGGTGACGAGCGAAAGCAGCGAGGAGGGCAGGTCCCAGCGCTTGGACGGGTCCGCGTCATTGGGCGGCGCGAGGAGCAGCGTGCCGATGAGCGCCGCGATGACGACGGGAACGTTGATGAGGAACACCGACCCCCACCAGAAGCTGTTGAGCAGGACGCCGCCGACGATGGGCCCGAGTCCGCTGCCCACGACCGCCAGGCTTCCCCAGATGGCGATGGCGAGGTTGCGCTCGCGTTCGTTCTCGAACGTGACGCGGATCAGGGCCAGGGTCGCGGGCATCATCGCGGCCGCGCCCACGGCCAGGAACGCCCGAGCCGCGATCAGCGCCTCCGGGCTCGACGAGAACGAGGCCGCCAGCGAGGCGAGCCCGAAGACCACCAGCCCGATCAGGAACATCCGCCGGTGCCCCACCCGGTCTCCCAGCGTCCCGCTGCCCAGCAGCAGCCCGGCCATGACCACCGGGTAGGCGTTGATGATCCACAAGCTCTCCGAACTGCTCGCGCCCAGGTCCTCCACCAGCGTCGGCAACGCCGCGTACAGGATGGAGTTGTCCAGGGTGATCAGCAGCAGTCCCGCACTCACCACCGCGAGCAGCAGCCAGCGCCGCTTCGTACTCAAGCTCATGTCCGCATACCTCTAAAGCAGTCGAAATCCCCCATAACCGTACCTTACGAAAAGTACAGTTATGGGAGGGCCCGTTCCCCGGGGCATCCCCTCAGTCCCGCCTGACAAGCGGGGCCCGCGGCGGCCGGACTGTCGCCGTCGCCGATGTGTACGGCGGAAGAAGCCGGTGAACGCCCGGCGCTACTTCAAGCCGTCCCCCGAGGCGATCGGCGAGGTCACCAGCCTGGCTCGCGCCCGGCGGCAGCGGGCGCTGAGAGCTGGTTACCGTGTGGGTTCGGCGGGCACGATCCAGGCGCGTCGGCAGCGAGCCGTCGAGTGAGGAGACGCCATGTCCGAGACCACGCCCAACGCCAAGGGCCCCGCCACGGTGCAGATGTCGCCCGAGCAGATGGCAAACCTCGGATTGTCCCCGTCCTCCGGGGCGGTGCCCGCAGGGCCGACGTTGATCCCGGCGGACCAGGTCAAGCCCGAGGACATCGCGACCCTGTCGATCGAGTACCGGGACGGTCGCCCCGTGGTTGTCGTGAGCGGCGGGAAGTACGTCCCGGCCGAGCTCCCCGTGGTGAACAGTTCCGGCGCGGCAGCCGCAGCCCGCTTCGCCTGGACGGACGGCGTGGCCCACCTCCATGCGCCCGACCCGGTGTCCGCACCGGCCGGGTCATCCCAGCGGCGGGACCTTCTTGACCCTGACGTGCTGCTTGTCCTGTTCGCCGACGTTCCCGACCAGGTCGAACTCGCTGAGCCCCCGGAGGGGCTCTCCTTCGGGATCGAACCGCGTTCCTGAGGGGACGTGGCCGGACCCCTCAACGAGTCGGCGACCGGCGCGAACGCCACCGGGGACGTGAGGGCGGCCGGGCGGCCGTCTCACTCCTGATCCGTGGCATCCGGTTCGGGCGGCCAAGTCCCGGCACAAGAAGGTCGAGAACGTCCGCCGGTCCTTCGAGCCCTCGACGGAGGCCATCGCGGGCGCCACCAGCTCATCGGGCCGTCCCGCGCGCGCGTCCTACGGTCCCCCCAGTACAGTCAGCAGCCGCAGCCGTCCGGCGCGCTCCTCCTCGCCGCGCCGCCCGGCGCCCCAGAAGAAGATGTCGTCGTAGGCGTCCGTGCGGATGCTCATCGCCATCCGGTCCAGGGTGGAGAACGCCGGCTCCTCCAGCCCGGCCCGCGCCAACTGCTCCAGCGCCACGTTCACTAGGTCCGCCGGTCCATGTAGCGGGTGTTGAACAGCACCAGGACGCTGAGGACCGGGCCCAGCGCGCCGAACTGGTGCTCCATGCCCTCCTGGTAGTGCTGGGGGAGTTGCCCGGCACGGGCCGTGGAAGATCTTCCGGGCGAGCGAGTGGCGGCCCTCCTGGAGATTGGCCTGCGCCTTGATCTGGCGCCGGTAGGACGGCTGGTCGGCCAGGCACAGGATGTGCAGGGTCCTAACGATCCGCCCGGAGTCCGCGATGGCGTCGCCGAGTGCGGGCGGGCGGCCGTCCCGGGAGAGCATGCGGATCACGTCGTAGGCCCGCACCGCGCCGGTATGGATCGAGCGGATGATCCGCAGCACGTCCTTCCAGTTCGGCTCGATGCGCCACAGCTTCTGGCCGGGCAGGTCGGCCAGCTGCGGCGCGTAGGCGAACCCGGCCAGGTTGAGCAGGCCGAAGGCGCTGTCGGAGTACGAGGCGGTGTCGGTGACGACCATCTCCGGGCGCCGCCCGCCGTCGCGGTCGTGGAGGACGTCCAGCACGGCACGTACAGGAGTCGCGCGGGGTCCTGGCCATGATGTCCCCCCCGAGACCCGCGGCCCGGTCGTTGATCAGGTTCAGCCACGTCGCCCCGGACCGGCGCCCGCCACCGCCGGTGGAGGCGCCGAAGTACTTCGGGTTCGGCCTGGCGTACACCGATGGCACCGGCACGACAAAGCGCATGCCGTCGACGGAGGCGACCAGGCCGCCGCCCGTACCCGGGCGAGCGGGATCGACGCCTGGGCGTCGATCAGTGCCGAGTTGGCCTGCCGGTAGGTCTCCATCCGCAGGAGCGTCTGGTCGACGCGGGAAAGCCGCCCGTACTTGAGCGCGTCCGCGCCGCCCACCACCGGAGTGAAGCCGATGTTCCAGCTGTGAGCGACCAGCAGCGCCGCGAAGTGCAGCCGCCCTCGCCGTCGGCGCCTGATCCGCGCGTTCGCCGGAAGGCGGGCGGCGACCTCGCGGTAGGCGCCGTCCCGCAGCGCGGCCCGCGCGGCCAGGCGCTCGGCGGCAACCGCCGACAGGCCGAGCGAGGCCAGCGCTGTGGGCTTCACCTGCTCCCGCGCCTCGCCCGGCTCCAGGTGTGCCGCCGACAGCACTCAGTGCTTCCACGAAGCGCCCCGAAGCCGCAGCCCGGGGTGAGCTACCGGCTTGGATGAGAGGGGCACCTCCGTCGCATCGCTTCTGCAGGGGGCTGAGGCGACGCCGGCCGGTAGGGTCGGTTGCCATGACGGACGGGACGGCGGACAGTGCGGGGATCGCCTGGCGGGCGGACCGGATCGGGAGCGCGCTTCGAGGTGAGAATCCGTCGGTTCTCCGGCGGCTCGACGCGGGGTTCGCGGTCATCGGGGACGTTCAGTTTCTGCCCGGATATTCCGTACTTCTGGTGGACGACCCTGCGGTACAGCGTCTGTCCGAGCTGACGAAGGTACGCCGCTTGCGCTTTCTCTCCGACATGGACCGCCTCGGGGAAGCCGTGGAGCGGGCCTGCCGGCGGCTCGACCCCGCGTTCCGGCGAGTGAACCTGGAGATCCTCGGCAACACCGACGGTTTCCTGCACGCCCACATCTGGCCCCGGTACGAGTGGGAGCCCGCCGCTCTTGTGGGCGTGCCGGTGTGGCTCTACCCGAGAGAGCGCTGGAGCGACGAGCGGTACGCCCTCGGCCCGGGGCACGACGCTCTCCGCTCTGCGATCGGCGACGCACTCGACGACTCCGGGCCTGAGGGCGTCACGCCGCCTAGCGTGAACTCGCCGAGGAGGCAGGCGTGAACGTGGCGGAGTACCTCCTTCCCTAGATCTTGAGATCGCCCGGCAGGGGGAATTCATGATTGCGGGGGTATGCGAGGCCGAGTCATTCAGAGGCCAGGATCTCCCGTCGGGTGAGTACCGAACTGTCGGTGGGCGATGGCTCTGGGCAGTGGTCGGGGATCCGTCCTCGGCGATCTGTTCTCGGGGTGTGCGGAAGAGCTGGTCCTGGCGCACACCTTCTTCCGCCACTACGTGCCCGTCCTGATCTGCGACGAGCCGACCTCCGCGCCGGCCGAGTAACCGGTGCACGAGCGGATCCGCACGTTGGGCGTGGTCGCCGGGGCAGGTTAGAGCCAGCACGGTTCTTGCTGTTGCTGCTCGTTCGGGTGATCTGCGCGTCGCTCCCAAGCGCATCGCGGGAGCTGGCCGCTACGGTCGTCATCCACCCGCGTTGTGAGGAGTGTCGGCCATCGCTGTGTTGTCGCAGGCAATGACGCCTGTCGTCGCTGCCATGGTCCTTGCGCTGGCGACGGTGAACGCCCCGTACGCCGCTGCGGCGGCGGCCGTGCCGTGTGTCAGTGGTGAGTCTGAGACCCGGGCGGACTCGTCCGTCGACGAGGGCGAGATTCGGTGGACCGAGGCCACGAAGTACGACGACGGGCGCAAGTTCGCGAGCGG